>NZ_JADBRS010000003.1:0-84506 GCF_014930775.1 Enterobacter cloacae complex sp. P38RS
GTAAAGGAAAGGCCCTGGAGATACCCCACAGCCCCGAAAAAGGGCCAGTCAGAGTCTTAACTGACTGGCATTACAGCCCGAAGGCTGCCGTTTTTTTATTCAATTCAGACATCCGCTGAAGCGCTTTAGCCTCAACACATCCCGTCAACTATGACCGTAATTCGTACCTTCCACAAGGTAAATCTCATCTCTTCCTGCCCTGCCTCACAAAAAAGATTCCCTGACAAAAACCGACAAAATAACGTGATCTAAATCACACATTTTGACATTAGGTCGGGTATGCTGGAATCACCAAGACGGAAAGACAAGAGGTAAAATTTATGACAATGAACATTACCAGTAAACAAATGGAAATTACTCCGGCAATTCGCCAGCACGTCGCAGACCGTCTCGCCAAACTGGATAAATGGCAAACACATTTGATTAATCCACATATCATCCTGTCCAAGGAGCCCCAGGGTTTCATCGCTGACGCAACTATCAATACTCCAAACGGCCATCTGGTCGCCAGCGCAAAACATGAGGATATGTACACCGCAATCAACGATTTGATCAACAAGCTGGAACGGCAGCTCAATAAAGTGCAACACAAAGGTGAAGCCCGTCGCGCCGCAACGTCGGTGAAAGACGCCAGCTTCGCGGAAGAAGTTGAAGAAGAGTAATCCTTTAAATTGAGTGTACCGCCAACGCGCCTTCGGGCGCGTTTTTTATTGACAGGGTGAAAACAGTACGGGTACTTTAACGGTATCAATCACAGGATGACTTTATGAAACTTACGCCGTTCTTCTTCGCATTCTTTTTTACCTTCCCCTGAACGGGAGGCGTTTCGTCGTGTGATAAAGAATGCGAAGACGAACAACAAGGCCTCCCACACCGGGGGGCCTTTTTTATTGATAACGATAAAATGAGACAGGCAACACTATGACACCGGAAAACCCGTTACTGGATCTGCGAGTAAAAATCAGCGCGCTGGATGAAAAATTACTGGCGCTGCTGGCCGAACGTCGCGCCCTCGCCGTTGAAGTGGGCAAAGCCAAGCTGGACTCCCATCGTCCGGTCCGTGACATCGACCGCGAGCGGGATCTGCTGGAACGTCTCATCCAGCTCGGCAAAGCGCATCACCTCGATGCCCACTACATCACCCGGCTGTTCCAGCTCATCATCGAAGATTCCGTTCTGACCCAGCAAGCGCTACTCCAGCAGCATCTCAATAAAACCAACCCGCACTCGGCGCGCATCGCCTTCCTCGGGCCTAAAGGCTCCTACTCTCATCTGGCCGCACGCCAGTATGCCGCACGTCATTTTGAAGAGTTTATTGAGAGCGGCTGCGCAAAATTCGCCGATATTTTTAACCAGGTTGAGACCGGCCAGGCGGATTACGCCGTGGTGCCGATTGAAAACACCAGTTCCGGCGCCATCAACGACGTCTACGATCTACTGCAGCATACCAGCCTGTCGCTGGTCGGCGAGCTGACGATCCCTATCGATCACTGCGTGCTGGTCTCCGGTTCAACGGACCTGAACACGATCGAAACGGTCTACAGCCATCCGCAGCCTTTCCAGCAGTGTAGCCAGTTTCTGAACCGCTATCCGAACTGGAAAATTGAGTACACCGAAAGCACCTCGGCGGCAATGGAAAAAGTAGCGCAAGCCAACTCCCCAACCGTTGCTGCGCTCGGCAGCGAAGCGGGCGGCGCGCTGTATGGCTTACAGGTTCTGGAACGCAATCTTGCTAACCAGACGCAAAACATTACCCGCTTCGTGGTGCTGGCCCGCAAGGCAATCAACGTGTCAGACCAGGTGCCGGCGAAAACCACGCTGCTGATGGCGACCGGCCAGCAGGCGGGCGCGCTGGTAGAAGCCCTGCTGGTGCTGCGCAACCACAATTTGATCATGACCAGGCTGGAATCACGCCCAATCCACGGTAATCCATGGGAAGAGATGTTTTACCTCGATATCCAGGCCAACCTGGAATCTGCATCCATGCAGAAAGCCCTGCGCGAACTGGGTGAAATTACCCGTTCAATGAAAGTGCTGGGCTGCTATCCGAGCGAAAACGTCGTCCCGGTCGATCCAAGCTAGCATTCGATAAAACGGCTTTTCTTCATCCCTGCCACATTAACCGGCAGGGTGAAGACGGCTCCGGAAAGCGGATACTTCGCCACCTCCTCCGCATCCATATTTTCCCGCGTGGTGGTAATGAACAGCGTTTTCATATCATCGCCGCCAAAGCAGACCATCGTCGGGCAACGCACCGGCATGCGGTATTCTTCCAGTTGCTCCCCTTGTGGAGAAAAACGCGCGATACGCCAGCCGTCAAACAGCGCGCTCCAGTAGCAGCCTTCCACATCCATCGCCGCACCGTCCGGTATCCCCTCGCCCTCTTTAAACTGACGAAACACCTCACGCCTGCCGGGTTCGCCCTGCTCGTTAAGCGGCGTGCGGTAAATTACGCCGTTTGGCGTGTCTGAGGTAAACATCCACTGCTTATCCGGGGTAAACGCTAAGCCGTTGTGCCCGTGAATATCGCACTGGATCACCTTCGGCGTCAGGTCGTTGTCGATGCGCATCAGCAGGGCGCCGTTGTAATCTCCCGGCCCCCAGAACGTGCCCGCATAGAACCGGCCCTGATGGTCGGTGCCCCCATCGTTAAAACGCGCCAGCTGCGGGTTAGAGGGGTTATCACACACCTTGCGGCGCAGCAGTCCGTGTTTATCGGTTAGCCAGATGCCCGTGCGCATCGCAACGATAAAACCACCCTGCTCGCGCAGCGCGAAACAGCCCACCTCCTCGTGGAAAGAAAGCACGGTATGTTCCGCCGTCGGCAGGTGGTAGCGGTGGATCTCCCCTTCCAGAATATCCGCCCAGTAAAGCGCATTTTCTTCTGCGCTCCACGTCGGGCATTCGGGCAGATGCCCGGTGTAGTTCAACAGCAGCTGCGGTTCAGCCATGACAGTTCCCCAAAATGAAAAAAGCCAGCATTGCTGGCTTTCAGTATATACATCATTGGATTACTGGCGACTGTCATTTGCCTGGCGCAACAGCGTGCGGCTTTCACTCTGGAAACGCGTGGCGTAATCGCCGAACCAGTGCTCCACTTTGCGGAAGCTGTCGATAAACGCCTGCTTGTCTCCGTGCTCCAGCAGCGTAATGGCTTCGCCAAAGCGCTGATAGTAGCGCTTGATCAGCGCCAGGTTATTTTCAGACGACATGATGATGTCGGCGTAAAGCTGGGGATCCTGCGCAAACAGACGCCCGACCATCGCCAGCTCAAGACGATAGATGGGTGAAGAGAGCGCCAGCAGCTGTTCAAGCTGCACGTTCTCTTCCGCCAGATGCAGGCCGTAGGCAAAGGTCGCAAAGTGGCGCAGCGCCTGAATGAACGCCATGTTCTGATCGTGCTCGACCGCGCTGATGCGGTGCAGCCTCGCGCCCCAGACCTGAATCTGTTCCAGGAACCACTGATAGGCTTCCGGCTGACGACCGTCGCAGTAAACCACCACCTGCTTTGCCAGGCTGCCGCTGTCCGGGCCAAACATCGGGTGCAGCCCCAGCACCGGGCCCGTATGCGCAGCCAGCATCGCCTGCAGAGGACCGTTTTTAACGGAAGCCAGATCCACCAGAATGCAGTCTTTTGGTAAAGGAGGAAGCTTCCCGATGATCTGCTCCGTCACGTGGATCGGTACGCTGACGATAACCATTCCGGCATCTTTCATCAGTTCCGGTGCTTGTGCCCAGTCCTCTTTTTCCAGAATGCGCACCTGATAGCCAGAAAGCGTCAGCATTTTCTCGAACAGACGCCCCATCTGCCCTGCTCCGCCAACAATCACCACCGGACGCAGGGACGGACAGAGAGTTTTAAAGCCCTTGTCGTTTTCGCTGGAATAGGATTCCCGCATCACGCGACGCAGAACATCTTCAATCAAATCCGGCGAAACGCCCAGCGCCTGCGCCTCTTTACGACGGGAGGCCAGCATTGAGGCTTCGCGCTCCGGGACGTAAATCGGCAGGCCGTATTTGCTTTTCACCTCACCGACTTCGGCAACAAGCGCCATGCGGCGCGCCAGCAGGTCCAGCAGCGCCTTATCCACTTCATCAATTTGATCGCGCAGTGCGGTCAATTCAGCAACCATAACTACCCTCTTAAGCCAGACGCGTCGCCAGCTGGCCGCTTAAATCTTTATGGATCTCACGCAGCAGCGCATCGGTGGTTTCCCAGCTGATGCAGGCATCCGTCACGGAGACGCCGTGCTTCATCGCGCTGCGCGGCTGTTCTGATGACTGATTACCTTCATGAATGTTGCTCTCAATCATCAGGCCGATAATCGAACGGTTTCCGTCTTTGATCTGTGCGACCACGGATTCCGCAACCGCTGGCTGGCGACGGTAATCTTTATTCGAATTACCATGACTGCAATCTACCATCAGTGCCGGACGCAGTCCCGCCTGTTCCATCTCTTTTTCACACTGCGCCACGTCCGCCGGGCTGTAGTTTGGCGCTTTACCGCCGCGCAGGATCACATGACCGTCCGGGTTGCCCTGCGTTTGCAGCAGGCACACCTGGCCCGCCTGGTTGATACCGACAAAGCGGTGCGGCATGGCGGCGGCGCGCATGGCGTTGATCGCCGTCGCCAAGCTGCCATCGGTACCGTTTTTAAAGCCAACCGGCATCGACAGGCCAGACGCCATCTCACGGTGGGTTTGCGATTCAGTCGTACGCGCACCAATTGCGGACCAGCTAAACAGATCGCCCAGGTATTGCGGGCTGTTTGGATCCAGCGCTTCGGTTGCCAGCGGCAGCCCCATGCTGACCAGTTCCACCAGCAGGCGACGCGCAATCTTCAGGCCTGCTTCCACATCAAACGAGCCATCCATGTGCGGATCGTTGATCAATCCTTTCCAGCCAACCGTCGTGCGTGGCTTTTCAAAATAGACGCGCATCACCAGATAGAGGCTATCGCTGACCTCCTCCGCTAATGCTTTAAATCGACGCGCATACTCAATGGCGGTTTCAGGATCGTGAATAGAGCAAGGACCACACACCACCAGCAGGCGCGGATCGCGGCCAGCGATAATGTCAGAAATGGTCTGGCGAGAGTGCTCGATCTGAGCCTCCTGCGCGGCGCTCAGCGGAAACTCCGCTTTCAGTTGATCCGGGGTAATCAAAACCTGTTCGTCAGTGATATGTACGTTGTTCAGCGCGTCTTTTTGCATGATAGCGATCCTGTAAAGCTCGTTTGCGATAGTTGTTTTCCTCAGTGAGGTGAAACCACGATACCATAAAAAGTAAACATTTCAATCCAAAATACGTACATATTAGTTTACAGTCGCACAATAAAGGCAAAAATCAGCCGCTAAAATCGTAAACTTTAAATTACACTCTAAATTTCTTCCGCCAGGCTATGCTGAAGAAAAAGGAGAAGGGTTATGCGATCGATTGCTTTCGTCCTGCTGTCGCTGTTTTTATCGGGCTGTCAGATTAATCCTTACACTTTCCAGCCCAACTGGACGAGCCCGGACTGGTTCAGCGCGGGTAAAGAAGACGCCATAAATGGCCTGCCGGTTAAAGATAACCAGACCCTGGCCGATAGTTTTAACGACCCCCACGTCGATCGTAATGAATATCTTCGCGGCTATGCTGATGGTCAGAAGAAAGTGTGTGAAGAAGGCTTTATTCATGCATGGGGATTAGCGGGCAAATCTTATCCAGCCAGTTGTGATACTGTTGAAAATGCAGCGAAACTGCATGCGTCATGGCAAAAAGGAATGGATGAAAGTATGCGTTCCAGCAGGCTTAATTAAGTCTGCTTTTATTCTTTGGAAAATAAACAACTGTAGGATTTAGCTTAGGTCAGCCATGGGCTATTTCTGACATAATGACGGTTCTGATAAACAATGGTATTCTGCCCGCAACTCTTAAGGACATCTATTTCCGGAGCGGTACGGCGGATTCTGGTGAGAAATTTATACTTGAACTCTTTGTTCCGACTCACTCTGGTGCTAATGCTGTTCCTTATGGTGGGCCCGGCGATGGCAGGCGCGCTCTCGGAGACAGATAAATCGGTACGTTCTATTGTCTCAGGCATAGTGAGCTATACGCGATGGCCGTCGCTTTCCGGTCAGCCTAAACTCTGCATCTATGCCACTTCTCACTATACGCACGCGCTCAGCGAAAACCAGGGGCATAACGAGTTACCTTATACCCCCGTTATTGTACGTAACGATCGGGAAGCCCTGGCCGCGACATGCGATGCTGTTTATTTCGGGACTGAACCACCTGCGAAACAACTTGAATTAATAAGTCAATATCAGGGCAGAGCATTGCTATTAATCTCAGAGCAAAATCCGGAATGTGTTATTGGCAGCGCCTTTTGCCTGATAATCGATCGTGGCCAGGTGCGATTTTCCGTCAATCTGGATGCGTTGACACGCAGTGGCGTCAGGGTTAACCCGGATGTATTGATGCTTGCACGGAATAAGCAGCATGGATAAAGATTTCATCTCGACGCAGCGTCCGACCTTTAAAAGAACGCTGAGGCGAAACAGCATGATAAGCGTCATCATCACAATGACGTTAATATGGCTGTTGCTCTGTTTTGCCTCGGTCGTAACATTAAAACAATACGCGCAAAAAAATCTCGAATTAACCGGCGCCACAATGAGCCACAGCCTTGAAGCCTCTCTGGTTTTCAACGATTCACTGGCGGCCAACGAAACGCTCGCTGCGCTGGGTAAGCAGGGGCAGTTTGCCGTAGCAGAAGTCATCAACGGGCATAAAAAGCGCTTTGCCTACTGGTCCTGGAACCCGAAGGATAATAACGACACGCTGGGGGCGCTGGTAAGCCGCTGGCTTTTCCCCGTTCCGGTTGCGCAGCCCATCCTGCACAACGGCGCGAAGATAGGTGAAATACGTCTTACCGCGCGTGACAGCCTTATCAGCCATTTCATCTGGATGTCGTTTGCCGTCCTCACCGGCTGTATTCTTTTTGCAACCGTCGTCGCGCTCACCATTACCCAGTCTCTGCACCGCGGCATGGTCACGGCGCTGCAAAATATCACCGACGTTGTGCATGACGTCCGCACCAATCGCAACTTTTCCCGTCGGGTGAAAGATGGGCGCATTGAAGAATTCCATCAGTTTGGAGAAGACTTCAACAGCCTGCTGGACGAGATGGAGGAGTGGCAGCTTAAGCTCCAGGCGAAAAACGCTCAACTGCTTCGTACCGCCATGCACGACCCGCTCACCGGTCTTGCTAACCGCGCTGCGTTTCGTAACAGTATTGCGGCATTAATGAATGACCCCTCGGCAAAAACAAACTCGGCCCTGCTCTTCCTCGACGGTGATAATTTTAAGTTTATTAACGACACCTGGGGACACGCGGCAGGAGACTGCGTGCTGATTGAAGTCGCCAGCAGGATGGTGGAATTTGGCGATAAACGCCACCAGTCCTACCGCCTTGGCGGTGACGAATTTGCCATGGTGCTGTACGGGGTGCATTCTGAACCAGAGGTTCAACACATTTGTGCTGCGCTAGCGCAGCAGTTTATCCGTCCGTTTGATCTGCATAACGGACAAAAAGCATCGATGTCACTCAGCATTGGCTTTGCTCTGGCGTGGGAAAATGCGTCCGTTGAAGCATTACTGGAGAAAGCCGACCGTAATATGTACCAGGTCAAAAACCAGCGTACAAAAACAATAAGTTAGGAAGGAAATACTATGTTAAAACGATACTTCGCGCCGTTAGTTATGGCCTCACTGGTTCTGGCTGGCTGTCAGTCGCCGCCCCAGGGCAAGTTCACACCTGAGCAAATCGCGGCGATGAAGTCATACGGTTTTAACGAACTGAACGGCGACTGGTCGCTTGGTATGTCGGACACCATCCTCTTTGATAAGAATGACGCCAGACTGCGTCCGGAAAGTGAAACACAGATCCAGTCCATGGCCTCTCGTCTGGCGAAAACTGGCCTGAATCACGCGCGAATGGACGGTCATACCGATAATTACGGTGAAGCAAGCTACAACGAAGCCCTGTCGTTAAAACGCGCCAATGCCGTGGCCGACGCCTGGGCGAAGGGCGCGAATATCCCGCGCAGCAATCTCACCACCCGGGGATTAGGCCAAAAATATCCGATTGCGAGCAATAGCACTGCACAAGGGCGCGCTGAAAACCGCCGGGTGTCAGTGGTTATCAGCGCGCCATAGGATTATTTAGCGGATGATTCGGTGAGCGACACGCCTGTTGCCGCTCGCCAGCGCAGCCAGTCAATCAGAACAAACAGCGCCAGACTCACGCCCATCACCGGCAAAGCCAGCCCCAGCAGTGCGCTGATGACCACGGTAACACCTCTTCCCCACCCTGACAGCGCCAGCCAGCTCTGAGTAAGCGTCTGCACCGGATTCATTGCCGACTGTGCCGGACGACGCATCCACCACATCCGGTATCCCCAGATGATAAGCACGCACAGGGCAAGGCCGAAAGCAACGAGCAGCAGCTGATTCACCAGCCCGAATAAGATCCCCATATGGAAATCCACGCCCCAGCGGGTCAGTTTTGCCATGAGCGGGAAATCCTCGAATCGGGTTCTGTCGAGGATCTGCATCGTACCGGGATCAACCGCAACGGCGTCCACCTGAGTCGGCCAGCTGCGGTCGATCTCCGTCACTGTCCATGCGCGATCCATTGTTTTCGCCGGGCGGATCTCCAGCCTGTTGGCATCAATCCCCGCTTTACGCGCCGCGCTCAACACGCCGTCAAACCGCGTCAGATCCATCGCCATTTCCGGCATCACCATTCCGCCGTGATGGCCACGGTGTTCGGCATGTTCATCCACGACCTCATGTTGGCCGGATAGCGTCGTGTTCACCTGCGGGGTGAGCCAGTTCATCTCTGCACGCAGCTTATCCACGTTCCCGCCCGCCCACTGGGACCAGGTCAGGCCGGTTGCAGAGAAGAGCAGCATGCCCCCCAGTAATATCCAGCCGAGCGTCACATGCACCCGACGGCGGTTCTGGAAGCGATTGTTAATCCGGCGTTTTGGTCGGGTATAAAACCACAGGGCAATCCCTCCCAGTGCGGCCACCCAAATCCAGGAAGCGGCCAGTTCGCTATAGAGCCGCCCAATATCGCCCAGCATCAGAGAGGTATGCAGATAATCAATGGTCTGACGCAGCGGTAAAATCCCGCTGGTACCGTACACCGTCATATCCCCCAGCACCGTGAGGCTTACCGGATCGATAAAGATTGCCCGGTTTTCCGAGGGCCCCAGCGTCGGGTCCGCAAACATCACGCGGGTGGTTTCACCTTCAACCAGCCCCGGGCGAACGGCGTGCAAACGCAAATCTGAGCCAACGGCCTTTTCCGCCGTGGCGATTTGTTCCGCCAGCGGCTTCGGTTCGCCCACGGAATTCGTGTGGAGCGCGTCCCGGTAGAGCGCATTCTCGAGCTGCGGGGTCGCCACGTACAGCGTACCGGTCAGCGCGGCGAAGAAGATAAACGGGCCGACAAATAGCCCGACGTAGAAATGGAGGCGACGCAGCAGGTTTCCCCATGCCGCGCGCGGAGTGCAGGTAGTCATACTTTTCCTTTTTAAGGCAAAAAGTTATCGATTGAGTTTTTAAAGGGAAAAAGCAGACTGCCGCGGCGGCGCGCGGGTATCAGGGTAAAGCCAGGGGAAAAAGTGCCAATGGCTGACCGCCTGACGCGGCGGCTTAACGCGAAGCCTCTGCAGCACGATACTGAGCAGCACTATCAGCGCGAGCATCACGCCAGGGACATGCGCTAACAGCACGCAGTAGCCGCACGCCTCCGCATGGTCAACCGGCATCGTGTGC
The DNA here is from genome assembly GCF_014930775.1 of Enterobacter cloacae complex sp. P38RS. Classification (NCBI taxonomy): domain Bacteria; kingdom Pseudomonadati; phylum Pseudomonadota; class Gammaproteobacteria; order Enterobacterales; family Enterobacteriaceae; genus Enterobacter; species Enterobacter cloacae complex sp. P38RS. The sequence goes on from NZ_JADBRS010000003.1 coordinate 9,833, forward strand.
GGCATATCGCCGTGATGCTCGTCCATCGACATCATGCTCATGTCATGATGCATGCCCGGCATGGCGCTCATGGGGTCTTTCTGCAACGAGACGGAGATAAGGGGTGCCACCACGATCAGCAGGATCGCAAACAGCGCGGTCAATGCCGCTGCGCGTTTCCGGTTGGGCTGATGCAGTACGTTATCCACGTCCCCTCCATTCAAGAGGCAAGCATTGTAAATGATTTATGACGAAAGGGTTAATGCGAGAGGTGCGATGGGATAAAAAAAGGGCCAGCCTTTCGGCCAGCCCTTTCTAACAGGATGTCGCTTAAGCGAATCTTAGTTCAGACGCTCTTTAATACGAGCAGACTTACCAGTACGCTCACGCAGGTAGTACAGTTTAGCTTTACGTACAGCACCACGACGTTTAACAGCAATGCTGTCAACTACCGGAGAGTGAGTCTGGAAGACACGCTCAACGCCTTCGCCGTTGGAAATTTTACGAACAGTGAATGCAGAGTGCAGACCGCGGTTACGAATAGCGATAACCACGCCCTCGAATGCCTGCAGACGTTTTTTGGAACCTTCAACAACCCATACTTTCACTTCCACGGTGTCACCTGGACGGAAGGAAGGTACGTCCTGCTTCATCTGCTCTTGTTCAAGTTGCTTAATAATGTTGCTCATAATTTAATCTCTTATCCTGGGTAAACTGATATTCGGGAGCGTATTACGCCTTCCCATCATGTTCATGCTGCTGGTGCGCGTGTTCAGTTTTGAACTCGGCCAGCAACTTTGCTTGCTCTTCAGTCAGAGCCAGGTTTTCCAGAAGTTCAGGTCTTCTAAGCCAGGTTCGGCCCAGCGACTGCTTCAAACGCCAGCGACGTATCTCGGCATGGTTTCCAGACAGTAACACTGCCGGTACTTCCATCCCTTCTAACACTTCAGGACGAGTATAGTGTGGACAGTCCAGCAATCCATCGGCAAAGGAATCTTCCGTTGCCGAAGCTTCATGGCCCAGTACCCCCGGAATAAACCGGGCGACGGAGTCAATCAGCGTCATTGCCGGTAACTCACCACCGCTGAGAACGTAATCGCCGATAGACCATTCTTCGTCAATCTCGGTTTGAATTACGCGCTCATCTATCCCTTCGTAGCGCCCACAGACCAGAATCAGCTTTTGATTCGTCGCCAGTTCGCTCACGCCCGCTTGATCAAGCTTGCGTCCCTGAGGTGACAGATAAATCACCTTTGCGCCTTCACCTGCCGCGGCTTTTGCTGTGTGAATGGCGTCCCGTAAGGGTTGCACCATCATTAACATCCCCGGTCCGCCGCCGTAAGGACGATCGTCCACGGTACGGTGCCGGTCATGAGTAAAGTCACGCGGACTCCAGCTCTGGATGCTCAGCAGGCCATTCTTTACTGCCCGGCCAGTTACCCCGTAATCGGTAATCGCGCGGAACATTTCAGGAAACAGGCTAATTATGCCAATCCACATAGCGCCGTCTTTTACCGTTTATCCGGAGAATTTAAAAACCAGGATCCCAATCTACTTCAATGGTTTGAGTAGCGAGATCGACTTTCTTGATAACCTGTCCATCGAGGAACGGGACCAGCCGCTCCTTGATGCCAAATGCATCTTTCAGGTTTGCCTTAATGACGAGAACGTCATTTGACCCGGTTTCCATCATATCGATGACTTTCCCCAGGCTGTAACCTTCAGTGGTGACTACCTGGCAGCCCATAAGGTCTTTCCAGTAGTAGTCGCCCTCTTCCAGCTGTGGCAACTGCGACGAATCCACGACAATTTCACAATTAGTCAGCGCATTCGCGGCATCACGATCGTCAATGCCTTTCAGCTTGATGATGATGTCCTGATTGTGGTGACGCCAGCTTTCCAGCTCGACCTCTTCCCACTTACCGGCTTTCTGGATGAACCAGGGCTGGTAATCAAAAATGCTATCAGCGTCTTCAGTGGAGGAAAACACTCTGAGCCAACCACGGATACCGTAGCAAGAACCCATTTTTCCCAATACGATCGGTTCAACAGGTGCTTTATTGCTCATCATGACCACCGTGACAGATTAAGCTGCTTTGTTTGCTGCTTTGATCAGCGTAGCAACGCGATCGGAAACAGTAGCGCCCTGGCCAACCCAGTGAGCGATACGATCCAGATCCAGACGGGTTTCTTCTTCTGCGCCAGAGGCCAGTGGGTTGAAGAAACCAACGCGCTCAATGAAGCGACCGTTGCGTGCATTACGGCTGTCAGTCACAACAACCTGGTAGAACGGACGCTTTTTAGCGCCGTGACGTGCTAAACGAATAGTTACCATAACATCCTCTTGTGTGAATAAAACAACCGGGCCCCATCGAGGAACGGAGCCCGGGTGTCATATTAAAAGCCCGAAAATTTTACTCATTTTCGGGCAAAAAGCAATCTCAAAAGCGATTAACGCCCTGGAAAACCGGGAGGCATCATGCCTTTCATGCCGCGCATCATCTTCGCCATGCCGCCTTTCTTCATTTTCTTCATCATGCGCTGCATGTCGTCGAACTGTTTCAGAAGGCGGTTAACGTCCTGCACCTGCATGCCGCAACCGGCAGCGATACGGCGCTTACGGGAACCTTTGATGATTTCTGGCTTGGCTCGTTCTTTCAGCGTCATGGAGTTAATGATCGCCTCCATACGCACCAGCACTTTGTCATCCATCTGGGATTTAACGTTGTCAGGGATCTGGCCCATGCCCGGCAGTTTGCCCATCAGGCTTGCCATGCCGCCCATGTTTTTCATCTGACGCAGCTGCTCAAGGAAGTCGGTCAGATCGAAACCGTCACCTTTTTTCAGCTTGCTGGCGAGCTTTTCAGCCTGCGCGCGGTCGACCTTGCTCTCGATATCTTCGATCAGCGACAGCACGTCGCCCATGCCGAGGATACGGGAGGCGATACGGTCCGGGTGGAACGGCTCCAGCGCTTCGGTTTTCTCGCCCACGCCGAGGAACTTGATCGGCTTACCGGTGATGTGGCGAATCGAAAGGGCCGCACCACCGCGGGCGTCGCCGTCGACTTTGGTCAGCACCACGCCGGTTAACGGCAGCGCTTCGTTAAACGCTTTCGCGGTATTTGCCGCATCCTGACCGGTCATGGCGTCAACGACAAACAGGGTCTCTACCGGGTTGATAGAAGCGTGCACCTGCTTGATTTCGTCCATCATCGCTTCGTCAACGTGCAGACGACCGGCGGTATCCACCAGCAGCACGTCGTAGAATTTCAGCTTCGCTTCTTTCAGCGCGGCGTTAACGATGTCGACAGGCTTCTGGGCAACGTCGGACGGGAAGAAGTCCACGCCGACCTGCTCGGCCAGCGTTTCCAGCTGCTTGATCGCCGCCGGGCGATAGACGTCCGCAGAGACCACCAGCACTTTCTTCTTGTGCTTTTCGCGCAGGAATTTACCCAGCTTACCGACGCTGGTGGTTTTACCCGCACCCTGCAGGCCCGCCATCAGCACCACTGCCGGAGGCTGAGCCGCCAGGTTAAGCACCTGGTTCTCTTCGCCCATCGCCGAAACCAGTTCGTTACGAACGATTTTGACGAACTCCTGACCCGGAGTCAGGCTCTTGTTAACTTCATGACCAACCGCCTTCTCTTTTACGCGGTTGATAAAATCACGAACAACCGGCAACGCCACGTCTGCTTCCAGCAGCGCCATGCGCACTTCGCGCAGCGTTTCCTTGATGTTCTCTTCAGTAAGGCGTCCGCGGCCGCTGATGTTGCGCAGCGTGCGCGACAAACGATCGGTTAAATTATCAAACATTGTCTCTCGCCTGAGTAGAAACGTTGGGCCGCATTGAGCGACACATACACAGAATTTTGCCGGAGTATAACATGAAGGCGCCTTTGTTGTTATGCAACGGTTGGAGCAGGCGTCACGTAACGTTATACTGCTTCTCTTTCTTATTAAGACAACTGTCGATGCCTATATGCCTGTTTTCGCACTGATCGCCCTTGTTGCCTACTCTGTCAGCCTCGCGCTGATTATTCCCGGACTGCTGCAAAAAAACAGCGGCTGGCGGCGCATGGCTATTCTTTCGGCGGTCATCGCACTGATAAGCCACGCGTTTGCGCTGGAATCACGCATTATTCCCGGCGACGGCAGCGTGCAAAACCTGAGCGTCCTCAACGTCGGCTCGCTGGTCAGCCTGATGATCTGTACGGTAATGACCATCGTCGCGTCTAAAAATCGCGGCTGGCTGCTGCTGCCGATTGTCTATACCTTCGCGCTGATCAATCTGGCTTTAGCCACCTTTATGCCCAATGAATTCATTACGCATCTGGAGGCGACACCGGGGATGCTGGTGCACATCGGCCTGTCACTGTTCGCCTATGCGACGCTGATCATCGCCGCGCTTTACGCCATGCAGCTCGCCTGGATTGATTACCAGTTGAAAAACAAAAAGCTGGCGTTCAACCATGAAATGCCGCCGCTGATGGTCATTGAGCGTAAGATGTTCCACATCACCCAGATAGGCGTGGTGCTGCTGACGCTCACGCTCTGCACCGGCCTGTTTTATATGAAGAACCTGTTCAGCGTGGAGAATATCGATAAAGCAGTGCTCTCCATCATCGCGTGGTTTGTCTATATTGTCCTGTTGTGGGGCCATTATCATGAAGGCTGGCGCGGTCGTCGCGTCGTCTGGTTCAACGTCGCGGGTGCGGGCATTCTCACCCTTGCCTATTTTGGCAGCCGCTTCATACAGCAATTTGCTGGCTAAGTTATAAAAGGAGTTCCCCCTGGAACACATCTCTACCACCACGCTGATCGTTATCCTGATCGTCATGGTGGTCATCTCCGCCTATTTCTCCGGCTCGGAAACCGGCATGATGACCTTAAACCGTTACCGGTTGCGTCATCGTGCTAAACAGGGTAACCGTGCCGCCCGCCGCGTTGAAAAACTGCTCCGCAAGCCGGATCGGCTGATAAGCCTGGTGCTTATCGGCAACAACCTTGTCAATATTCTGGCCTCAGCCCTCGGCACCATCGTTGGGATGCGCCTGTACGGCAACGCCGGGGTCGCGATTGCCACCGGCGTGCTGACGTTTGTGGTGCTGGTGTTTGCCGAAGTACTGCCAAAAACCATCGCCGCGCTTTACCCGGAAAAGGTGGCCTACCCGAGCAGCTTCCTGCTGGCGCCGCTGCAGATCCTGATGATGCCGCTGGTCTGGCTGCTGAACATGGTCACGCGCGTTTTGATGCGGATGGTGGGGATCAAAGCCGACGTCACTATCAGCAGCGCGCTCAGCAAAGAAGAGCTGCGCACCATCGTGAACGAATCCCGCTCGCAGATCTCCCGGCGCAATCAGGATATGCTCCTGTCGGTGCTGGATCTGGAAAAAGTGAGCGTGAACGACATCATGGTGCCGCGTAACGAAATCGTCGGTATCGACATCAACGACGACTGGAAAGCCATTGTCCGCCAGCTGACGCACTCTCCGCATGGGCGCATCGTGCTCTATCGCGACTCGCTGGATGACGCCATCAGCATGCTGCGCGTGCGCGAAGCCTACCGTCTGATGACCGAGAAAAAAGAGTTCACCAAAGAGGTGATGCTGCGCGCCGCCGACGAGATTTACTACGTGCCGGAAGGTACGCCGCTCAGCACGCAGCTGGTTAAATTCCAGCGCAACAAGAAAAAAGTCGGCCTGGTGGTCAACGAGTACGGCGATATTCAGGGCCTGGTGACGGTCGAAGATATTCTGGAAGAGATTGTCGGAGACTTTACCACGTCGATGTCCCCTTCCCTCGCGGAGGAAGTGACTCCGCAGAACGACGGTTCGGTACTGATTGACGGTAGCGCGAACATCCGTGAACTCAACAAAGCCTTTAACTGGCATTTGCCGGAAGATGAAGCTCGTACCATGAACGGGATGATTCTGGAAGCGCTGGAAGAGATCCCAGCGGCGGGCACGCGTGTGCGCATTGAGCAGTACGATATTGATATCCTGGACGTGCAGGGCAATATGATTAAGCAGGTGAAGGTGCTGCCCGTTACGCCACTTCGGGAAAGTATTGCTGAATAAAACGTAGGCCGGGTAAGGCGAATACCGCCACCCGGCACTACAGGTAGCAAATTAGGCTTTCGCTTTCGCCACGGTCACCATCGCAGCGCGAATGGTACGGCCGTTCAGGGTGTAACCTTTCTGCATCACGCCCAGCACTTTACCGGCTTCAATCTCTTCAGATTCCACCATCGCAATGGCCTGGTGAACGTTTGGATCCAGCGGCACATCGGTATCCGCAATCACTTCCACGCCAAACTTACGCACGACGTCGAGCATGGATTTCAGCGTCAGTTCGATACCTTCGATCATCGCCGCGTTGTCCGGATTCGCTTTGTCAGCCACTTCCAGCGCGCGGTCAAGGCTATCGATCACCGGCAGCAGTTCGTTGACGAATTTCTCCAGCGCAAATTTATGCGCCTTCTCAACGTCCTGCTCGGTACGACGACGCAGGTTTTCCATTTCCGCCTTGATGCGCAGAACGGTGTCGCGTTCGCGATTCTGTGCTTCTACCAGTTGGGCTTCCAGATTCGCAATTTTTTCATCGCGCGGGTCCACCTGCTCAGCAGATGCGTCTGGCTCTACAGCCTCAACTTCATCGTGCTGTTCCGTGATAATTTCTTCAGGGGCTTGCCCCTCAGGCGTTTTCTGTTCTTTACTACTCATGAATTTCTCCGCGTTTTTCTGCATTCATCTCGCTAACTTCGCTTATTATGGGGATCAGTTTCCTGGATTCAAGGGAACAAGAGAGATTGTCATCATTCATCAGGCACAAGGACCTCCAGAAAATGAATAATCATTTCAGGTGTATTGGGATCGTCGGGCATCCGCGTCACCCTACCGCATTGACGACACATGAAATGTTGTATCGCTGGTTGTGTAGCAAAGGCTATGAAGTGATGGTCGAGCAGCAAATTGCGCAGGAACTGCAGTTGAAGAGCGTCAAAACCGGCACGCTGGCGGAAATTGGCCAACAGGCCGATCTCGCCGTGGTGGTGGGCGGCGATGGCAACATGCTCGGCGCGGCACGCACGCTGGCGCGTTATGACATCAAGGTCATCGGTATCAACCGCGGCAATCTCGGCTTTTTAACCGACCTCGACCCGGACAACGCGCAGCAACAGCTGGCCGACGTGCTGGAAGGTCATTATATCAGCGAAAAACGCTTTTTACTGGAAGCGCAGGTGTGCCAGCAGGACTGTCAGAAGCGCATCAGCACCGCGATTAACGAGGTGGTGCTTCATCCCGGCAAAGTGGCACACATGATTGAGTTCGAAGTTTATATCGATGAAATCTTTGCCTTTTCCCAGCGTTCTGACGGGTTGATTATCTCCACCCCGACCGGCTCAACCGCCTACTCGCTTTCTGCGGGCGGCCCGATCCTGACGCCCTCTCTGGATGCTATTACGCTAGTGCCGATGTTCCCGCACACGCTCTCCGCGCGCCCGCTGGTGATTAACGGCGACAGCACGATACGTCTGCGCTTCTCGCACCGCCGTAACGACCTGGAGATCAGCTGCGACAGCCAGATCGCGCTGCCAATCCAGGAAGGTGAAGATGTTCTTATTCGCCGGTGTGATTACCACCTGAACTTGATTCACCCGAAAGATTACAGCTATTTCAACACATTAAGCTCGAAGCTTGGCTGGTCAAAAAAATTGTTCTGATTTTGCATCCAGTACTTTACTGTATAAAAAACCAGTTTATACTGTATGAAAACACAGTTATGGTTTTTCATACAGGAAAACAATTATGCTGGCACAACTGACCATCAGCAACTTTGCCATTGTTCGTGAGCTTGAGATCGATTTCCACAGCGGCATGACGGCGATCACCGGCGAAACCGGTGCGGGTAAATCCATTGCCATTGATGCCCTCGGCTTGTGCCTTGGCGGCCGTGCAGAGGGCGACATGGTGCGCATGGGCGCAAACCGTGCCGATCTTTGCGCACGTTTCTCCCTGAAAGATACCCCTGCAGCCCTGCGCTGGCTGGAACAAAATCAGCTCGAAGATGGACGTGAGTGTTTACTTCGCCGCGTGATCAGCAGCGACGGGCGCTCCCGAGGCTTTATCAACGGCACGGCAGTCCCGCTCTCCCAGCTCCGCGAACTCGGCCAGCTGCTTATCCAGATCCACGGTCAGCACGCGCATCAGCAACTCGTCAAACCAGAACAGCAGAAAGCCCTGCTTGATGGCTATGCGGGTGAGTACGCGCTTACTCAACTTATGGCGGAGCACTACCGCCAGTGGCATCAGAGCTGCCGCGAGCTAGCCCAGCACCAGCAGCAAAGCCAGGAGCGCGCCGCGCGTGCGGAGCTGCTGGCGTACCAGCTTAAAGAGCTGAACGAATTTAACCCGCAGGCGGGTGAGTTTGAACAAATTGACGAAGAGTACAAGCGCCTCGCCAACAGCGGCCACCTGCTCTCAACCAGCCAGAATGCCCTCAACATGCTGGCAGATGGCGAAGACGTTAACCTGCAGAGCCAGCTGTACAATGTCCGTCAACTGGTCACCGAACTGGCCGGCATGGACAGTAAACTTTCTGGCGTACTGGATATGCTGGAAGAGGCCGCGATTCAAATCTCAGAAGCCAGTGACGAACTGCGTCATTATTGTGAACGGCTGGACCTCGACCCGAACCGCCTGTTTGAGCTGGAGCAGCGCCTTTCTCGTCAGATTTCACTGGCGCGCAAGCACCATGTCACGCCGGAAGAACTACCAGGCTATTATCAGTCTCTGCTCGAAGAACAGCAGCAGCTTGACGATCAGGCGGATTCGCAGGAAACCCTCTCTCTGGCCGTGAACCTGCATCATCAGCAGGCGCTGACCACGGCGAAAAAACTGCATGAGATCCGTCAACATTACGCTCAGGAGCTAAGCCAGCACATCACCGACAGCATGCACACGCTGGCGATGCCGCACGGTGTATTCACTATTGATGTCCGTTTTGAAGAGAACCACCTGACGGCAGAAGGGGCGGATCGCATCGAGTTCCGCGTCACCACCAACCCGGGGCAGCCGCTGCAGGCAATCTCCAAAGTGGCATCCGGCGGTGAACTGTCGCGTATTGCGCTGGCGATTCAGGTGATTACCGCGCGTAAAATGGAAACCCCGGCGCTGATTTTCGATGAAGTGGATGTGGGCATCAGCGGCCCAACGGCGGCAGTGGTGGGTAAACTGCTGCGCCAGCTAGGTGAGTCAACGCAGGTGATGTGTGTCACCCACCTGCCGCAGGTCGCGGGATGTGGTCATCATCACTTTATTGTCAGTAAAGAAACCGACGGCGAAATGACCGAAACGCACATGAAGCCGCTGGATAAACGCGCGCGTCTTCAGGAGCTGGCACGACTGCTCGGCGGCAGTGAAGTCACGCGTAATACGCTCGCGAACGCGAAAGAACTGCTGGCGGCATAAACTTTTTCGGGATCTCAGGGTCATACAGAACAACAAAAACGCCGCCAGACCGGTTTCAAAGTGGGGCAAGGTCTATTATCATCGGCATATTACATATGAGCCGCGTTCTGCTCGGGCCCGAAAAGGAATCAAATCACTATGCGTTGTAAAATGCTGACCGCTGCCGCAGCGGTTCTTCTGATGTTGACCGCAGGCTGTTCCACTCTGGAGAAAGTGGTTTACCGTCCTGACATCAACCAGGGGAACTACCTTACCCCTAACGATGTGTCCAAAATCCGCGTGGGGATGACACAACAGCAGGTCGCTTATGCACTGGGAACCCCGATGATGACCGATCCGTTCGGCACTAACACCTGGTTCTATGTATTCCGTCAGCAGCCAGGCCACGAAAGCGTGACCCAGCAGACCCTGACGTTGACCTTCAGCAGCGCCGGTGTGTTGACCAACATCGATAACAAACCTGCCCTGACAAAATAATCAGAAACCAGAAATGCAAAAAGGTGCTCAACGAGCACCTTTTTTGTTTTTCTTTATCCCTTCCCCCCTTTGGGAAGAGGAACAGGGTGAGGGGAAGAAGCGCTACTTACCCGCCTTCTCCGCGCGCTGGCGACGCAGCTCTTTCGGATCGGCAATCAGCGGACGATAAATCTCGACCCGGTCGCCCTCCCTCAGCACATCGCCCAGCTTCACCGGACGGCTGTAAATCCCGACCTTGTTCTTCGCCAGGTCGATATCTCTGCGAAGCTCAAGGATGCCGGACGCGCGGATAGCCGCCTCAACGGTCGCCCCCTCTTCCAGCGTCACGCGCTGCAGATACTGCTTCTCCGGCAGCGCGTAGACCACCTCTACAGCAATCTTATGCGACACTGTAAACCTCTTTGGCGCGGGTGGTAAACGCCTGAACCATATTTGACGCCAGCTCTTTAAAGATGCGGCCAAACGCCAGCTCAATCAGCTTATTAGTAAACTCAAAGTCCAGATGGAACTCAATGCGGCAGGCGTCAGCGCTCAGCGGCGTAAACTTCCAGCCCCCCATCAGGGTTTTAAACGGACCATCCACCAGATGCATCAAAATACTCTGATTGCTCGTCAGCGTATTACGGGTGGTGAACGTCTTGCTGATCCCCGCTTTGGAGACATCCACCGCCGCGGTCATCTGGGTTGGGCCGGACTCCAGTACGCGGCTTCCGGTGCATCCCGGAATGAACTCTGGATAAGACTGAACATCGTTCACTAACTGATACATTTGTTCCGCGCTGTAAGGTACAAGCGCAGTACGGCTAATCTGAGGCATAGCATTTCCCATGGTCACACAACGGACAAATAATAACATTTATCACCTGTTAAAAAAACGCTAAGCCTCATCTCGTGCTAAGATAGCGCGTTAGACCTCACAGGACGCAATGAGGTGACTTTTTGAAATCAGATTACCGACGGCTTTACGACACTTATGACGAAGAAAAAAGCACATAAACCAGGCTCGGCGACCATTGCGCTCAACAAGCGTGCTCGCCACGAGTATTTCATTGAAGAAGAATTCGAAGCTGGCCTTGCGTTGCAGGGCTGGGAAGTAAAATCGCTGCGCGCCGGGAAAGCCAACATCGGCGATAGCTACGTGATCCTGAAAGATGGCGAAGCCTTCCTGTTCGGCGCGAACTTTACGCCGCTGACCGTCGCCTCTTCACACTATGTGTGTGACCCAACGCGCACGCGTAAATTGCTGCTGAACAAGCGTGAGCTGGAATCCCTCTACGGACGCATCAACCGCGAAGGTTTCACCGTGGTCGCCCTGTCACTGTACTGGAAAAATGCCTGGTGCAAAGTGAAAATTGGCGTCGCGAAAGGTAAAAAACAGCACGACAAACGTACTGACCTGAAAGAACGCGAGTGGCAGTTGGATAAAGCGCGCATCATGAAAAACGCAGGACGTTGATTCTGCACACTTATTGTACTATTCAATAAGTTAGCGTTCCGGGCTGGTATCCAGGAAGTGAAATCTGGTATACTTAGTTCAACACTATTGGGGCTGATTCTGGATTCGACGGGATTTGCGAAACCCAAGGTGCATGCCGAGGGGCGGTTTGCCTCGTTAAAAGCCGCAAAAAAATAGTCGCAAACGACGAAAACTACGCTTTAGCAGCTTAATAACCTGCTCTGAGCCCTCTCTCCCTAGCTTCCGCTCTTAAGACGGGGATCAAAGAGAGGTCAAACCCAAAAGAGATCGCGTGGAAGCCCTGCCTGGGGTTGAAGCGTTAAAACTAATCAGGCTAGTTCGTTAGTGGCGTGTCTGTCCGCAGCTGGCGTGCGAATGTAAAGACAAACTAAGCATGTAGTACCGAGGATGTAGAAATTTCGGACGCGGGTTCAACTCCCGCCAGCTCCACCAAAATTCTCCATCGGTGATTACCAGAGTCATCCGATGAAGTCCTAAGAGCCCGCACGGCGCAAGCCCTGCGGGCTTTTTTGTGTCTGCATTTTATCCCGCGAAGTGCGTAAAATATTCCGGCAACAATGGAACATTACGCCATCAAACATTGTTTCGCTCATGCTCAATGAGCCATTCTTTGCGCGAAATACCACCGCCGTAACCCGTCATCTTTCCATCTTTGCCAATTATTCTGTGACAAGGGATCACAATCGCAATCCGGTTTGCACCATTAGCTGCAGCGACGGCGCGCACAGCATTGGGCTTATTCATCCCTAGCGAAATGGCCTGATAGTGCGAGGTCTGTCCATAAGGAACTGCACGCAACTCATGCCAGACGGATTGCTGAAAATCGCTGCCCGGGGCATCCACAGAGAGCTCAAACTGTCGTCGAGTTCCGGCAAAATACTCGCTGATTTCTTTTACTGTCTGCCGGGTATGGCTGTTTTCTCCGGTGACAATTCTGGCGTTAAATAAACGCTGGATATCGCGGAATTCCGTTTCTAACATCCGGCGATCGGTAAACTCCAGCAGACACACTCCCCGCTCAGTCGCGCAGACAAACATAGGCCCAAGCGTAGTGGTAAACCGATGAATGACAATCACCTCGGTTGCCTGAGTCGGCGCTGCGCCAGTAAGCCGCTTGTAGATGTAACCAAACCCGCTCAGGGATTCATAGCCATTGTCCAGCGCAACGTCAGTAGCCGCTCGTCCGCTTTTAAGCTCCTGCAAGGCAACGTTCACCCGCTGCATTCGCTGGAAAGCCTGGAAAGTGATGCCGTGATGTTGCAGGAACCAGCGTCTTACCCGCTCCGGACTGATTCCGTGCTGGCGAAGCTGCGCGTCAGCCACACGGGATTTAATATCGCGCCTGACAAGCGCAAGCGCCTGTTCAACAAATAATGGCGCGCTGTGCGCATTTTCAGCGGGTCTGCAGACCTTACAGGGACGGAAGCCGTCCGCCAGGGCAGATTTGGCATCTTTATAAAATTCAACATTTTCGCGCCTGGGCTTTCGCGCCCGGCATACCGAAATGCAGAATACGCCAGTAGTTTTGACGCCAACAAAAAATACGCCGGTATATTCTGAATCTCGTTCGAGTAATGCCTGATACCAGATATCACACAAATTCTTATCGGTTATTTTCATCGCTAAAAAGTCCTGCAAACGTCTGACGAGCTCGAATCGCATGCATTACATCACTCAGCGTTGACTGCATGGCTGAATGAACAAAATTGCCCATTGAAATGCGGTTTACCCCGGCCAGCTTCAGCCTGTCGAACGACGGAAGATCGGGCATACACATGACGTTCAGAGGCAGACCCGTTGCCTCTGCAATGAGGCTGATGTCTTTCTCTGACGTCAGACAGGGAACAAAAAGGCCATCAGCACCTGCAGCTTTATAGCTCTGACCCCGTAATATCGTCTCCTGCAATGCGTCTTCATGCCCGAGCAGGTAAGTGTCAGTCCGAATGTTCAGAAACAGGCTACAGTTTTCGCTTCTCAGCGCATTGCATACTGTTCTCAGATTACGGGAAAAATCAGAGATATCGTCAAGCTGACGCTTACCATTAATGACTCTGCTGTCTTCAAGGTTAACGCCTGCTACGCCTGTCTGAGCAAGGCGCCTGAGATTAGCGACTATCTCTTTGGCTGAATCACCATATCCTGCTTCCATGTCAACGCTCAATGGCAGGCTGCTGACAGCCCGGATACGGGTGACCACATAAAATAACGCATCAAACGGCATTCCCTGCCCGTCTTCATATCCCAGCATGGACGCTATTGCTGCACTGGACGTTCCCAGTGCCTGATAGCCTGCTTCTTGCGCTGCGACAGCACTGGCGGCGTCCCAAACGTTAGCGATAAGCAGGGGCTGCTCCTGGTTGTGGAGTTCTGCAAAATTCATATTCATTTCCTCTCAATAGATTGAAAATGAATCTAAGCATTCAGTATGAACGTCACAACCGAAATTCAGACGACCATTTTTTAGCAAGCGTAGTCTGGATTCGCAGACCAGTCAGATCTGTTGTAAACCAGCTGCGCTAACCTGCATTTTTTCATCCGCAACGTTAGTTCGCAGATGCCGTCGGTCTGATCGTAATTTCTGTTGTATCGACACTCTCAGGCGCCTCGATGATGTGGCGCACAGCGCGGGCGATATCAGCAGGTTTGAGGGCAATAGCACGGTACGCGTCCATCGCCGCCATGGTTTCCGGGTGCGTAATGGTCGAGGCCAGTTCGCTTTCCACTACCCCAGGGTTAACGCAGGTCACGCGGATGTTCGAACTTTCCTGACGTAAACCATCCGAAATCGCCCGTACGGCGAATTTGGTGGCACAGTAGACGGCAGCCGTGGGCACCACGGACAAGGCACCAATCGAGCCGATATTAATGATTTGTCCCGACCCCTGGGCTTCCATAATCGGCAGAACGGCGCCTATCCCCCACAGCACGCCCTTGACATTCACGTCAATGGTGCGCTCCCACTCATCCTGCTTGCCTGCCGAAAGCGGAGAAAGAGGCATGATGCCCGCGTTGTTAATCAGCACGTCAATGCGGCCCCACTTTTCACGCGCTGCCTGTACGAATTCAGCCATCGACTGGCGGCTGGTAACGTCTAAGACTGCGGCCTCTGCTTCCCCCCCTGCACTGCGGATTTCAGCAGCCAGGGCGTTGATGCGATCCAGCCTGCGAGCGCCCAGGAAAACGTTCGCGCCTGCCTTGCCTAACTCTCTGGCAATACCTTCTCCGATACCGCTTGATGCACCGGTAATTAAGATAACTTTGTTCATGTTTTGCTCCTTACGTTGAGTTCAACGTGATAATAGATACTCACCATTGTTTCTTGTATCCTGCATTTACTGGACTCACTGGTTAGCAATTTTAAACAATGAAAATCGATCTCAATCTGTTACCCGTTTTTCTGGCGGTCGCCGAGGAGCGCAGCTTTAGCGCTGCCGCCGCGCGGCTGGGCATAACCCGCTCCGCTGTCAGCCAGGGGATTAGGCGGCTTGAAGATGGTTTTCAAACCCTGCTGGTGATGCGCACCACGCGCTCGGTAAGCCTCACTGAAGCAGGTGAACGGCTGCGTAAATCGTTGCAGGCCCCTATCGCCAATATTGAAGCGGCATTTGAAGACGTCGCGTCGGACAGCACACCGCGCGGCCAGCTCAGAATCGCGGTCACCTCAATCGCGGAAGCGTTTCTCTCTGGCCCGCTGCTCGCTTCGTTTGCGGCTGCGCATCCTGCGGTATCGCTTGATATCTTCGTGTCGGACGAGGAGTTCGATATCGTGGCGGCGGGCTATGACGCCGGGGTAAGGCTGGGTGAAGTTATTGAAAAAGACATGATCGCCGTTCCCCTTACGGGTCAGCAGCGTGAGAGGGTGGTGGCTTCACCGTCCTATCTGGCGACTCACGGCGTACCTGAGCACCCCCGCGAGCTGGTGGCTCACCGGTGTATCGGCTGGCGCCCAGCCCCGGACGTTGCCCCCTATCGCTGGGAATTTGAGGAGGCGGGCGTTCCTTTCGATGTGGCGATTGAACCGCAGATCACCACAAACGATCTGCGCCTTATGCTCAGCCTGGCACTGGCCGGCGGCGGCATAACCTTAGCCACGGAGGATACATTCACTCCGTATATTGAAACGGGGCAGCTTGTTGCCCTGCTGGATACGTTTCTTCCGTCTTTTCCAGGCTTTTATCTCTATTTTCCCCAGCGTCATAATATGGCGCCCAAGCTAAGAGCCCTGATCGAGCACGTCCGCCAGTGGCGACAGCCAGCAGCAACGCAAAGCGTTCAACGCTAACAAGGCCAGAAACTTTCATGCAGATTTTCCTTACCCTGCCGCTGCCCTTTGATAAACATCAACGACACCGCCCTCCTCCCATGGAAAAGTAAAAACGGACACAATTCACTCAGGGGATATGTCGTGCCGGGGATGGCTTAACGATGTATCCCGTACGCTGGACAAGACATCACACAAGGATGGAGCCTTAAAATGTACAGACCCATGGTCGTTATTTTCTTTATTCTGCTGACCCTTGCAGCCCTCATAGAAATAGGTTTTTTATCCTTCGGGTGATCCTCAAGCAAGGAGGCGCTTACCTGGGTACTTTGATCTCATTACAGTTTTTTCCTAAAGCCACCCCGCTTCGTCTGTGCCATGCTGAATCACGCTCATAACCGATAACGTTAAATGAGGATATTATGAAAAAAACAATTATCGCATTATCTGCCGTTCTGCTGGCTTCCCCAGTATTTGCTGCGACCACACATGCAACTGACGATACCGTCGCTGCGGCGAACGCAAACGCCAACGAAGCGAAGCAAAAACTGCACGAAGAGCAGAACAAAGGCGAAGAGCTGAAGCTGAAACAGCAGCATGCTGCGGAAGGTAAAAGCGAAAGCTTTGGCAGCAAAGTCAGCGAAGATTCCCAGAAAGCCTGGCATAAAACCAAAGAAGGCACCGAGAAGGGGTGGGATGCCACTAAAGAAGGCGCAGAGAAAGGCTGGAACAAAACCAAAGAAGGTGCCAGCGAGCTGGAAAAGAAAGTCACTGAATAACCGACATACTCACCTCAGGGCCGCGTTAGCGGCCTTTTTTATTGCTTCGAATATAAGCGATACGTCGTGTATATCTGCCCCTTTTTGTTCGCCGCCTTATGACGACAGATAGGATTGATGCAAATGTCCGGATGCCCATCCCTGCGGTCATTTTTTTTCGCCCTCAGTATCAGGTTAATGAATGACCGTATTGAAAATACAGCAGGTTATTATATTTCCTGCTCGCAGTAGCATAATTCCAACACCACATAAGAATATATTTTAAATCTCTATTAATATAATATATCCTACATCAAGAATGTTATCCTAACTTAAACCATGATTAAGCAGCTTTAAATAATAACATTTTTAATTGCATTCAAAAACGACACTGCCAATTATTAAACTACATCTAAAACATAAATAAAAAAGTATACTACAATCAGAAAATATCCAACAAAAACAATCTATTAATAAAACAAATACATAAACCTCATCAATAAATTAATGGCCTCTTTACGACCTACCTCTTTATTTACGAAAGCTTAATTTGCACATTCACCGTTTTCTGGCTATATCATTTTTATATTCTCAAAACCAAATCCTCTATTAATTACAGGGTTTTATAAGGCACAAAATACGCATAACAAACATTCTGTCTCGTAAGTAATTACATTCGCTCTGATGTTGCCACTCTGAATCCTGGCGGGCATCGTTCGCTCTAAAAAAGACGGTGAGTGCTGTTTAAAAAACAGTAACTCCGCCGGGGGCGCCCTTTACCTTCTCCAGAGATGGCTCGTCTTGCTCGTCGTTCACGATAACTCTGCTGGAGTAATACCTAAATGAGCCAAATCTCTGTTATATCAAAACTCACTGGCGTGGAAACGACTACGGAAGGCACACAGGTTACGCTGAGCCATTCCTCTATCGTTGAGCTTCATGTAGAGCGAGCCGATGTCTCCCACTTCGCGCGAAGTGGTAACGATCTGGTGGTGACACTGCACTCAGGGGAAGTGATCACCCTTAAAAATTTCTATGTCACCGACGCGCAGGGCGTGAGCCAGCTGGTGCTCCAGGAGAGTGACGGTGCGTTATGGTGGATTGAAGATCCCACCGGAGCCGCCACGTACGAATCCATCGCGTCCACGGACGCCTTGCTGGCCGCATCCGGGAGTGATGCAGGTGGTGCCGCCATCTGGCCGTGGGCGCTGGGCGGCATTGTCGCGGCTGGCGCCATCGCGGCGGTGGCAAGCTCCAGCGGCGGGGGCGGCGGGGATGACGATGATGGGAATAACAACAATCCTAACCCTAACCCCAGTACGCCAGTCGATCCCACCAACCCGGATACAACACCGCCGAATGCACCCTCCGGCCTTCAGTTCTCGTCGGACGGTAAAAGCGTCACCGGTACCGCCGAGCCCGGCAGTACCATCACGCTGAAAGACGCGAACGGCAACGTCCTTGGCACCGGAAAAACAGGCAGTGACGGCAACTTTACCGTGTCTCTCGGCACTCCGCTGACCAACGGCGAACAGGTGACCGCCACCGCGACGGATGCGGCCGGGAATACCAGCCAGGGCACAACGATTACGGCGCCGGATCTCACCGCACCCGATGCCCCAACGATCGGCAGCGTGACGGACGATATTGATCCTCAAACGGGGTCGGTCACAAACGGCGGCAGCACCAACGATCCACGCCCGCAGCTCAGCGGCACCGCGGAGGCGGGCTCCACCGTAACCATCTATGATGGCGGAGTCGCCATTGGCACGGCGCTCGTCGCCAGCAACGGCACCTGGACATTTACCCCGTCAACCGATCTGACTGAAAGCACCCACCAGATTACCGTGCGGGCAACCGATGCCGCCGGCAACCTCGGACCGGCCTCACCGGTATTTACCCTCACCGTGGATCTTACTCCGCCGACCGCGCCAACCGCGATTGTGCTGACCGACGACACGGGTGCGATCAGAGGGACCATAACCGCAGGCACGCCTACCGATGCGTCAAAGCCGATCCTGGCGGGAACGGGCGAGCCCGGTGGCACAATCACTATCTACGATAACGGCGTTGCGGTTGGAACCACAACGGTGCTGCCGAACGGCACCTGGAGCGTCACGCCAGACGGCCCGCTCGCGGACGGAACGCACACGATAACCGTCGTTGAAACCGATGCAGCCGGAAACCAGAGTGCGGCCTCAGAGCCAATCATCTTCACCGTGGACACCACGCCGCCGCTGGCCCCCGGCGACCTCGTCGTATCGAATGATGGCGGCACCATCACCGGCACCGCGGAGCCTGGCAGCACGGTAACCATCCGTGAAGGCGACGCTATCCTTGGCACCCCTGTGGCCGACAGCGAGGGCAACTTTAGCCTGACGCTGACCCCGCCTAAGCTCAACGGCGAAATCCTGACCGCAGACGCCACCGACGCTGCGGGCAACACGGGGCCAGCAACCTCCGCAGCAGCGCCGGATATCACCCCACCGCAGGCCCCGGTTATCGTGTCGGTGATTGACGACGTGCTGAACACAACCGGTCCCGTGGACCAGAATGGGCTGACCAACGACCGGGCGCCGACCCTGAACGGCACGGGCGAACCCGGTTCGACCATCACGATTTTCAACGGCAGCGATATCATCGGCACGGTGGTCGTCCCCTCATCCGGCCTGTGGAACTTTACGCCGCCCTCACCGCTGGCCGATGGCACATACGTGCTGACGGCAACGGCGACGGATGCCGCCGGTAACCCGAGCGGACAATCGAACGCGTGGACCATTATCGTCGACGGGACGGCACCGGCCGCCCCGGTGATTACGCAGGTCGTTGACGATGTGCCCGGACGCACCGGCTCGCTCGACCTCAATGAGACCACCAATGATTCAACTCCGACGCTCAGCGGTACCGCCGCGGCCAACGCCACGGTCACCATCCGCGTGGATGGGGTTGATATTGGAACCGCCGTCGCCGATGGCCTCGGCGCGTGGAGCTTTACTCCGGACACCCCGATCGCTGAGGGTCAACATACCCTGACCGCCGTCGCAACTGACGCGGCGGGCAACATTAGCGACGTTTCCAACAGCTGGGGCATCATCATTGACAGCGTTGCCCCGGATGCGCCGGTCATTACCCAGGTGGTGGATGACGTGCCAGAGCGCCTCGGCGCGCTCAACTCTGGCGACAGCACCAATGACACCACGCCGACGCTAAACGGCACCGCGGAGCCGGGCTCAACCGTCACCATCCGCCAGGACGGCGTCGATCTCACGACAATTGTGATCGACAGCAGCGGCACGTGGACCTATACCCCAACCACACCGCTTGTTAACGGCACCTATACCTTTACCGCCGTCACCACCGATGGAGCGGGTAATACCAGCCAGCCGTCAGGCGGCTTTACCCTGACCGTCGATACCACGCCGCCAGCGGCGGCCACCATCGCCACCGTAACCGATGACGTCGGCGGCGTTAACGGGCCGCTTACCAGCGGCGACACCACCGACGACACCACGCCTACCCTGAGCGGCACCGCGCCGGCAGATGCGGTGATTACCGTCTATGACGGCACCACCCTGCTCGGCACCGCGACCCTCGACGGCAGCGGCGGCTGGAGCTTTACCCCCGTTATCCCGCTCACCGACGGCCCGCATACGCTGACGGTGCATGCCACGGATGCCGCGGGCAATACCACCATCTCAACGCCGTTTGAACTGACGGTAGATACCGTTCCGCCAGCCACGCCGGAGATCCCGGCAATCACCGTCAATCCTGACGGCACAGAAACGCCGCTGAACCCGGGAGAAACCACCCGCGACACCACGCCGACCCTGAGCGGCACCGGCAATCCGGGCGATACCGTGACCATCTACAACGGTGGGGTCAAGCTTGATGATGTGCTCGTGGACGGCACCGGCAACTGGACCTGGACGCCAGCTACCCCGCTGCCTAACGGCACCTATGACATTACCCTGACCGTCACCAATATGGACGGCACGGGCAACGAAAGCGCCCCGTCGCAGCCGGTCACCATCACCATTGATACCGATGCGCCAACAGCACCAGCAGCACCGGTGATTACCGACAGCGTCAGCCAGATAACCGGCCCCGTTCCCGATGGCGGAACCACCAACGATCCGCGCCCGGTCCTGAGCGGCACCGGTACGGCGAATGACGTTATCAACATCACTGATACCGTTAACGGCACACCGACCATCGTGGGCACCGTGACGGTAGACAGCAACGGCAACTGGAGCTGGCGTCCTGACAGTAATATTGGGGAAGGCAGCCACGTCTATACCGCCACCGCCACCGATGAGGCGGGCAACGTCTCTGACCCGTCGCCAGCGATTACGATTACCGTGGATACCGTAGCACCGGATGTTCCGGTATTTGACGCCGTCGGGGGCCAGCCGAATGGGGGCTTAATCACCGATGCGACGCCAACCGTCGGAGGTACCGGCACGACTGGCGACACGGTCATCGTTTACAACAACGGCGTTGAGGTAGGACGTGTCGATGTCGTTAACGGAGAATGGAGCTTTGTCCTGCCACCACAGCAGGACGGCCTGCTGAACATCACCGTTGCGGGAGTCGATGCCGCAGGTAACGTCAGCGCGCCGAGCCCGGTCGTTTCCGTCACGCTCGATACCCTTGCGCCTGAAGTCCCGGCCATTACCGAGGTTGAGGGCAGCCAGCTGTCTAATAACCTGCTTTATACGAATGACGGCACGCCGACCCTGACCGGGACCGGCGAGCCCGGCGCCACCGTTATCGTCTCCATCGACGGTACCCCGTCAGGAGCACCGGTAACGATACAGTCGGACGGCAGCTGGAGCTGGACCGCAGGCACAACGCTACCGGATGGCCAGTATGCCTTCACCGTCTCTTCCAGCGATCCGGCGGGCAATATTTCAGGGAGTTCCGCACCGGTGAGCGTGACGGTAGATACCGTTGCCCCGGCAGATCCGGGCAACATGAGCCTGCCAGATGAAGGAACACCGCTGACCGGTACCGGTGAAGCGGGCAGCATCATTACCGTGACAAACGGTACTACGGTCATTGGTACCGGCGTTGTCGGCAGCGACGGCAGCTTCTCCATTGCGCTGAGCCCGGCGCAGCTGGATCCAACCACGCTGACCGTGACCGCCACGGACGCAGCAGGAAATGCCAGCGCTGACGTGCCTTTTATCGTTACCGACTCGCCGCTTGAGCTGCCCCAGGTACCCGTCATTACGGCCATCGTCGATGACGTGGACCCGGTCACCGGCGATGTGAAAGGCAAAACCACCAACGACACCACGCCAACGCTTACCGGTACGGCCGAAGCGGGCAGCGTGATTACTATCTATCAGGACGGTAGCACGACGCCATTGACAACGGTGACCGCCGACGGCAGCGGCAACTGGAGCTATACGCCGGCCGCGCTTGGCGAGGGGCTGCACACCTTTGAGGTGACCGCGACCCTCAACGGTGCCACCAGCGGCCGCTCTCCGGCGGCCAGCGTAACCGTCGATCTGACCGCGCCGGGCACGCCAACTATTGGCTCGGTCATTGATGACGTGGGTCCTGTCACCGGTCCGCTGACCAGCGGCCAGACCACCAACGACAGCCAGCCGACCCTCACCGGCACCGGCGCGGTGGGTGATACCATCTCCATCTACAACAACGGCGTGCTGCTGGACAGCGTGGTGGTTGGTAATACCGGCACCTGGAGCTACACCACGCCCACCCTGCCAGAAGGCAGTAACGTTCTGACCATCCGCGAGACCGATCCGGCGGGAAATCAGAGCGGTCCTTCGGCGGACTTCACCATCGTGGTGGATTCCATTTCCACCACGCCGGTCATCACCAGCGTAACGGATAATGTGGGCAATACCGCCACCCCGGTAGCCAGCGGCAGCGAAACGAACGACGCCACGCCAACCCTTTCGGGGACAGCGGACGCAAACAGCATCGTGACCATTTTCGATGGCGCTACCCAGATTGCCGTGGTTACGGCTGATGGCACCGGCGCGTGGAGCTTTACGCCAGAGACCGCGCTTGTCGAAGGGCCACACGCGTTCACGGTTCAGGCAACCGATCCGCAGGGTAACCTGAGCCTGCTCTCCGACCCGTGGAGCGTGGTGGTTGACCTCACGGCGCCGACGGTTCCAACGCTGGATACGGTAAGTGATAACGTCCCTGGCGGCGTCACAGGCAATCTCATCAGCGGGCAGGCGACCAACGACAACACCCCAACGATTAGCGGCACCGGACAGGCAGGCAGCACCATCTACATCATGAATAACGGTACGCAGTTGGGTACGACGACCGTCGACGTAAACGGTAACTGGTCCTTCACCCCGACCACGCCGCTGGACGACGGCAGCTATTCCCTGCGCGCGTACGCAACGGATGCCGCGGGCAACGCCTCGGCGAACTCGTCGGTCTTCGCCTTCACCGTCGATACCGCAGGCCCCGGCGTGCCGGTGGTGACCAGCGTGATTGACGATGTCGCACCGACCACGGGGACGCTCACGTCGGGTAACAGCACTAACGACGCGCGTCCGACCTTCAACGGTACGGGCGACGTGGGTTCTACGGTGCACGTGATTGTTGATGGCAACGAAATTGGCACCGCCGTGGTCAATGCCCAGGGCAGCTGGACCTTCACGCCGGGTACCGATCTGATCGACGGACCGCATGCCATTACTTTCAACGCCACCGACGCGGCGGGCAACGTGGGTACTGCAACGGCACCGTTTAACCTGACGGTGGATACGGGTGTGCCGTCTGCGCCGGTCATTTCAGCCGCGGCAGATAACGTGGGCAGTATTCAAACCCCGCTCACTTCCGGGCAAAGCACCGACGACACCACGCCAACGCTGAGCGGCACCGCGACGGCCAACGCCACGGTCACCATCTATGAAAACGGGCAGCCTGTCGGCACCGCGCTGGCAGACGGTACCGGTGCATGGAGCTTTACGCCGTCCACGCCGCTGGCGGCTGGCAGCCACACCTGGACCGCCACGGTCACCGATGCCGCAGGGAACATCAGCCCCGCCTCGCCAGGCTTTACGCTGGTTGTCGATAGCACGGCACCCACCGCGCCGGTTATCAGCCAGGCGATTGACGATGTGGGGAGCATTACCGGGCCAATCACGTCCGGGCAGACGACCGACGACACCGTACCGCGGCTGGTCGGCACCAGCGAACCGTTTGCCACCGTGAATATCTATGAGGGAACCACGCTGGTCGGGACGGGCACCGCAGACGGCAGCGGCAGCTGGAGTATCTTACTCAATACCACGCTGACAGAGGGAGCGCACAGCTTCACCGCGCAGGCTACGGATGCCGCAGGCAACACCAGCGCGTCGTCCGCAAGCTTCAGTCTGACGATTGACACCACGCCGCCAGCGCTGCCGGTGCTCACCAGCATTCTGGATGACGTCGGCAATGCGGCAACGCCAGTCGCGAACGGAGGAATAACCAACGACGCGCAGCCAACCCTCAGCGGTACGGCGGAAGCGGGTTCTACGGTGAAAATCTTCGATAACGGCGTGCAGATCGGCAGCGTGATCGCCACCGGCGGGGCGTGGAGCTATACGCCTTCTCCGGCGCTGGGCAACGGCCCGCACACGTTGACCTTTACCGCCACCGATGCGACGGGCAATGCCAGCGCGCCAACCGCCGGGTACACGATTAACGTCGATACCCTTGCTCCGGCAGCGCCGGTCATCAGCTCGGTAATTGATGATGTCGGTAGCGTCATCGGTCCGGTAACCGGCACCACCCCGACCAACGACACGCGTCCGGCCCTGAGCGGGACCGCCGAAGCGAATGCAACGGTACGGATCTACGATGGCATCACGCTGGTGGGCACCGTCACCGCCGACGGCAATGGCAACTGGACGCTGCCGGAAACCACCACGCTGACGCAGGGCACCCACAACTTCACCGCCACGGCCACCGATGCCGCAGGCAACACCAGCCCGGCATCGGCCGTGACGACGATTATCGTCGATCTGACCGCGCCAACGGCACCAACCGGAACCTTCAACGCCGACGGTAGCGTATTAACCGGCAATGCTGAAGCAGGCAGTACCGTCACCATCCGTCTCGCGGACGGCTCAACGGTCACGACCACAGCGGGCAGCAACGGCACGTACAGCTACACCTTCGTTAACAAACAGACTGAAGGCCAGACGCTGCAAATCACCGCCACCGACGCGGCGGGCAATATCTCACAGCCCGGCTCGGCGCTCGCGCCGGTGGTGCCGCTCTCCGCCAGCAATAATGTCGAAGAGCTGGATCTCAGCACCACGGCCACCGTCACCAACAGCCAGTACAGCGACTACGGCTTCCTGCTGGTCGGCGCCGTGGGCAACGTCCTGACGCTGCTCGGTAATGACACCGCTCAGGTCAACTTCACCGTGGGCAGCGGCGGCAGCGCGGATATCGTCGTGAACGCCAACGCCACGGGGGCCGTGCTCTCTCTGCTCAACACCCTTGAGCTGGTGGTTCAGCGCTTTGACACCGTTAACAACACCTGGACTACCGTAGTCGATACCGGACAGCCGCAGTTTGCTGACCTGCTGACCCTCGGCGCAACCGGCGTATCGCTGAACCTGACCGGGCTGGCAGACGGCAACTACCGCGTGCTGAGCTATAACACCAACCTGCTGGCAACCGGCTCCTACACCAGCCTCGACGTGGCGGTGAAAGAGACCGGGCCGGGCACCGTTACGGGCGACACCAGCCTCGGCGGTAACGTGATCACCGACGTTGACCCAACCGCAGGCAGCGACAACGCTCCGGCAGGGGCAACGGTCACGGCCGTCACTAACGCCCAGGGTGTCACCACCAGCGTCACTGCCGACGGCACGGTGATCCAGGGTCAGTACGGTACGCTGACCATTAACCGCGACGGCAGTTACACCTACGATCTGACCAACACCAGCGCATCGGTGATTGGCCGGACGGAGAGCTTCAGCTACACCATCACGCATAACGGCGTCAGCGCGTCGGCGAATCTAGTGCTGTCGCTGGGCACCGGTACCGCCACCAGCGGTATTGTCGCGGTTGACGATACGAACTCGCTGACCTTCGATACCACCGTCAACGCGATTGACAACGGTACGTCGTCCCAGGGCGGCTTTACCCTGGTGGGAATCAATCTCGGCAACACGCTGGGGCTGAACCTGCTGGACGATATGACCAATCCCATCATCTATAACGTGGAGGAAGGCACTACCCGCACCATGACCATCCAGGCCTCCGTAGGCGGCGTGGCGCTGGCGTCGGTGTTTGATCTGTACGTCTATAAGTTCAACAACGCGACCCAGACCTTCGAGCAGATGCGCGTTGAACCAGGCTGGCTGCGCGCGCCGCTGTTGGGCGGCACCTCGCCTCAGCTGACGCTGCAGCTGCCGGCCGGTGAGTACCTGTTCCTGCTGAATACGGCTGCGGGGATCACCGCCCTGACGGCCTACACGCTGGACGTGCTGCAGGATCATGTCTACAGCGTGGCGAGCGTCAGCGCGAGCACTACCGGGGACGTTCTGTCGGATGATATTGCGCCAGTCGGCACGCTGGTGACGGAAGTTAATGGCGTAGCGGTGAACAGCAGCGGTCTGACGAACATTACCGGTGAGTACGGTACGCTGAGCATCAACGCGGCCGGGGAGTACACCTACACCCTGAATAGCGGCGTCGGCGTTGACCACATCAGCACCCCGGATACCTTCGTCTACACCATTACCGCGCCGGACGGCACGAAAGACACGGCTTCGCTCAACATCACCCCAACCGCGCAGCCGATGAATGCGGTGAATGATGTCAGCACCGCGATGGACGTGACGTCGGTACACCACACCGCCGCGTACTCGGATACAACCGTCGGGTCGGCGAGCTGGAACGCCGCGCTGCTCGCTTCAACCCAGGGCTCCGGCTCCGGCACCTTCGTGGTGGATGCCAATACCGCGCTGCACAACGTGGTGCTATCGTTTAACGTCGCCTCGTTGCTGACGCTTACAGGGTTGACGGTTGACTGGACGCTGACCAACGGCGCCACCACCGTCAGAACCGGCTCGTTCAACGGCGGGCTGCTGCTGGGCGGCACGGCAACGGTCAACCTGACGGGTCTCGACCTGGAGGCGGGGACCTACACCCTGAGCTATACCGGCAGAATGGGGCCGCTGGGAGTAGGAAATATCACCATCACCCCAAGCGTCACCGGCACAAGCTACTCGCTGTCGCAGTTCGACGCCACGGGCACCCACACCGTTGACGGCAACATTTTCGACGGCACCGGTTCCGCAGGGACGATGGACCAGCTGCACTCGGTGGATACCCGCGTGAGCATTACCGGCTACGACGGCGTTACCACTACGCTGGATCCCTACACCGGCAGCACGCAGTCGAGCATCACGGGTCACTACGGCACGCTGGCGATTGCCGCAGACGGCAGTTACACCTATACGCTCAACCCGGGGATATCGCTCTCTACCATTACCACAAAGGAGGTCTTTAACTACACCCTGACCGATGCCAACGGCACCACGGACACCGCGTCGCTGACCATCAACATGGCGCCGAAATTTATCAGTTCGGAGCATAACGATGTGATTAGCGGTACGGCCTACGGCGACACGCTGATTTATCAGGTGCTGAACAGCACGGCGGGCAACGCGACGGGGGGCAACATCACCAGCGCCGGCGGCGACCACTGGACGAACTTCTCCCTGGCGCAGGGAGACAAGATCGACATTGGCGATCTGCTGGTGGGCTGGGACGGTAATACCGCCTCGCTGGGGAATTATATCAATGTCACGCAAAGCGGTAGCAACACTGTGATCTCCATCGACCGTGACGGCGCAGGGAGCACCTACACTAATACTGCACTCGTTACGCTTGATAACGTGCAGACCACGTACGACGAGCTTGTGAACCAGCAACACATCATTACCTGATAGCACCTGCAGGACATGACCCGGGCGCACAGCGCCCGGGCATAAATAATAAAGCTGTACTTATTTATTAGGGACAAGACATGGGAATAAAGATGCCTTACTGGTGGCTCTCGTGCTGCCTGATATCTGTACCCGCCATCGCGGCAAACCCGGCGGCAACCATCAATACCGGACAGCTCCGCGAAACGCAGGAACTCCCCTCACTAAATGGTCGCGTCGCTCCGGTGGCAGGCAAAGCCGCTCCCGGTTCACTACAGCTTGGCGAGGCCGTTAATCGCGCCGTCACCTGGCACCCGGCGATCGCTGAAGCCGTGGGCAAACTCTACGAACAGAACGAAGAGGTCGACGTCGCCAAATCGAAATACTATCCGCAAATCAACGCCGGCATGGACAACGGCTATTCCCACGACGGCGACCAGAACGGCTTTACGCCGTCGCTGGTGCTCTCTCTTTCACAGATGCTCTACGACTTCGGCAAAGTGGCAAGCCAGGTGCGGGCCGAAAACGCCGGGGTCGCCCAGCAGCAGGCCAACGTGCTGGTCAGCATCGACACCATCGCCCACGATACCGCTATCGCCATGGTGCAGGTGCAAACCTGGCAGCAGATGGTCGACACCGCCAAAGAGCAGCTTGACGCCCTCTCATCAATAGGCACCCTGACCCGCCAGCGTAACGACGAAGGGGCCACTTCCCTGTCTGACGTGGTGCAGACCGACGCGCGCATTGAAGGGGCGCGCGCCCAGCTGATGCAGTATCAGGCCAGCCTCGACAGCGCCCGCGCCACGCTGATGAGCTTTCTCGGCTGGAACAGCCTGAACGATATCAGCAATGACTTTCCGCAGAAGCTGGCCCGCAGTTGCGATATCGCCGAGCCGGACGATCGTCTGGTGCCTGCGGTCCTCGCCGCCTGGGCACAGGCGAACGTCGCTCAGGCTAACCTTGACTACGCCGACGCGCAGATGACGCCAACCGTCTCGCTGGAGCCGGAAGTCCGTCACTACCTGAACGATCGCTACGCGGGTAACGAAACGCGGGACCGCACCCAATATTCCGCCTGGGTGAAAGTCCAGATGCCGCTCTATCAGGGCGGCGGGCTCACCGCCCGACGCAACGCCGCCGGTCACGCGGTGGAAGCGGCGCAGTCGACCATTCAGCGCACGCGCCTCGATGTCCGCCAGAAGCTGCTGGAGGCCCGCAGCCAGGTCATGAGCCTGCAAAGCACGCTGCAAATTCAGGGCCGCCAGGAGGCGCTCAGCGCCCGCACCCGCGAGCTCTACCAGCAGCAGTATCTCGATCTCGGCTCGCGCCCGCTGCTGGACGTGCTCAACGCCGAGCAGGAGGTCTATCAGGCGCGCTTTACCCAGCAGCAGACCCTCGGTCAGCTGCATCAGCTGCAGCTCAACTGCCTGTATAACACCGGGCAATTGCGTCATGCGTTCGATCTTGATAACCGCACCATCCAGACCGTGGAGATCCAGCCATGAAGCAACGCGACATCCCGCAGGGGGAAACGATGACGGATGAGGCGCTGGAGCAGTGGGCTCAGGCGTTTGGCTTTGTCGCCACGCGCTACCGCGTTGCCTGTTCGCCAGGCTCGCTCGTCGCGGGCGCGCCGTGGCTGAAAGGCAAACCGATGGTGCCCGCGCTGACTCAGCTTGCCCGTGAAGCCGGGCTGACGTTCCAGCTGCTGACGGCCGATCAGCAATCGATCAACAGCTGGCGTCTGCCGGTGGTGGTGGCGCTGAACGACGGAAAAATCGGCGTGATCGAGAATTTCGACGGAGAAGATACGCTCGAGGTCAGCTTTTTCGACGACAAGACATACACCAACCGCCTGTCGATGAGCGCAATGTTGCCCGCCATCCGCCACGTTATCGCCCTGCGTCCGCTGGCCGCGCTTAAGGACAGCCGCGTGGACGCCTACATCTCAAAGTACCGTCCGGACTGGCTCTACCGGCTGGTGATGCGCGACCTGCGCCCCTACAGCTGGGTGATGCTGGCGGCGCTGTTTATCAATGTGCTCTCCCTCTCCGGCATTGTCTTTTCCATGCAGGTGTATGACCGGGTGATCCCCGCCCAGTCCTACCCGACGCTCTACGTGCTGACCATCGGGGTGCTGATCGCCACCCTGTTTGGCTTTGTGCTGCGCGTTGCGCGCGGGCACATTATGGATCTGCTGGGCAAACGCTCGGATCTGCGCGTCTCGGATCGCGTGTTCGGCCACGCGTTACGGCTGCGCCACAGCGCCATTCCGCGCTCCACCGGCAGCTTTATCTCCCAGCTGCGCGAGCTGGAGCAGATCCGCGAGATGGTCACCTCCTCCACCATCTCGACGATTGTCGATCTGCCCTTCTTCTTCCTGTTTGTGGTGGTGCTGGCGATCATCGCCCCGCAGCTGGCGTGGATCGCCCCGGTAGCGGCAGTGATCATGGTCCTGCCGGGCCTGCTGCTGCAAAAGAAGCTGGCGGAGCTGGCGAAGCAGTCGGCGCATGAATCCACCCTGCGCAACGCGGTGCTGGTGGAGAGCGTGCAGGGGCTGGAGGACATCAAGCTGATGCAGGCGGAGAACCGCTTTTTACAGCAGTGGAACAGCTATATCCAGATCACCGCGGAATCCGGCCTGCGCACCCGCGAGCTGACGCAGAACCTGATCAGCTGGGGGATGACCGTTCAGAGCCTGGTTTACGCCGCCGTGATCGTGGTTGGCGCGCCTATGGTGATTGACGGCACGCTAACCACCGGCTCGGTGGTGGCCGCCTCAATGCTGGCCTCCCGGATGATCGCCCCGATGGCGACGCTGTGCGGCGTGCTCGCCCGCTGGCAGCAGGTTAAGGCCGCCAAAGAGGGGCTGGACAGCATTATGCAGCTTCCTACTGAAAATCAGCGTGAAGAGACGCCGATCCGCCAGGACGTGCTGCGCGGACACTATCTTTTCGAGCAGGCGCAGTTCCGCTATCAGCCGGAAGATCCGCGCATGGCGCTGCGCATTAACCGTCTGGAGATCAGGCCGGGCGAGAAAGTGGCGATCCTCGGGCGTAACGGCGCGGGCAAATCCACTCTCCTGCAGGCGATGGCGGGCGGCATGGATCTGGCGGCCGGCGAGTTGCGGCTCGACAACCTCAGCCTACCGCATCTGGACGTGGCCGACGTGCGGCGAAACGTCGGCTTTATGACCCAGAACGCGCGGCTGTTTTACGGCACCCTGCGCGAGAACATCACCCTCGGCATGCCGCGCGCCACCGACGAAGAGATTTTCGAGGTGCTGGAGATGTGCGGCGCGGCCAGCTTTGTGCAGAAGCTGCCAAAGGGGCTGGACTACCCGATTATGGAGAATGGCGTGGGATTGTCCGGCGGGCAGCGGCAGTCGATTCTGCTGGCGCGGATGCTGCTGCGCGATCCGAATATCGTGCTGATGGACGAGCCGACCGCCTCCCTTGACGAACACACCGAGCGGGAATTTATCCAGCGCCTGGGGGCGTGGCTCGGCAACCGGACGCTGGTTGTCGCCACCCACCGCGTGCCGGTGCTGGAGCTGGTGGAGCGCGTGGTCGTGCTGAAAGATGGGATGCTGGTCATGGACGCGCCAAAAGCGCAGGCGCTGAACAACAGCCGAATGCAGCAACAGCAGCAGGCAGCAACCGGACGGGAGTGGAAAAATGAAAATCAGTCAGCGTGACGTAGCCGCGATGGACGATCTGGATAATGCGCTCGACTCAGAAAGCGGCTATACCGGCGCGCGGCGAATTGTGATCTTCTCGCTGCTGATGTTTGTGGCGCTGGGCGTCTGGGCGTGGTTTGGGATGCTGGATGAAGTCTCAACGGGAACCGGAAAAGTGATCCCCAGTTCGCGCGAGCAGGTGCTGCAGTCGCTGGATGGGGGGATCCTCACCGAGCTGAACGTACACGAAGGCGATCAGGTGCAGGCCGGACAGGTGCTGGCGCGGCTGGATCCAACGCGTTCCGAATCGAACGTCGGCGAAAGCGCGGCGCGCTACCGCGCGTCGCTGGCCTCCAGCGCCCGTCTGTACGCCGAGGTGAACGATCTGCCGCTGAAGTTCCCGCCTTCGCTGGAGAAATGGACCGAACTGACCGCCGCCGAAACGCGGCTCTACAATTCGCGCCGCGCGCAGCTGGAGGACACGCAGCGTGAACTGCGTTCAGCGTTAGATCTCGCAAACAAAGAGCTGGCAATCACCCAGCGGCTGGTAAAAACCGGCGCCGCCAGCCACGTGGAAGTGCTCCGCCTGCAGCGGCAGAAAAGCGACCTGGAGCTGAAGCTCACCGACGTGCGTTCCCAGTATTACGTTCAGGCGCGCGAGGCGCTATCCAAGGCCAACGCCGAGGTGGATATGGTCTCGGCGATCCTCAAAGGCCGCGAGGATTCCGTCACCCGCCTGACGGTAAAATCCCCGGTGCGCGGGATCGTGAAAAACATCAAAGTCACCACCATCGGTGGCGTGATCCCGCCCAACGGCGAGCTGATGGAGATTGTGCCGGTGGACGATCATCTGCTGATTGAAACCCGCCTCTCGCCGCGCGACATCGCCTTTATCCACCCGAACCAGGAGGCGCTGGTGAAGATCACCGCCTACGATTACGCCATCTACGGCGGGCTGCACGGGGTGGTGGAGACCATATCACCGGACACTATCCAGGACGAGGCCAAGCCGGAGGTGTTCTACTACCGCGTGTTTATCCGCACCAGCCAGGATTACCTGGTGAATAAGGCGGGCAGGCATTTCTCGATCGTGCCGGGGATGATTGCCACAGTGGACATCAAGACCGGAGAGAAAACGGTACTGGATTATCTGATCAAGCCGTTTAACCGGGCGAAGGAGGCGCTGAGGGAGCGGTAGTCTTCGCCGGGCGGCGGCTACGATCTTCCCCTTCACCCTCTCCCCAAAGGGGCGAGGGGATGATTCGCTGCTCGCAGTAATTTGTGGGGATTCTTCAGCCCTGTGGGAGAGGGCATCATGCCGCACCCACACCACAATCCCCCTTTTCTGGAATCCGCCTCGAAGAAACCGCTTTTAATGACGCCTTCCGCTTTCCTTCAGCCTGCATCAGGGTAACATAGCCGCCAATCGAAACGCACTTGCGCACTGTGCAAGAGTGCATTACTATTCACATAGCTTCATGGAGTGGAGCTCATAAGCGCTATGATTAATCATTTTCGTGATCAATGGCTTAAGGATTTTTTTCTGTACGGGAAATCCAGCAATGTGATCCCTTCAAGCCTTGAATCAGCCTTAGCGAGGAAGCTGGATATGATCAACGCTGCCACCTCGCACCGGGAGCTGAGATCCCCGCCAGGCAATATGTATGAATCGCTGAATCCCCCGCTTGCAGGGTACTCTGCGATTCGCGTTAACAGGCAATACAGGTTGGTATTCAGGTGGTCAGAGGGCAAAGCAGACGATCTCTACCTCTCTCCGCACAAGTACACGCCATACAAATGAGGCATTACCTATGACTCTTCAACAGGCTCTACGCAAACCCACCACGCCGGGCGATGTGTTGCAGTATGAATATCTTGAGCCGCTCAATCTGAAAATTAGCGATCTCGCGGAAATGCTTAACGTGCACCGTAACACCATCAGCGCTCTCGTTAATAATAATCGTAAACTGACGGCCGATATGGCAATCAGACTGGCCAAGGCATTCGATACCACCATTGAATTCTGGTTGAACCTGCAGCTAAACGTCGACGTCTGGGAAGCACAAACTAATTCCCGGACTCAGGAGGAGTTGAGCCGTATAAAAACGATTGCAGAAATCATGGCAAAAAGGAAATCAGGCCAGCCGGATGTGGCCTGAATCAAACCGGCTCTACAGCGCCACCTTTAATCCCCCACTGCCCCGGCGTTTTACCGGTCCACATTCTGAAAACCTCAATAAATGCGCTGACGCTGCTGTAGCCGCAGGACAGCGCAATCCATCCCACCGGCTTCCCCGCCGCCAGCCACTCCATTGCCTGCATGACGCGCGCCAGCTGCCGCCAGTTGACGAAGTTCATTCCCGTCTGGGCGCTAAATCGACGGTTAAACGTACGCACGCTCATCCCGGCATGGCTGGCATGGCTCTTGACCGTTTGATTATCATCGACACACTGCAGCAAGTGGCTGACCACGTTCTTCAGACGCGGATCCGTCGGTACGGGCAGATAAAAGTGCACCTGAGACGTCAGGGCAAGCTCATCCAGCAGCAGGGTGAGCTTTCGCGGATCGTACTCGTTTTCTGCAACGCTTAAGCGGGAAAACAGTGCATGAGTGAGATCGTCGGGCTCGAACAGCGCGGGGGCATCGGGAAGCATTGCACAGCACGCAGGGTCAAGATAGATAGCGCAGCCTTCTATCGCGCTTTCAGAAAAGGCGGCGTGCTGCTGGCCCGGCGGGATCCAGCCAATATGGTTTGCCGGTACAACCGAACGCCCCTGTTGGGTCTCAATCACCAGCAGCCCCGTTGCAATACGCCAGAGCTGTCCGGTGGGATGGCTGTGCCACGCGGTGCGGTAACCGCCGGGATGGCGGAGCGTCTCTGTACCGATCATCTTATCCTGGCCGAAAATCGTTATTCATCGACGTATTACAGAAACTGCGCCGTCGACTGTCAAGGATAATGGTGGCTCAACTTCACAAGGAGCCAACATGAGCATCATCACAACCCTGATAGCCCAGCCTGACAATACCCTACAGCGCGAGAAAATGGCGTGCCTGTTAAGCCGCTTGTTCAAAGGCGAATTAGATCCCGCAGAGGTGTTCACGCCCGATTACCAGCAGTACACGGATGGTCACGCGCTTGATTTTCGGGGTTTTGTGCAGCACCTGAACCACGTCCGCTCGCAGATCCGCGCGATCGCATTCAGGGTAGAAGAGCTGGCCTGTCACGAGAATCTTTTAGCAGACCGGCACTGGGCTACGGTGACGTATCCAGATGGTCGCCAGGCGGAATTAGAGGTGTATATGTTTGCCGCACTGCGCGAGGGGAAAATCTGTCGTATCCATGAAGTGACGCAGACGATCGGCGGCGATGCTTCAGACCGCGCGCTCGCCCACGCCACGCAATAAGCTCACCCTGCGCGCGCAACGGCAACTGCCGTTATGCGCGCTCTGTTACAGGGAGATCTTCAGGCGTCGAACCGCTTCTTTAAGCTGCTCATCCGTTGGGGTGACGAATGACATGCGCAGCGTTGTCGGGTCCGGTTCGTTGCAGTAGAAGAACTCGCCCGGTACAAACACCACGCCGTTGCTTAAGGTTTTTTCCAGCCATTTCGTCGTATTCATGCCGTTGTTCATTTTTGCCCACAGGAACATCCCGCCCTTCGGCTTGTGGAACGACATCACATCGCCCAGCTCGGCTTCCAGTTCCGTTGCAAACGTCAGGTATTTCTGGCGATAGGCCTCGCGGATCATTTTAATCTGGTTCGCCAGACGCCCGGTTTTCAGGTACTCGTAGGTCATCAGCTGGGACAGCGTGCTGGTGTGCAGATCGGTGGTTTGCTTGAGGTTCACCACCGCGCGCTTCAGCCATTCCGGCACCAGCACCCAGCCCACGCGGGTGCCCGGCGCGAGGATTTTGGAGAAGGTAGAGGTGTACACCACGTTATCCTCATTGCCGATATCTTTCGCATGGGCAATCAGCGGGCGGAACACGTCGTCGGTGTAGTTAATTTCGCTGTACGGATCGTCTTCGATAATCACGAAATCATAGCGCTTTGATAATTCCACCAGCTGTTTACGGCGCGCTTCGGAAAGCGTTACGCCGCCAG
Organism: Enterobacter cloacae complex sp. P38RS; assembly: GCF_014930775.1. NCBI lineage: Bacteria > Pseudomonadati > Pseudomonadota > Gammaproteobacteria > Enterobacterales > Enterobacteriaceae > Enterobacter > Enterobacter cloacae complex sp. P38RS. The sequence goes on from NZ_JADBRS010000003.1 coordinate 44,972, forward strand.
GGTTACCAAAGGTTGGAACGATATAAACCGCCTTGATGGTTTTCTTCGCCACCAACGCCTCAAGTTCATCGACCTTCATGCCGTCGCCGTCGGTGCCGACGGATTCAAAATTCGCCTGTGCCAGGCCAAAGACCTGCAGCGCGGCGAGATAGGTAGGACGTTCAACGACAACCGTATCGCCCGGATTAATTAACGCACGCGCCAGCACGTCCAGAGATTGTTGAGAGCCGGAAGTAATGACCACGTCATCGGCCTTACAGGCGATGCCGCGCCCCTCGCAGATGCGTTTAATTTCTTCGCGCAGCCCCGGTACGCCTTCCGTCAGGCCATACTGGAACGCCTCGCCAAAATTCTGTGACAACACGGCATCGGCGGCAATTTTAAGCCCTTCGCGATCGAACAGGTCCGGATTGGGAATACCGCCGCCCAGCGAAATCACGCCCGCCATTTTGCTATGTTTTAATAATTCACGGATGGCAGATGATTGCAGGCCCTGCGCGCTGCTGGCGAGTTTGTTTGCAGACATTCTTTGATTACCTTCTTTTTTTATATTGTGCCCAATCTTAGCAGAATATGCGCAATAAATTCCGTTAGCTTAGGGAGGGGACGCAAATCCTGACGCCACAGTAAATGCACCGGCCTCGGCGCGGGCGTGAACGGCTCCAGCACACGCACCAGCCTGTCGCTTGCCAGCTCTTCCGCCACCAGCACTTCCGGTTGCAGCAGCAGCCCTGCCCCGGCTCGCGCCGCCATGCGTAAGCCGTAGCCGTCGTTGCATCTTAAGATCGCATCCCGCTTCCAGCGCACCTCCCCTTCCGCACCCGGCAGCCGCCACTCGTTGCGCGCGGTCCACACCGTGTGCGACAGGCACAGATGATCCACCAGATCGGCGGGCGTCTGCGGCGTGCCGTGTCGCGCCAGATAATCCGGCGCGGCGCAGATCACCATGTTGTAGGGACACAGATATTTCGCCACCAGATCGTCATTGCGGATATCGCCAATGCGAATGGCCAGATCGACCCCCTCTTCCACCAGATCAACCATCCGGTTGGTGAGATCCAGTTCGATACGCACTTCCGGGTAGCGCTGCAAAAATGTGGCCGTCAGAGGGGCGATCGCGCAGCCGCCAAACGACGTGGGGGCGGTGACGCGCAGGGTGCCGGCGGGCGCCGCGCGCAGCCGTTCAACCGCGCTTTCGGCAATCGAGACCTGCTCCAGCACGCGCCTGGCCTCTTCGAAATAAACGCGTCCGGCGTCGGTCAGGCTCTGGCGACGGGTATTGCGCTCCAGCAGCCGCGTGCCGAGCTGAAATTCGAGCAGCGCAATATATTTCCCGACCATCACCGCCGACATCTCCAGCCGCGCCGCCGCGCCGGTGAAGCTGCCGCTCTCTACCACCGCGATAAACGTCTCCATGCCGCGAAGCTTATCCATATTCCAAACCCCTGGTTAGTAATCATCTAACTTTAGCCCAGTTTATCTGACTTTTTATTTATTAAAGAATGAGGGCTCACAACATGAGGAGTCGGATATGAAAATCGTCATTATTGGTGCCAGCGGTACGGTCGGTCGTGCCGTAACCGAAGAGTTAAGCCGTCGTCACGAGGTCATCCGCGTGGGTCGCACGCGGGGCGACTACCAGGTGGATATCACCTCGCAGGCGAGCGTGCAGGCGCTGTTTGAGAAAATCGGCCCGGTGGATGCGATTGTCTCCGCCAGCGGTGGTCTCTACTTTGGCCCGCTCGCGACCATGAAGGACAGCGACTTCAACCAGGGCCTGCAGGATAAGCTGCTCGGGCAGGTGCGCCTGGCGCTGACCGGCCAGCATTATCTGAACGAAGGCGGCTCGATTACGCTGATAAGTGGGATTGTGGCGCACGAGCCGATTGCGCAGGGCGTAAATGCCACCACGGTCAATGCGGCGCTGGAAGGGTTTGTCCGCGCCGCAGCCTGCGAACTGCCGCGCGGGATCCGCATCAACCTGATTAGCCCAACGGTACTGACGGAATCCGCCGAAGCGTATGACGGGTTTTTCCCCGGCTTTGAAAGCGTTCCCGCCGCGACCGTGGCCCAGGCCTACCGCCGCAGCGTGGAAGGGGTGCAGAGCGGGCGGGTGTACAAGGTAGGTTACTGAGCCTTACGGGCGGAAATCAGCACCAGCATCGGGCGCTCCGCCTCTTCGGACAATGCAGGCCAGGCGTCAATCTGCGCCTGCGTTGGTCCCCACTCATTGACTTCACTTATCGTTAACCCGGCCTTTATCAGCGCGTTAAGCGTGGTGCCCAGCGTGCGGTGGTATTTAATCACTCCATCCGCCAGCCAGTTGCTGACGCGATGGCTTTCGTCCTGATAATGGTTCACGCCCCAGAACCGCTCGCCGCTGTCGTCGGTCAGCCAGCCCTGACGGGTGGCGCAGGTGTAAATCGGGTGCTCCATCGAGAAGACCAGGCTGCCACCCGGTTTTAGCGCGCGCTGAACGTTGGCGAAGAGCGTGCCCAGCTCCGGCAGGTAGTGTAGCGCCAGCGAGCTGTAGACCAGATCGAGACTGTTTTCGCGAAGCTGAAGAGATTCCAGATCGCTACGCTGATAGTGAATCTGCACGTCATCCGTCAGTTCAGCCGCGCGGGCAAGCATTTTTTCTGAGATATCGACGCCCGTAACGTCGCAAGCGCCCAGCGCGCGCGCCGCGCGGCAGAACCAGCCGTAACCGCAGCCGAGATCGATAACCGCTTTGCCGGTTAAATCAGGCAGCATTGCCTTGAGCGCAGGCCACTCAGGCGCACCGTCCAGCCCGTGCACCGAGCGCGGAAGCTGAGCGTAGCCTTCAAAAAACGCCGGGTTGTCGTAGATGTTTTGTGCCATGACGGACTCCTTTATCGCAACAGAGGCGAGGGTAAAGCCCCCCTCGCCCGTTGGCAACGTATCCGTCTGATAAATCACAGCCTGCGCCGGATTTTCTCCACCATGGCTGTGGTTGAGATCCCGTAGCGGTCATGGAGGGTGGGCAACGCGCCCGCATCAAGGAACGCGTCCGGCAGCGCGACGGTATCGAAATCCACGTTCACGCGGTTGCGCATCAACAGCGACGCGACGGCTTCGCACAACCCGCCTACGCTGCTGTGGTTTTCCGCCACGATGACCAGCCGTCCCGGCTTCGCGGCCTGCGCCAGGATCGTCTCTTCGTCCAGCGGCTTAATGGTGGGCGAGTGCAGCACCGCCACGCTGACGTTATCCTTACGCAGCTGCTTCGCCGCCTCCAGCGCACGCATGGTCATCAGGCCTGAGGCGACGATCAGGACATCGCTCCCCTCTTCCAGCAGCGCAGCTTTGCCAATCTTAAACTGGTAGTTGTACTGGTCCAGCACCACCGGCACCTTGCCGCGCAGCAGGCGCATATAGACAGGGCCATCGTGCGCTGCCATCGCCGGCACCGCCTGTTCCGTGTCGATTGCGTCACAGGGATCGATAATCGTCATGCCCGGAATACCGCGCATAATCGCAATATCTTCCGTCGCCTGGTGGCTCGGCCCGTAACCGGTGGTTAGCCCCGGCAGCGCCGCGCAGATCTTCACGTTCAGGTGCTCTTCAGCAATCACCTGATGGATAAAGTCGTAGGCGCGGCGGGTAGCGAAGACGGCATAGGTTGTGGCGAAAGGAATAAAGCCCTCTTTCGCCATGCCGCCCGCGGCCCCCATTAGCAGCTGTTCGGCCATGCCCATCTGGAAGAAGCGTTCCGGGTAGGCCTGGGCAAAAATGTGTAGATCGGTGTACTTCGACAGATCCGCCGTCATGCCGACGATCTCCGGTCGCTGTTCCGCCAGCTTCACCAGCGCGTGACCGAACGGTGCGGCGCGCGTCTCCTGGCCCTCTTCCGCGATAGAGGCAATCATCGCCGACGTGGTTAAACGCGGTTTTTTCTCCGTGGTCTGGCTCATTACAGCACTCCTTCAGGTTTGTTGGCATCCAGCACGGCGAGTGCCTTTTGCCACTCGTCAGCATCCACGCGAATAAAATGGTTCTTGTCACGCTTTTCGAGGAACGGCACGCCCTTGCCCATCAGCGTGTCGCACAAAATGACGCGCGGCTGGTTTTCCGGGTAGCGTTTGGCATTATCAAACGCCGTCACCAGCGCAGGAACATCGTTGCCGTTCACGCGCTGGACGTACCAGCCGAAGGAGGTCCATTTATCCTCCAGCGGCTCAAAGCCGAGGATCGCGTGCGAGTTGCCATCCGCCTGCTGGCGGTTAATGTCCACCAGCACGATCAGGTTCGACAGGCCGTGATGTGCCGCCGACATCGCCGCTTCCCAGGTTGACCCTTCGTCCAGCTCGCCGTCCGACATGGAGTTAACGACCCATGCCGCGCTCTGCTTGTGCTTCAGCCCCAGCGCCATGCCAACGCCAATGCTTAAGCCCTGCCCCAGCGAACCGCCAGAGATCTCCATACCTGGCGTGTAGGTTGCCATACCGGACATCGGCAGGCGGCTGTCGTCCGCACCGTAGGTCTCCAGCTCCTCTTCAGGAACGATCCCGGCTTCAATCAGGGCCGCATAACAGGCAATGGCGTAATGGCCGTGGGAGAGCAGAAAACGGTCACGCCCTTCCCACTCCGGCTCGCCCGGCTTAAGGTTCATTCCGTGGGTAAACGCGGTGGCCAGCACATCGGCATAGCCCAGCGCCTGCCCGATGTAGCCCTGCCCCTGCACTTCGCCCATGCGCAGCGCGTAGCGGCGAATGCGCCAGGCCGCGGCGGCAACCTGTTGAACTGTGGTATCCGTCATCGTCGTATCTCCTTAATGGATCAGCATCCCGCCGTTCACGTCGAGCGTGATACCGGTGGAGTAAGAAGAGAGGTCGCTGCCGAGGAACAGCGCGGCGCGGGCAATATCCTGCGCGTCTCCGAGGCGGTTAAGCGGAATGCCCGCCAGAATGGACGTTTTCATCTCATCGCTCAGCTTGCCTGCGGTGATGTCCGTCTGGATAAGACCCGGCGTGATGCAGTTTACCCGCACATTGTCGGGCCCCAGCTCACGCGCCATGGCTTTTGCCAGTCCCAGCACGCCCGCTTTTGCAGCGCTGTAGTGTGGGCCGCCGAAGATGCCGCCGCCGCGCTGGGCCGATACCGATGAAATGCAGACGATGCTGCCCGACTTTTGCGCGCGCATAGTGGGAATAACCGCCTGGGACATTAGCAGCGTGCCGCGCAGGCTGACGTCAAGCACCGCATCGTAATTTTCGCGTTTGATATCCATCAGCTTGATCGGCTGAGTAATGCCGGCGTTATTCACCAGAATATCGATGCGCCCGTATTTCCCCAGCACCTGCTCAATGGCGGCATTAACCTGTAATTCATTGCTGACGTTCGCCGCAAGGCCCAGATGTTCGTCGCCCAGGCTCGCGGCGGCAGCCCGGCTGGCTTCAGCGTTTAAATCGATAATCACCACTTTCGCACCCTGTTCGGCATATAATTTCGCCGTAGCGAAACCCAAACCGCGTACGGAAGCCGCGCCGGTAATAACGGCGACTTTATTTTTCAGTAGCATATATTTACTCCATTCGGACAAGAGAGATTTAATGATTTATTTCGGTTCTTCCAGCAGCATAATCATAATTAAGCCAATGGCTGCGCAAATACCGAAATAAATAAACACGGAATTAAAACTACCTGTTTTATCCAGCAGATAACCTGCCAGCATCGGGGAAACAAATCCGCCGAGATTACCGCCGCTATTGATGATGGACGCGGCAATGGGATAGGTTTTACTGTCCGCAACAGCCATGCCATAAGCTGTAAAAGCGGGCCAGCCAATATTCAGACAGAGACCGACAAAAAATAGTCCGACGCAAACCGCCACGGTGCTTTGCGGAATATTCAGCATAATGACCATCATTAAAACGGTGCTGATGGCGGTAAACATCATGGTCGGTTTACGTCGGCGGCCGAGCAGTTTGTCTGAGACGTAGCCGCCAAAAATCGCACCGATAAATCCACCGATGCACGGCATGCTGGCGACCAGCCCCATGCTCATAAACGTAAAGCCTTTCTCTTTCACCAGATAGAGCGGGATCCACGTCAACAGTCCGTACAGCACGCTGACCATCATAAAATAGGCCAGGCAGTCGCCGAGAATATTCTTCGAGGTAAACAGCCCTTTCACCGTGCTTACCGGGGCTAACTCCCGCACACGGATCAGCCGATCGAGGCGTGCAAAGCCTGGTGAAATCACGATGTTTTCACGTCTGGCGTCCGGCGTCTCCTGACCGGCGGTAATGGTCTCCAGCTCCGCTTTAGAGACGAATGCGCTCTCGGACGGCTTCGTGCGTACCAGCAGATACCACAGGACGGCAATGACCAATCCAGGGATCGCAAAGGAGAAGAAGACCCAGCGCCAGCCCCAGGTCATGGCGATCCACACGGCCAGCGGCGGCACGAGGATAGGCGCGAACATGGTGGCGGCGATGTAGACGCCCGTGGCCGTGGCCTTCTCCTTTGGCGGAAACCAGTTATTGATGGTGGAGGCCAGCCCGACCGGGCACGGCCCCTCTGTTAACCCCAGCCCCAGGCGGATACACTTCAGGCCCAGAACCGAGGTTGCGGTGCCCATCAGCCAGGTAAAGGCAGAGAAGCCGAATATCGACAGTGCCACCATGCCGCGAATTCCCTTTTTGGCAATAAAAAAGCCCGCAGGAATTTGGCTCAGGGCGTATCCCAAAAAAAACATGCTGGCGATGGCACCGGCTTCGAAATTATTGATATGAAATTCGTCAATGATAAACGGCAGTACCGCACCAATATTTGTTCGGTCAGCATAATTAATGGCATAAACAATAAAAATTAATGCCAGCACAACGAAACGGTAATTGGTTTTTTTAGTCTTTATGTAGGGGACAGCTTGTTCTATACGAGACATAACTTACCTCATTATTCGAACACCGTGAGTCGTTTTATTATTGCGTTCAACGTCAATATATCGGCTCACCCATGAAACGCCATTCAATAAAGCTCATTTATTGCTGAGATAAATTTGATTCGCGATACAGCTCAAAAAAATAACATCGGGATAAAATTGCCCGCTCGCAGTCTCAATGTTATGTTTTTTATCAATTATCGTGTAAGGAGTAGGCCATGTCCGCGCAGGATCGCCAGACGTTATCGCTGCCCTCGCTCAGAAATTTGCAGGCGTTTATCGCCGTTGCTAACGCCCTGAGCATCCATCAGGCGGCGGAACAGCTCAACGTCACGCCTTCGGCGGTAAGCCACCAGATCGCGTCGCTGGAATCGTGGCTGGGCAAGAAATTATTTATCCGCAGCGGCAAAGGGGTTCAACTCACCCCGACGGGAGAAAAATATCTGCGGGAGGTCTCGGCGGCGATGAGCGCCATTGGGCGCGCCACCGATCAGATCGTGAAAGAAAAAGACAATGCTGTGCTTCGCGTGCACTCTTCCCCCACCTTCGGACTGTCATGGCTGTTGCGCCGTCTGGGCAGATTCCGCGCCGAATATCCTGATATCACCATCAATCTCACCTGCTCCTATGAGAACCTGCAGTTCGCCAGAGATAATATCGACATTGATATCCGTCATGGTATTCCGGACTGGGATGCTTACCGGGTGATGACCATTAAAAACGACACGCTGGTAGTATTGGCCTCGCCGGGCTATGCAGAAGAGCATCCCATCAGCACGCCCGCCGATCTGCTGCAACAGTCGCTTATCTCCTCCACCAGCACTCTGGTGAACTGGGAAAAATGGTTCGCCTGGCACAATATCGACAGGCCCTGGCTCAATTTCAGCCTCAGCTTCGACCGTTCCTACATGAGCTTTGAAGCGGCGCGCATGGGGCTGGGGTTTATTCTGGAGAGCAAAATGATGGCTACCGATCACCTGAAGGATGGCTCGCTGGTACAGGTGCTGCCGGATGAGATGGGAATCGCCATTAACGCGCATCATCTGGTAATGCCGCACATGAACGAACGCGCGTGGAAGATCCAGCAGTTCGTCGAGTGGATTGATCGGGAGTTGCGATTGTCGGGGTATCACCTGTAGCGATACCCCATCGTGGCGTCAGGCGACCGTGCCCCAGACGAGATTCCCCTTGTGGAACGTCGCGGTGCGCGGAGAAATGCGCGCCACCGCCTCGGCGGAACAGGAGGCGTCCACCAGCACAAAGCTGGCGTCGTCCTGCGCTTTCGGCCATACGCGTTCACCTTTATCGCTCAGCGGCAGCACGTCGCCGGTGGCGATGCCGAGCGCGCGGGAGAGCGTCTGCTCGTTCGGGCGAATATAGAGCTGGGCGTACAGATTGGCTTTCTCCAGCATGTCCCCCAGACCGTACGGCGACCAGTGGTCGATCACGCTGTCGGTGCCGGTCATAACAAATACTCCCTTCTCCCGCAGCTGCTTCAGCGGCATGTGCAGGGTGCCAATCGGCACGGTGGAGGCGATGGTGACCTGCTGCGCCGCCATGCGGGTGGCAATCTCATCCACCTGCTGCTCATTGAGCGTCGCCAGCGCGAAGGCGTGGCTGATGGTCAGCTTCCCCTTCAGCTCCGGCGTTTTCTCCACGGTTTCCACCATGTAGTTCACCGCCGCCACGCCCGCCGGGCTGGTTTCATGGAGGTGAATATCCACCCCTTTGTCGTAATCCAGCGCAATCTGGAACATAGTATCGAGCGATTTCTCCATCGCGCCGTCAACGCTGGTTGGGTCTAGCCCGCCCACATAGTGCGCCCCCGCCTGCATCGCCTCGCACATCAGCTTTTCAGAGTTGGAGAGCAGCAGGCCGTGCTGCGGGAAGGCAACGATTTCGCAGTCAAAACCTGCGCTGCGGCGCGCCAGCACCGCCTGCAAATTTTCCAGGTTTTTCAGGCCGGAAACCGGCTCAATATTGCAGTGGCTGCGGGCGATGGTGGACCCTTTGGACTGGATCAGGTCGATCAGCTTTTCGGCGCGTTCTTGCGTGTAGGGCTGTAACTCCGGCAGCAGCTTCTGCTCCAGGCGGATCATGTCCTGAATGGTGGTGCCAGCCGGACGGTTCAGGGAGCGCCACGGGCCGCCGTAGAAGGTTTTATCCAGGTGAATGTGCATGTCGCGCATCGCCGGAAGCATCAGTTTTTTACCCGCGTCGTAGTGCGGCAGGGTCGCGTCGGCATGGCTGCCGTTGTCGCGCAGGGCGACAATTTTCCCGTCTTTAATCTCCAGCGTTTTCATCTCGGTGCGGGTGCTCGTCGCCACGCTGCCCTCGAAATTAAACCCGGCTTCAAGCAGCACGTTGTCCAGATAGTAATGTTTCGCGATGATCTTCATCGGTTTCCCCGTCTCACAGGTTGCCTTTGCAGAGTCGGCAGCATACGCGACGGAGCCGGTGGCGCCAAACAGCGCGCAGGCGGTGACCATTTTGCCGCTCTGGCTGATAAACTCGCGGCGGCTTTTGTTTTCACTCATCTTATCTTCCTTCATTAACAATGTGGGTACCCGTTTCACCGCGCAGCGCCGCAGGCAGGCAGTCCGGCGAGGTGATGATCACCCGCCTGCCGCCGTGGTGTAAAAATGCCAGCGAGGCGACGATTTTGGGCAGCATGCTGCCCGCCGGAAAGTGTCCTTCATCCATGTAGCGCTTCATCAGCGCCACGCTGACGGTGTCCAGCGCCTGCTGGTCTGGCTTGCCGAAGTTAACGCAGACTTTCTCCACGCCGGTGGTTATCACCAGCACGTCGGCGCAAATCTCACGGGCCAGCAGCGCGGTGGAGAGATCTTTATCGATAACCGCATCCACGCTCTGATAATCCCCCTGCTCGCTGCGCACAACGGGAATGCCTCCGCCGCCCGCGCCGATGACCACAAAACCTTTCTGCGTTAGCGCCTTAATCGCATCCGCCTCGACGATGCGCAGCGGCTGGGGCGAGGCCACCACGCGGCGATAGCCCCGGCCTGAATCCTCGACAAAATGCCAGTCCGGGTGCGCGAGCTGTAGCTCGTCGCGCTGTGCCTCGCTGAAGAACGCGCCGATCGGTTTTGTCGGGTGCGTAAAGCCGGGATCGTTTTTATCCACCTCCACCTGAGTGACGACCGTGACCGCCTTTTGCTCGCCGCGCGCCGCCAGGCGGTTGTTAAGCGCCTGCTGGATCAGGTAGCCGATGCCGCCCTGAGTATCCGCCACGCAGTTTGCCAGCGGGGTCAGCGGCAGCCCTTCCCGCTCGTGAGCGATCTCGGCGCGGCGCAGATCCAGCCCCACCTGCGGGCCGTTGCCGTGGGTGAGGACGATGTCATAGTCGGAGGCCAGCATTTCAAGCACCGACTCGGCCACCGCTTTGACCGCCTGCGCCTGATGTTCAACCGACTGGCTGGCGTTGTCTTTGATAATGCTGTTGCCGCCGATGGCGACGACCATTAGCTCTTTCATACGTTTTCCTTCGCAACAGTAACTTCAGCGCTCGCAACTTCGCGGCTGTCGAGGAAATGCTTCACCACAAACATGCCGCCCATCATCAGGTAGGCCGTGACGAACATCAGGGAACTGCCCTCGGCAAAGCCCACCACTGGCGCGTGGATCACGCCAAACAGCGCCAGCAGCGCGCCTCCTGCGGCGGCGGCGGCCCCGCGCAGCGGTTTGTTAATGATGGCGAAGATAGCGATACAGCCCCAGAGCATGCTGGCGAGCGGCGCACCGTTGCCGAGGTGCATCAGCCCCTCGTAGTAGATCCCTTTGCTGTGCAGCACGTCGGTGCCAATTTTCGCCGCGCTGGTTCCCGCCGCGCTCATCACGCTGTTCATCATGGTCAGCGCCCAGTTAGCGATCCACGGGAACAGGCAGATAAAGATGACGGGCACCTCCACTTTCGGCGTTTCCCGCACCACCTGGTTGGCGGTGACAACGCCGATAAACACCAGAATCGGCACGATAGCGGTCATCGGTATGATGGCGAGCATAAAGGCCCCCAGCCCGAACAGCGGCACGATAAACATGGTCACACCGGACGCCAGCGTGTAGCCGATGCTCGCCCCCATCGCCTTCCAGCCGGGATGGCCCACGTAGACCGTGACCGGGAACGGGTTGCCCATCAGGCAGCCGAGCATGGAAGCCAGGCCGTTCGCCAGCATCACCTTGCGGGTCGGGTACTCATCCCCCGCTGCGTGGGCGCTTTCGATGTTCTCCAGGTCAAAGATGTAGTTCGCCAGCCCCAGCGGTACGGCGGACGCCAGATACGGCAGCGCGTGCGGCAGGCCCTGCATAAAGCTGTCCACGTGCACTTCCGGCGGGTTAAAGCCGAAGGATGACATGGACGCCTTAATGGCATCCGGGCTTTGCAGTCCGGAAATCCACGCCAGCGCCGTTCCGGCAATCAGCAGCAGCAGGCCGGTCGGGATTTTGGCGAAAATTGGCTTTTTACCGAACCAGTTAATGAAGATCAGCAGCAGAACGATGAACGACACGGTGGGCGCTTCGAACGCCTGCAACATCGGGTTCATCGCCAGCAGCAGCAGGCCAAGACCGGACAGGCACGACAGCAGCACGGTACGCGGGATCATCTTGCGGATGGTCTCACCCAGGAACGAGCCGCCCGCGAGGATCATCGCTTCCACGAAGCACCACACCAGGCCAATCTGAATCGCGAAATCCGCATCGCCGGTTTGCTGGTAGACGGGCATCAGGACCAGGAAGGTCACGGTAAAAATCGAGGGTGCGCTCGGGCCGGACGGCAGCGCGGTGACGTCCGTACGTCCGGTGGCGCGCGCCATTTGCAGGCCAAACCATGTGTAGCATAAGCTCGCTACCAGCACCGCCAGCCCGAAGGCCGGCGCGATGCGTCCATAAACAATCTCCTTCGGGATGCCGACGACAAAAATGAGCAGCCCCATCATGGTCAGCAAATTAGTCAGGTTGTTGGTCATCAACCCGAAATAGGCCGCCCAGTCACCTCTTTTCCACTCCAGTTTCATGTTTTTCATGGATGCATACCTTATAGAACGTAGCGATCGCGGAAGGTCAACAGCGCCTTTTCAAAACAGCTAAACGGCGGGTGAACGATGCCCGCCCCAATCATGCCAATGCCCGCGTCTTTGTGGGCAATGGCGGTGTTGATCACCGGCAGAATACCGCTGCCCGCCACTCTGGTGATGTCGATGGCGGTTGGAATGCCCATAAACGACAGCAGCGGAATGGTGACGTTCGGGTTCTCGCCGAGGGTGATTTCGCGCATCTGGCGCGAGAAGTCGATGGCTTCCTCCACCGTGCCGCCCACCAGCGCAACGATGGCCGGTGCCGTCGCCATCGCAAAGCCGCCGATGCCGTAGGTTTCGGTGATGGCGCTGTCGCCAATGTCCAGCCCGGAGTCTTCCGGCTTATAGCCTGCGAACATCGGGCCAATCACCTGCTGCGCCGGACCGGTAAACCACTGCCCCGGCAGGCCGGAAACGCGCAGGCCGAACTCGTAGCCGTTGCGCGCCATGGTGGTAACCACGGTGCTGTATTCAATGCCGTGAGCGGCATCCAGCGCGGCTTTACACATCGCCATCCACGTCGGGCCGGAGAAATAGTCGCTGCTGGCGACAAACTCAAACACCTCGCGCTGCTGCTCCACCGGGTAGCCCGCCTGAATCAGCCCCGGCGTCAGCGCCTGGATCAGCAGCGTGGTGCCGGCGTTGTTGCGGTTGTGGCACTCGTCGCCCATGTGCAGCGCCTGGGCCAGCATCAGGCGCAGGTCGATTTCGCCGATGATATTCATCGCGTCGCGCAGCATCGGGCCGAGCACGTCGCGCATCCAGTTCAGGCGGTCGATCACGCTCTGGTCGTTAGCCCCCATGCGCAGGATCTTCGCCATCTGCTCGCTGAGGTTGGTGAACGCCCGGTTGCCGTAGGTTTTGTTCTCAACGATGTGCATAAACATTGACGCGGAGGTGACGCCCGCCATGGAGCCCACGCAGTCGTGCTCGTGGCACGGCGAGAAGGTGATCTCACCTGAAGCCGCCAGCCTTGCGGCATCCTCCAGATCCGTTGCCAGCCCTTCAAATACCAGCGCACCGGTAACCGCGCCCTTCATCGCCCCGCACATGTTTTCCCATGCGACGGGCGGACCGGCGTGCAGAATGGTGGTGCGGGTCATGCCCGGCACTACGTTAATGGCCTGGTCATAGCCCACCAGCACCGGGTGAGACTGGATGATGCGCTCAAGGGCGATTTTGTTCGCGGCGGCGATCTTCTCCGCCAGCGGTTTCTCTGCCAGTTGGTCGAGCGCTTCTACCACCTGCATGTTGCCCTGCCCCGGCGGCGTCCAGTCGAGCTGGGTCACGGGAACGTGCTGCTTTTTGAGGTCGTCGCTGAACATCGCAATGCCGACGTTAATGACGTTAAGCGGCTGGTTGAATAAAGTGGTCATTATGCTTTCTCCCCTTTGCAGACAAATTCACGTGCCAGTAATCCGGTGTTGGTGCTGCTGCTGGCCCAGATGACGCCTGCGTCGGTCAGCCGCTGGCACTGCTGCGCCAGCGACTGCGGATCCTGGTCGGTGCCAAGCACGTAGCCGAGGATCTCCAGCGGACGGTTATCGGCCTTCGCGATCGCCTGCGCCTCTTTGATCGCGTCGATCATCACCCCCACCGGATCCTCGTGCGCGCCGAAGCCGAGCACGAAGTCCATCACGATGACGCCCACCTGCGGATCGCGCGCCTCCTGTAGCAGGCGGCTGATGCGGTTGGTCGGGTCGATCATTGGGTGCGGTTTGCCGTTGGTGAAGTCGTCGTCACCGAAGTCCAGGAAGGTGTGGGCCTGGCTGACGCTGATGTCCTTCAGGCGCTTAGCCGGATCCGGCTGGATATTGCTCCAGACATCGTCGAACTTCTCCAGCGCGGCAAACATCGCTTCGTCGCACAGGGTGCCGCCACAGAACAGGCCGCGAATGTACTTCTGCTGCGGGGTCAGGCGGGCGCGCACCTCTTCAATCAAAGGCCAGTTGAGCGGATGCAGATCCAGGGACTCTTTTTTAATGCCGGTAAGCAGCACCGCCTTCAGCGCCGCTTCTTTGGTGCCACGCGCAAACTGCAGGCCGTCTTCATCGGCGGGCGGTTCGCTGCGGCCGAGGAAGCAAACAACCACCGGCTTGCGGCAGGCTCTGGCGCGGGCCAGCACCTTTTCTGCCACCGCTGGCGCAGGTGGCTTGGAGATGAGCGCAATCACCTGAGTGACCTCATCCGCCTCAAGCATGTCGATGGCGTCGAGCATCATCAGGCCGCCGATTTTCTCGCTGAGATCGCGCCCGCCGGTGCCGATCAGCTGCGACACGCCGCCGCCGAACTCGTGAATGCGCACACTCAGCTCCTGGCTGCCGGTGCCGGAGGCGCCAACAATCCCAATCGGCCCGCGACGCACCGCGTTGGCGAAGCACAGCCCCGCACCGTTGATGATGGCGGTTCCGCAGTCAGGCCCCATCATCAGCAGCCCTTTCTCATGCGCCAGCAGCTTCAGCGCCAGCTCGTCGTCGAGCGACACGTTATCGGAGAACAGCATCACGTCAAGATCGTTTTCCAGCGCCTGACGCGCTTCGCGGGCGGCAAAGGTGCCGTTGACGGAAATGACCGCCAGGTTGCTGTCCGGGCGATGAGTTTTGGCGCTGGCAATCGTCGCGTAGCGTGCTTCATGGGTGCCGCCGCTCGCTTTATGGGTAAATAAAGCCTCTATTTCCGCCAGCGTTTCATCGTTCGCCGCGTCGCCTTTAATCACGATCATGAGGTCGCCATTTTTGGCTTCCGCCAATTCCGGCGTGAGCAGCCCGAGATTTTTCAGAACGCCTTTATTCATTTCCGTCGCCATTGCCACAAACGCCTGTTCGACGCCCGGCAATTTATTGGCTTTGGTGGAAACCGACATTAAGGAAACCGAATCGAAATACGTGTTCTTTTTTATGACGATTTTGGTTGGCATTGTTTTCTCCTGAATACGGATAAAAGGGGGCCGCCGTCGCGCAGAATGCACGTCGGTAAAAATACTGTTTGAATTAACGGCCAGCCGGACGTGGCTGGCCGAATGCGTTATGCGCCCGCCGCCAGCAGCAGGTCGGCTATTGCATCGAAGCCTTTTTCCCGCGCCAGTTCGAGCGGGGTTTTGCCGTATTTATCGGTCATGTGCGGGTTCGCGCCGTGGTCCAGCAGCAGTTTCACAATTTCCTGCTGCTTTGCGCCGCCGTCATTCAGCACGATGGCTTCCAGCAGCGGCGTCCAGCCGACAAAGTTAGTGTGGTTGACGTTAATAACGGTTTTTTCCAGCAGCTCGCGCACGATTTCAACGTGGCCTTTTTCACTGGCAGGGGTAATGCCCACGCCGCCGAAGCGCGTCAGACGGTCGAGATCCGGATTCGCCGGAAGAACGATGCGCAGCAGGGTTAAATCATTAGTCAGGCAGCTTATCAGGAAGGGGTTAAAACAGGTCTGGTCCTGTTTATCAATATCCGCGCCGGCGGCAATTAAAAATTCCACGCAGGCATAATGCTTTTTCAGGCTGGCAATAATAATGGCGGTTCTTTTCTGGCGATTGGTGGCGTTAATATCCACGCCGTTATCCAGGCAGGCTTTTAGCGCGTCGATGTTGCCCTCTTCTGCCGCCAGCAGAAATTCCGTAACGAGTGCGTTTGCAGACATATTCGGTCTCCCAATGTTTCACTTCTGATGACCTGAGAATAGCAACAGCCTGGTCACAAAAGAATCCGCTTAAAAATGATTCATCGACACGCAATTCATTGTTGAGTTAAATTCAACAGTCAGGCTAAAACGTGCGTCTGTGCAACCTTTTTCTTATGGTTTACCGCTTTTTAGCGCCTCAGGCAGCATTATCCTTATGGTTGTAAAAGCCTTGCAGGACGGGGCTCCGCGTAAATAGTCAGAACTGTGACACACTTCAAATATGATGTAACGGCGCTGTTAAAATATGTTCAAAACTGATGGCTGAGGATGCTGTGATATGAATTCCATCTTTACCGAAGAGAACCTGCTGGCCTTCACCACCGCGGCACGCTTCGGCAGCTTCAGCAAAGCCGCCGCCGAGCTGGGTGTGACGACCTCCGCCATTAGCTACACCATTAAACGCATGGAGACCGGGCTGGACGTGGTGCTGTTTGTGCGCAACACGCGCAGCATCGAGCTGACGGAGTCCGGGTTTTATTTTTACCGTAAGGCCACCGACCTGCTGAACGACTTCCACGCCATCAAGCGCGGGATTGATACCATTTCGCAGGGCATCGAGGCGAGAGTGCGCATCTGCATTAATCAGCTCTTGTATACGCCGCGCCATACTGCGCGTTTGCTGCAGGTGCTGAAAAAGCAGTTTCCCACCTGCCAGATCACGGTGACGACCGAGGTGTATAACGGCGTCTGGGATTCGATCATCAACAATCAGGCCAACATCGCGATTGGCGCGCCGGATACGCTGCTGGACGGCGGCGGGATTGATTACACCGAAATTGGCGCCATTCGCTGGGTGTTTGCCATCGCGCCGGAACATCCCCTCGCCTTTGTTCCCGAACCGATAGCGGAGAGCCAGTTGCGCCTGTACCCCAACATCATGGTGGAAGATACCGCGCATACCATCAACAAGAAGGTCGGCTGGCTGCTGCACGGGCAAGAGGCAATTCTGGTGCCGGATTTCAACACCAAGTGCCAGTGCCAGATTCTGGGGGAAGGGATTGGCTTTTTGCCGGAATACATGGCAAGAGAAGCGATGGAAGACGGGCTGCTCATCACGCGGCGTATTAACAATCCGCGTCAGGACTCGCGCATGCTGCTCGCCACGCAGCATGCGGCGACCGGCCAGGTGACGCGCTGGATCAAACAGCAGTTTGGCCCGGAAGGCGTATTAACCGGTATATACAGTGATTTACTGTGGCGTGCTTAGTTTTTCGTCTGCACCCAAAACGCGTGGATAAGGCCCGGGAAGTAACCCAGGATGGTCAGAAGGATGTTCAGAATAAACGCCCAGCCCAGTCCCTTGCCAAGCAGCACGCCCAGCGGCGGGAGAATAATCGTAAAAACAACGCGCCAAAAACCCATAATCACTCCGTGCAAGCTAACCAATTGAAAATTAAAAAGAGACATTTCTCTAAGCATAGCCAGTTTACGGGTTACTGCCATTCGTCTCTCGCGCTTTTACCTGCCTTTACCCTCTTTACACTGGCTTAATCCCTTCCTTAAATGTTCTACTACTCATAAATTGACAGTAAGGAAACATCATGTCTCTTTCTCTTATTTCGCCACAGCAGGCGAACGCGCTTATTAAAGAAGGCGCAAAACTGATTGATATTCGCGATCCCGATGAGTATGCCCGCGAGCATATTCCGGCAGCACGCTCCATACCGCTGGATTCTTTACCCGGCGGGCTCAACGCTGCCCCTGGTGAAATGGTGATTTTCCACTGTCAGTCCGGGACACGGACATCAAACAATGCTGCGCGTCTTGCGCAGGCAGCGTTGCCGGCTCAGGCCTTCGTGGTTGAGGGGGGCATTCAGGGCTGGAAGCAGGCCGGGCTGCTGAGCGTTGAAGATAAATCCCAGCCGCTCCCGCTGATGCGGCAGGTACAAATTGCCGCCGGGCTGCTAATCCTCTGCGGCGTGGTGCTGGGTTATAGCGTCTCCAGCGGCTTTTTCCTGCTGAGCGGTTTCGTCGGTGCCGGGCTGCTGTTCGCCGGTGTGACAGGTTTTTGCGGTATGGCACGGTTGCTGAAAGTGATGCCGTGGAACCGTCATACCTCATAAGCAGTAATCAATGAATTACGCTGTACCCGGCATCAGACGTCGGCTAAGGTGAAGATCGCTAAAACGATGAGGAGGTTATATGTTTTCTGTCGGTGATTATGTGCAACCGCTAAAAGGCGGCCCAAAGCTGAAAGTGCTCGAAGTGAACGGTGAAAACGTGGTGGCGGTACAGGCCAGCAATGAACAAGGCGAGAAATATACGCTGAAAGCGGCCGATTTGGCGCCGTATACCGAAGAAGGTGATTTCGGCGTCTGCTGAACAGACAACCGGGCGGCTTGTTCCGCCCGGTCCACGTATTAGATCAGAAAATCATCCAGTGATTTACCCTCTGCCAGTGCGCTGGCAATAGGCTTCGGCGTGCGCCCCTGGCCGGTCCACGTTTTTTCTTCACCGTTCTGGTCAATAAAGCGATATTTCGCTTCACGCGGTTTACGCTTTTTAGTCGGTTTACCCGCCTGCGCCAGTTCTGAACCCAGCAGGTCAGTCGGAGAAATACCATCGGCTTTCATCAGTTCCAGCAGGTTATTAATTTTTTCCTGCTGTTCAGCGCGCTGCTGCTCTAATTCCGCCAGCTCATTGCGTTTTTCTTCAGTAACGACCCTGACCTTTTCCAGCATTTCCTCAAGAACGTCCAGGGTTAATTCTCGCGCCATCGCGCGCAGGGTTCGGATATTATTAAGATTCTGTAACGTCAAAGACATATTATTGAAAACCTTTTCTTTGGGGTAAATAGATAAATCGCCCCAAGAATAATTCATTTCAGTTGAAATATCTACCCAAAGGTCCAAACGGGCATAAATGTAAATATATTTAAATATCGCCGTTAATAATAGTGCATAGCATTGGCGGGAAACACGTAGATCTAATCACCGAATCAATATAAATGGTCAACTTTAATCCAAATCACAGCATACTGCGCTCTCATCAGGGGAGTGGATTTCTGCGTCAAAAGCAGAACACATAACTAGCTGATTTATATAAATAAAATATTTGATGAGACAGATTATAACGAACCGGATAAAAAACAATCAATTTTAGAGAATTTTGTGGATAAAAGGCGAGTAAATAAAAATTAATCACTAGTTGTTAGTTCAAACATAGAGATATACGCTATACACCTCAAACAAACCAACCTAAAGCACTAGCCGCTGAAGGAAAACCGATTCCACTGCGTTCTTCTCAAGGAGTTCAGACATGTTCTCGCCGCAATCTCGCCTGCGCCACGCGGTGGCGGATACATTCGCGATGGTTGTCTACTGTTCCGTTGTGAACATGCTGATTGAAATATTCCTCTCCGGAATGACCTTCGAGCAGTCACTTTCTTCTCGTCTGGTGGCGATCCCGGTCAATATTATTATCGCATGGCCTTACGGGCTATACCGCGATGCCGTTATGCGTTTCGCGCGCCGCATCAGCCCGGCGGGCTGGATGAAAAATCTTGCCGACGTGCTGGCGTACGTCACGTTCCAGTCGCCGGTCTACGTGGCTATTCTCCTGACAGTGGGCGCGGACTGGCACCAGATCGCCGCAGCGGTCAGTTCGAATATCGTGGTATCAATGCTGATGGGTGCGGTATACGGCTATTTCCTCGACTACTGCCGCCGCCTGTTTAAGGTCAGCCAGTACGGCCAGGTAAAAGCGTAATGTGAAGCGACTGGCGAAAGCCAGTCGCAGATTTACTGTACGTCGCCAAACAGTCCCTTCAGAAACCGCTCCAGCGCCATACGCGAACTGAAACCGTGCGGAATACCATAATGCTCATGGCGTTCACCGCCTAAATAGAGCGGAAATTGCTGATAGTGATCGCAGGTTTTAATATCCGAGGCAGGCTCAGCAAATGACAGACTTCTGTCTTTCAGCGTCGGGTGAATAATGAGAGCGGTACGTCCCATCCTGGCTTCACGATTAACATAAACATAATTCTCGCCGCGGCGATATCCATACGCTTTTGGCGTCACCTCATCCATGGTGAATCCCTCTTTTTCAAGAACGCGTGCCACCTCGTCAGGTCGTAAATACATATCTTTTCCTCGTTATCTTTTCCTGCCCGGCAACCTTACAGTAATCAGCATTAGCAGGGCTTTCAGAATAGTCCATAAACTGGCGGATAACGCGTGACGCGCTTCAGATATTAAATTTCTGAACTAAACTAAACGGGAACACAAAATTACGGAGGATCGTATGTTTAACAGACCGAACCGAAACGATATTAACGACGACGCGCAGGATATTCGTAATGATGTCAGCCAATTAGCGGACACGCTTGAGGAAGTGCTGAAATCCTGGGGATCGGATGCGAAGGATGAAGCAGATGCTGCGAAACGTAAGGCTCAGTCTCTGCTCCGTGAAACCCGCGCCCGTATGAACGGACGTTCACGCGCTACGCAGGCGGCCTGCGACATGGCAAGCTGTGCTACGACCTTCGTACGTGAAAAACCACTGTGTACGCTGGGAACCGTCGCGGCGGTCGGCATTTTTGTCGGAGCCCTGCTCAGCCTGCGTAAGTAAGCCCGCATTCTCAACCCCGGTAGCCTCAGGCGCCGGGGCTTTTTTATGCCTGTAAGCCTGAAAAACCCGTACAGCCCGCCCTGCCCCGCTGTGCTCATCATCAGGGCAATATTAATCTGAATTTCCCATATCTTGTATGGTTGAATCTTTTATCAACTACATCTAGTATTCTCTTTAGAAAGACACACACTCTATGACGCGTTAACTCGCGCCGTTTTCTCATTCTAAATGGAAATACGAATCATGAGCATTATTATTTACACTCGTAACGATTGTGTTCAGTGCCACGCCACCAAACGGGCGATGGAGAGCCGAGGCGTGGCGTTTGAGATGGTAAATATCGACCTGGTGCCCGATGCGGCGGATACCCTGCGCGAACAGGGATTTCGTCAGCTTCCGGTGGTGGTTGCCGGTGATACCAGCTGGTCTGGCTTTCGCCCGGACATGATTAACCGCCTGAGCGCTCAGGCCACGCGTGCATGAGTGGGCTGGTCTTCTTCTCCAGCAGCTCAGAAAACACGCTCCGCTTTATTGAGCGCCTCGGGCTGCCTGCGGTGCGTATTCCGCTCAATGAGCGGGAGCGCATTCAGGTAGACGAACCTTACATTCTGGTGGTGCCCAGCTATGGGGGCGGCGGTACGGCAGGAGCAGTACCCCGCCAGGTGATCCGCTTTCTGAACGATCCTCATAACCGGGTACTGATTCGGGGCGTGATCGCGGCGGGCAATCGTAATTTTGGCGATGCCTTTGGCCGCGCCGGGGATGTCATCTCTCAAAAATGCGGCGTGCCGTATCTCTATCGTTTTGAACTGATGGGGACACAGCAGGACGTAGAAAACGTGCGTAAAGGAGTGAACGAATTTTGGCAACGACAACCGCAGAACGGGTAATTCAGGCGACGCCGGACTACCACGCATTAAACGCGATGCTTAACCTCTATGACCGGGAGGGGCGCATTCAGTTTGGCAAAGATCGCGAGGCGGTAGAGGCTTTTTTCGCCGCCCACGTGCGGCCCAACAGCGTGACGTTTGCAAGCCAGAATGAACGTCTCGACTATCTGGTTAACGAGGGCTACTACGAGGAGCGCGTCCTGGCCCGCTACGATCGTCCCTTCGTGGTAAGACTGTTTGAACGTGCGCACGCCAGCGGTTTTCGCTTCCAGACGTTTCTTGGCGCATGGAAGTATTACACCAGCTACACCCTGAAAACCTTCGACGGCAAACGCTACCTGGAAAGCTTTGAAGATCGCACCGTGATGGTGGCCCTGACGCTGGCCCAGGGCGATGAAGCGCTGGCTGAACGGCTGACGGAGGAGATCCTCTCCGGCCGCTTCCAGCCCGCCACGCCGACGTTTCTCAACTGTGGTAAAGCCCAGCGCGGCGAGCTGGTCTCCTGCTTCCTGCTGCGCATCGAAGACAATATGGAGTCGATTGGCCGTGCGGTGAACTCGGCGCTGCAGCTTTCCAAACGCGGCGGCGGCGTGGCGTTTCTGCTCTCGAACCTGCGGGAAGCGGGCGCGCCGATCAAGCGCATCGAAAACCAGTCCTCGGGCGTGATCCCGGTGATGAAGATGCTGGAAGATGCCTTCTCCTATGCCAACCAGCTTGGCGCGCGCCAGGGGGCGGGGGCGGTTTACCTGCACGCGCACCACCCGGATATTCTGCGTTTTCTGGATACCAAGCGTGAAAACGCCGACGAAAAAATCCGCATCAAAACCCTGTCGCTCGGCGTGACGATCCCGGATATCACGTTTAAGCTGGCCAAAGAGAATGCCGACATGGCGCTCTTCTCGCCGTATGACGTGGAGCGGATCTACGGCAAAGCGTTTGGCGACGTGGCGATAAGCGAGCTTTATGACGAGCTGGTTGCAGACGATCGCATCCGCAAGAAATACATCAACGCCCGCGATTTCTTCCAGACGCTTGCGGAAATTCAGTTTGAATCCGGCTATCCGTACATCATGTACGAGGATACGGTAAACCGCGCCAATCCGATTGCCGGTCGCATTAACATGAGCAACCTGTGCTCGGAAATTTTGCAGGTCAACAGCGCCTCCGCTTACGACGAAAACCTGGACTACGCGGAGATCGGCAAAGATATCTCCTGCAACCTCGGGTCGCTGAATATTGCCCACACCATGGATTCGCCGGATTTTGGCCGCACGGTGGAGACTGCCGTTCGCGGGCTGACGGCGGTATCGGACATGAGCCACATCCGCAGCGTGCCGTCCATTGAGGCGGGCAACGCCGCGTCGCACGCCATCGGCCTGGGGCAGATGAACCTGCACGGCTATCTGGCACGGGAAGGCATCGCCTACGGCAGCCCGGAAGGGCTGGATTTCACGAATCTCTATTTCTACACCGTCACCTGGCATGCGCTGCATACCTCAATGATGCTGGCGCGCGAGCGCAACCAGCGGTTCGCAGGCTTTGAGCAGTCGCGCTACGCCAGCGGGGCGTATTTCAGCCAGTATCTGGAAGGCGACTGGCAGCCGAAAACCGAAAAAGTGCGCGCGCTGTTTGACCGCGCCGGCATTACCCTGCCGACGCGCGAGATGTGGCAGCAGTTGCGCGACGACGTGATGCGCTACGGCATTTATAACCAGAACCTGCAGGCGGTACCGCCAACCGGCTCCATTTCCTACATCAACCACGCCACGTCGAGCATTCACCCGATCGTGTCGAAGATTGAGATCCGTAAGGAAGGCAAAACCGGACGCGTCTACTACCCTGCCCCGTTTATGACCAATGAAAACCTGGCGCTGTACCAGGACGCGTACGAGATCGGCCCGGAGAAAATCATTGATACCTACGCCGAGGCCACGAAGCACGTGGACCAGGGGCTGTCGCTGACGCTCTTCTTCCCGGACACCGCCACCACGCGGGATATCAACAAAGCGCAGATTTACGCCTGGAAGAAAGGCATCAAAACGCTGTACTACATTCGCCTGCGCCAGCTTGCGCTGGAAGGCACCGAAATCGAAGGCTGCGTGTCCTGCGCGCTGTAAGGAGAAAGGATGAAACTGTCACGCGTGAGTGCCGTTAACTGGAACAAGATTCAGGACGATAAAGACCTGGAGGTGTGGAACCGCCTGACCAGCAACTTCTGGCTGCCGGAAAAGGTGCCGCTCTCCAATGATATTCCAGCCTGGCAGACGCTGAGCCACGCCGAACAGCAGCTGACGATCCGCGTCTTTACCGGCCTGACGCTGCTGGACACTATTCAGAATACCGTGGGTGCCCCCGCGCTGATGAGCGATGCGCTGACGCCGCACGAAGAGGCGGTGATGTCGAATATCAGCTTTATGGAGGCGGTGCATGCCCGCTCCTACAGCTCGATTTTCTCGACGCTCTGCCAGACCAAAGACGTGGATGCGGCCTACGCCTGGAGCGAAGAGAGCGCGTCATTGCAGCGAAAGGCGGAGCTGGTGCTGGAGTATTACCGCGCCGACGAGCCGCTGAAGAAGAAGATCGCCAGCGTGTTCCTGGAATCCTTCCTCTTCTATTCCGGCTTCTGGCTGCCCATGTACTGGTCGAGCCGGGGCAAGCTCACCAACACCGCCGATTTGATTCGCCTCATTATCCGTGACGAGGCGGTGCACGGGTATTACATCGGCTATAAGTATCAGAAAGGGCTGGAGAAAGTCAGCCCGGAAAAACGCGAGGAACTCAAAGGTTTCGCCCTCGATTTACTGATGGATCTGTATGACAACGAGTTGAGCTATACCGAAGAGCTTTACGCCGGAACGGGCTGGGAAGAGGACGTGAAGGCGTTTCTCTGCTACAACGCGAACAAAGCGCTGATGAACCTGGGCTACGACGCGCTTTTCCCGCCGGAGATGGCGGAGGTAAACCCGGCGATCCTCGCGGCGCTGTCGCCCAATGCGGACGAAAACCACGATTTCTTCTCCGGGTCCGGATCGTCGTACGTGATGGGTAAAGCGGTGGAGACAGAAGATGAGGATTGGGATTTTTAATGTATGAATTAACGTTCATTAATTAAATATAAATCTCATTATTTCCACACCACTATTTCACCAGGCACTACACTGTAATTTCCCCGTCATATTCGCCTGAATCACACCGATTCAGGCGAATTTCCCGACGCAGCAGCAAAAAATTGAGAAAAATTCAAACCGCCCTCAGCCCTTTATTCATGGGAAATTCAGCCGTTTCGCTTGCAACAAAATTCCGGCGTCAGGCCAACTCAGGGTTGTCTCAGATTCTGAGTATGTTAGGGTTATGCCCGTTAACAATTTACCATGGTAATCATATCGACATAAACAAATAACAGGACACTCTCTATTGCATGGCAATTAAATTAGAAGTGAAAAATCTTTATAAAATATTTGGCGAGCACCCGCAGCGCGCATTCAAATATATTGAGAAAGGCCTTTCGAAAGAGCAAATTCTGGAAAAAACCGGGCTGTCGCTTGGCGTTAAAGACGCCAGTCTGGCCATTGAAGAAGGCGAGATTTTTGTCATCATGGGGTTATCCGGTTCGGGTAAATCCACTATGGTTCGCCTTCTCAATCGCCTGATTGAACCCACCCGCGGACAGGTGCTGATTGACGGCGTGGATATCGCCAGAATCTTAGACGCAGAACTCCGCGAGGTGCGCAGAAAGAAGATCGCAATGGTGTTTCAGTCATTCGCGCTGATGCCGCATATGACGGTGCTCGATAATACCGCCTTCGGTATGGAATTAGCCGGCACGCCCGCTCAGGAACGTCAGGAAAAAGCCCTGGATGCTTTGCGTCAGGTTGGGCTGGAAAATTACGCTCATGCCTACCCGGACGAGCTTTCGGGCGGGATGCGTCAGCGCGTTGGATTAGCCCGCGCGTTAGCCATTAATCCAGACATATTATTAATGGATGAAGCCTTCTCCGCCCTCGATCCTTTAATTCGCACCGAGATGCAGGATGAGCTGGTAAAATTACAGGCCAAACACCAGCGCACCATTGTCTTTATTTCTCACGATCTCGATGAAGCCATGCGTATTGGCGACCGCATTGCCATTATGCAAAATGGCGAAGTGGTGCAGGTCGGCACGCCGGATGAAATTCTGAATAATCCGGCGAATGATTACGTGCGCACCTTCTTCCGCGGCGTGGATATTAGCCAGGTATTTAGCGCGAAAGATATTGCCCGACGAACGCCGAACGGCATTATTCGAAAAACGCCAGGCTTCGGCCCGCGCTCCGCGCTGAAGCTGTTGCAGGATGAAGACCGTGAATACGGTTATCTGGTTGAACGCGGCAATAAATTTGTCGGCGTTGTCTCCATCGACTCCCTGAAAAACGCCCTGAGCGAAAACCAGGGAATCGATGCGGCGTTGATTGACGCTCCGCTTGCCGTGGATGCCGAAACGCCGCTTAGCGAGTTGCTCTCTCACGTGGGTCAGGCGCCTTGCGCCGTGCCGGTTGTCGGTGAAGAACAACAGTACGTTGGCATCATCTCAAAACGGATGCTGCTACAGGCTTTAGATCGCGAGGGGGCAAACAATGGCTGATCAATCAAACCCATGGGGTACCACTGAAGCTGCGGACAGCGCGGCGCAATCTGCCGATGCGTGGGGTTCCACGCCCGCACCTGCCGACGGCGGCGGCGCGACGGACTGGCTCAACAGCGCACCCGCGCCTGCGCCAGAGCATTTCAATATTATGGATCCGTTCCACAAGACGCTGATCCCGCTGGACAGCTGGGTAACAGAGGGGATCGACTGGGTCGTTACCCATTTCCGCCCGGTGTTCCAGGGGATCCGCATCCCGGTGGATTACATCCTGAACGGCTTCCAGCAGCTGATGCTGGGCATGCCGGCGCCCGTGGCGATAATCCTGTTCTCGCTGATCGCATGGCAGTTCGGTAGCGCGGGTATGGGCGTCGCCACGCTGATCTCCCTGATTGCCATCGGCGCGATTGGCGCGTGGTCTCAGGCGATGATTACCCTGGCGCTGGTGCTGACCGCCCTGCTCTTCTGCATTGTCATCGGCCTGCCGATGGGGATCTGGCTGGCGCGCAGCCCACGAGCGGCGAAGATTATTCGTCCCCTGCTGGATGCGATGCAGACCACCCCGGCGTTCGTCTATCTGGTGCCTATCGTGATGCTGTTCGGCATCGGTAACGTGCCGGGCGTGGTGGTGACCATTATCTTCGCCCTGCCGCCGATTATTCGCCTGACGATCCTGGGGATTAACCAGGTGCCGGCGGATCTGATTGAGGCCTCGCGCTCGTTCGGCGCCAGCCCGCGTCAGATGCTGTTTAAGGTTCAGCTTCCGCTGGCGATGCCGACCATTATGGCGGGCGTTAACCAGACGCTGATGCTGGCACTGTCCATGGTGGTGATCGCCTCGATGATCGCCGTTGGCGGTCTCGGCCAGATGGTGCTGCGCGGTATTGGCCGTCTCGACATGGGGCTGGCGACCGTCGGCGGCGTCGGGATTGTGATCCTCGCCATTATTCTTGACCGCCTGACCCAGGCTGTCGGTCGTGATTCACGCAGTCGCGGCAACCGTCGCTGGTACACCACCGGCCCTGTCGGGTTACTGACCCGCCCATTTACAAAATAAGGAACAACGATGCGACATAACGTACTTTTTGCCACAGCGTTTGCCACCCTTGTCTCCACCAGCGCGTTTGCCGCTGACCTGCCGGGCAAAGGCATTACCGTGCAGCCGGTGCAGAGCACCATTTCGGAAGAGAGCTTCCAGACCCTGATCGTCAGCCGCGCGCTGGAGAAGCTGGGCTATACGGTCAACACGCCGAGCGAAGTGGATTACAACGTGGGCTACACCTCGATTGCCTCCGGTGATGCCACCTTTACCGCCGTGAACTGGCAGCCGCTGCACGACGACATGTATGCCGCCGCAGGTGGCGATAAGAAATTCTATCGCGAAGGCACCTTCGTGACCGGCGCGGCGCAGGGTTATCTGATCGACAAGAAAACCGCTGATAAGTACCACATCACCAATATTGAGCAGTTGAAAGATCCGAAGATCGCCAGACTGTTCGACACCAACGGTGACGGCAAGGCCGACATGATGGGCTGCTCGCCGGGCTGGGGCTGCGAAGCGGTGATTAACCACCAGAACAAAGCGTTCGATCTGGCGAAAACCGTCGACGTGAGCCACGGCAACTACTCCGCGATGATGGCCGACACCATTGCCCGCTTTAAAGAAGGCAAGCCGGTGATCTACTACACCTGGACGCCGTACTGGGTGAGCGACGTGCTGAAGCCGGGCAAAGACGTGGTGTGGTTACAGGTGCCCTTCTCCTCCCTGCCGGGCGAGCAGAAAGATATCGACACCAAACTGCCGAACGGCATGAACTATGGCTTCCCGGTGAACACCATGCACATCGTGGCGAACAAAGCCTGGGCGGAGAAAAACCCGGCTGCGGCGAAGCTGTTCTCGGTGATGAAGCTGCCGCTGGCGGACATCAACGCCCAGAATGCGATGATGCACGCGGGCAAATCCTCTGAGGCGGATGTTAAAGGCCACGTGGATGGCTGGATCAAAGCCCACCAGCAGCAGTTTGATGGCTGGGTGAAAGAGGCGCTTGCGGCGCAGAAGTAAAAACACAACACAACCTTACCCCTCACCCCGGCCCGCCCCTCCTCTGGGGAGAGGGTTAGGGTGAGGGGATTAACCGCACAAACACACACATAACAATCCCCCAACATTCTCAATCATTAGCTATTATGGTTTCCGGAAAAATAATCACTTAACTCACGATTCCTGAAACTAATGACAAAAACATCTCAGGGGCTTAGCCCCGCACTCATCCTTTTAATGTCCGTGGCAACGGGTCTGGCAGTCGCCAGCAACTATTACGCACAACCTCTGCTTGATACTATCGCGCGCGCCTTCGATCTTTCAGCCAGCTCCGCCGGCTTTATCGTCACCGCTGCGCAGCTCGGCTATGCGGCAGGGCTGCTGTTCCTGGTGCCATTGGGCGATATGTTTGAGCGCCGGATGCTTATCGTCTCTATGACGCTTCTGGCGGCAGGCGGCATGCTGATCACCGCCAGCAGCCAGTCGCTGACGATGATGATCGTCGGTACCGCGCTAACGGGGCTTTTCTCCGTCGTCGCGCAAATCCTGGTGCCTCTCGCCGCAACGCTCGCCTCGCCGGAAAAACGCGGCAAAGTGGTCGGCACTATCATGAGCGGCCTGCTGCTGGGCATTCTGCTGGCGCGAACCGTTGCCGGGCTGCTGGCAAGCCTCGGCGGCTGGCGCACCGTCTACTGGGTGGCGAGCGTATTGATGGTGGTGATGGCGCTGGCGCTGTGGCGCGGGCTGCCGAAGGTGAAGCAGGAGAACCACCTGAATTACCCGCAGCTTCTGGCCTCCGTGTTTAGCCTGTTCACGCAGGATAAACTGCTGCGCACCCGCGCTCTGCTGGGGTGTTTAACCTTCGCCAACTTCAGCATTCTCTGGACGTCGATGGCATTTCTGCTGGCAGCACCGCCGTTCAATTATTCCGAAGGGGTGATTGGTCTGTTCGGTCTGGCCGGTGCAGCAGGTGCACTGGGCGCTCGCCCGGCAGGCGGGCTGGCTGATAAAGGCAAATCGCACATGACCACGACAGCCGGACTGATTTTGCTCCTGCTCTCCTGGGCGGCCATCTGGTATGGGCACGTCTCGGTGCTGGCGCTGATCGTCGGTATTCTGGTGCTCGATCTCACCGTACAGGGTGTTCACATCACCAACCAGACCGTGATTTACCGCGTGAAGCCCGAGGCGCGTAACCGCCTCACGGCCGGATACATGACCAGCTACTTCATTGGTGGTGCGGCGGGTTCGTTAATATCAGCGTCGGCGTGGCAGCATGCCGGCTGGTCAGGTGTGTGCGGGATAGGGGCACTCGTCGCCGCGCTTAACCTGGTTGTATGGTGGCGCGGCTATCATCGTCAGGAAGCAATTCATTAAGTTTTACATTGCTTTGGGCCTCTTAGGGTGTAAAGGGGCCCGGCAGTCTGTTAATGTAAACGTAATCATTTATCCCAGAAATTTTAATGTGGGTGACATATCTACAATTGGCATGAATAGTTCAGACCCCCGTCCCCACATCCTCTCTTCAGCGGGTTTATACCCTACGCTTTCTGTGCTCACCGGGTCACGGACTTACCCGGCGCTCTTTGATGGTGGCATTCGTTTGGCGGATATAACCGCACAAATAATTCATTTACATTATTTGTCACCATCGTTACTATATCGGCTGTAATTAATGAGGTTATGCCCAAAATGGATAGTTCGTTTACGCCCATTGAACAAATGCTTAAATTCCGCGCCAGTCGTCATGAGGACTTCCCGTATCAGGAAATCCTGCTGACCCGCCTGTGCATGCACATGCAGGGTAAGCTACTGGAAAATCGTAATAAAATGCTGAAAGCTCAAGGGATTAACGAGACGTTGTTTATGGCGTTGATTACGCTGGAGTCTCAGGAAAACCATAGCATTCAGCCTTCTGAGCTGAGCTGCGCGCTGGGATCGTCCCGTACCAATGCGACCCGTATTGCCGATGAGCTGGAAAAGCGCGGCTGGATTGAGCGCCGTGAAAGCGATAACGATCGCCGCTGCCTGCATCTGCAATTGACCGATAAAGGTCACCAGTTCCTGCGTGAGGTGCTGCCACCTCAGCACAATTGCCTGCACAAACTCTGGTCTGCCCTCAGTACTTCCGAGCGCGACCAGCTTGAGCACATCACTCGCAAGCTGCTCACCCGTCTGGACCAGATGGATGAAGAAGGCGCTGTTCTTGAGGCGCTGCGCTAACGCGACGACACGCTCAACAATCCAGATTTATATAAGAAAACCGACAGGCCAGCACGTCACACTGCTGGCCTTTCTGACAACAGGTCGGCTCAGCCGATGTGAAAATAAGAAGATCGTGGAGAACAACAATGAGCGCAAATGCGGAGAGCACTACCCCGCAGCAACCGGCCAATAAGAAAGGCAAACGTAAAAGTGCCCTTCTTCTGTTGACCTTGCTCTTTATTATTATTGCCGTGGCATATGGGATCTATTGGTTTTTAGTATTGCGTCATGCAGAAGAGACTGACGACGCATACGTGGCAGGGAACCAGGTACAGATTATGGCGCAGGTGTCGGGCAGCGTGACGAAAGTCTGGGCTGACAATACCGACTTTGTGCAAAAAGGCGATGTGTTGGTGACCCTCGATCCAACCGACGCCCAGCAGGCCTTTGAGAAAGCCCAGACCGCGCTGGCCTCCAGCGTCCGTCAGACCCGCCAGCTGATGATCAACAGTAAACAGCTGCAGGCCAACATCGACGTACAGAAAACCGCACTCGCGCAGGCGCAGAGCGATCTGAACCGCCGTGTACCGCTCGGCACCGCTAACCTGATTGGCCGTGAAGAGCTGCAGCACGCGCGCGACGCGGTTGCCAGTGCCCAGGCACAGCTGGACGTGGCGATTCAACAGTACAACGCCAACCAGGCGATGGTGCTCGGCACCAGCCTCGAAAACCAGCCCGCCGTACAACAGGCGGCGACTGAAGTACGCAACGCATGGCTTGCCCTGCAGCGTACCAAAATCGTCAGCCCGATGACCGGCTATGTCTCCCGCCGTTCCGTCCAGCCAGGGGCGCAGATTAGCCCGACCACGCCGCTGATGGCGGTCGTGCCGGCAGACAACCTGTGGGTAGACGCCAACTTTAAAGAGACGCAGCTCGCCCATATGCGTATCGGCCAGACCGCAACCGTGGTCAGCGATATCTATGGCGATGACGTGAAGTATACCGGGAAAGTGGTGGGTCTGGATATGGGGACCGGCAGCGCCTTCTCCCTGCTGCCTGCGCAAAACGCCACCGGTAACTGGATTAAAGTGGTTCAGCGTCTGCCCGTGCGTATCGAGCTGGATGCCAAACAGCTGGCGGATCACCCGCTGCGTATCGGCCTCTCCACGCTTGTGACGGTCGATACCGCCAACCGCGACGGTCAGATCCTGGCAAGCCAGGTGCGTAGCAGCCCGGTTTATGAAAGTAACGCCCGTGAAATTAGCCTCGATCCGGTCAACAAACTGATCGATGACATCGTGAAGGCAAACGCCGGTTAATCCGAAGGTGAGCGTTATGCAACAGCAAAAGCCGCAAAAACCGCTGGAAGGCGCGCAGCTGGTCATTATGACCATTGCGCTGTCGCTGGCGACATTCATGCAGGTGCTGGACTCCACCATCGCAAACGTGGCGATCCCAACCATCGCCGGCAACCTTGGCTCGTCGCTGAGCCAGGGGACCTGGGTCATTACTTCGTTTGGGGTGGCAAACGCCATCTCCATCCCTATCACCGGCTGGCTGGCGAAGCGCGTCGGTGAGGTGAAGCTGTTCCTCTGGTCCACGGTAGCGTTTGTTCTTGCCTCCTGGGCGTGCGGCATGTCCAGCAGCCTGACGATGCTGATTTTCTTCCGCGTCATTCAGGGGATTGTCGCCGGGCCGCTGATCCCGCTGTCGCAGAGTTTGTTGCTGAGCAACTACCCCCCAGCAAAGCGTTCGGTCGCGCTGGCGCTGTGGTCAATGACCGTTATCGTCGCGCCTATCTGCGGACCGATTCTGGGCGGGTACATCAGCGATAACTACCACTGGGGCTGGATCTTCTTTATCAACGTACCGATTGGCGCCGTCGTGGTATTGATGACGCTGCAGTCGCTGCGGGGACGAGAGACGCGCACCGAACAGCGCCGTATCGACAGCATCGGGCTGGCGCTGCTGATCCTGGGTATCGGCAGTCTGCAGATCATGCTCGACCGCGGTAAAGAGCTCGACTGGTTCAACTCGCAGGAGATCATCATCCTGACCATTGTCGCGGTGGTGTCGATAAGCTTCCTGATTGTCTGGGAGCTGACGGACGACAACCCGATTGTCGATCTCTCGCTCTTCAAATCGCGAAACTTCACCATCGGCTGCCTGTGTATCAGCCTCGCCTATATGCTCTACTTCGGCGCGATTGTTCTGCTGCCGCAGCTGTTGCAGGAGGTGTATGGCTATACCGCGACCTGGGCGGGTCTGGCCTCAGCGCCCGTTGGGGTGATCCCGGTTCTGCTGTCGCCGATTATTGGCCGCTTCGCCCACAAGCTCGATATGCGTCGGCTGGTGACGTTCAGCTTCATTATGTACGCCGTGTGCTTCTACTGGCGCGCGTATACCTTTGAGCCGGGAATGGACTTTGGCGCCTCGGCGTGGCCGCAGTTCATTCAGGGCTTTGCGGTGGCGTGCTTCTTTATGCCGCTGACCACCATTACGCTCTCTGGCCTGCCGCCTGAGCGTCTGGCGGCGGCATCAAGCCTGTCGAACTTCACCCGTACGCTAGCGGGTTCCATCGGGACGTCGATCACCACCACCCTGTGGACCAACCGTGAATCGATGCACCACGCCCAGCTGACCGAAGCGGTGAACCCGTACAATCCGAATGCCCAGCAGATGTACAGTCAGCTTCAGGGCATGGGGATGACGGAGCAGCAGGCATCCGGCTGGATTGCCCAGCAGATCACCAACCAGGGGCTGATTATCTCGGCCAACGAGATTTTCTGGATATCTGCGGGGATCTTCATCGTCCTGCTGGGGCTGGTGTGGTTTGCCAGACCGCCGTTTGGCGCCGGTGGCGGCGGCGGAGGGGCGCACTAATTCGCGTTGTCCAGAACGCGACAGCGATTGTCAGTTTCGATAAAGCAGCGCTCCTGAAATCACTTCACGATAGTGAAAAGACAACAGGAGCGCATTATGCTGAACACACCCGCCGACAAATACCAGCCTTATCCCACCGTTTCATTGCCCGACCGCCGCTGGCCGGAGCAGACCATCACCCGCGCGCCGCGCTGGCTCTCGACAGACTTACGCGACGGCAATCAGGCGCTTGCCGAGCCGATGGACAGCGCGCGCAAGCTGCAGTTCTGGGATTTGCTGCTGGGCTGCGGATTTAAAGAGATTGAGGTCGCCTTCCCGTCCGCCTCGCAGACCGACTTCAACTTTGTCCGCCAGCTCATCGAAGAGAACCGCATTCCGGATGACGTCACGATTCAGGTGTTAACACAGGCGCGGGAAGATCTCATCCATCGTACTTTTGAATCCCTGCGCGGCGCGAAGCAGGCCACCGTCCACCTGTATAACGCCACCGCCCCGCTGTTCCGCCGCCTGGTGTTCGGTATGGAGAAAGCGCAGATCGTCGAGCTGGCCACCCGCGCCACGCGGCTTATCCGCCAGCTTTGTGAAGAGAACCCTGAAACCCGCTGGCAGTACGAGTACTCCCCGGAAACCTTCTGCTTTACCGAGCCGGAGTTTGCGCTGGAGATTTGTGAAGCCGTGGCGGAGATCTGGCAGCCGTGCGATGAACGGCCAATGGTGATCAACTTACCCGCTACCGTCGAGGTCAGTACGCCGAACGTCTATGCCGATCAGATCGAGTATTTCTGTCGCCACTTCAGCCGCCGCCGCGACGTGTGCATCAGCGTGCATCCGCATAACGACCGCGGAACGGGCGTCGCCAGCGCGGAGCTGGCGGTGATGGCCGGGGCCGACCGCGTAGAGGGCTGCCTTTTTGGCAACGGCGAACGCACGGGCAACGTTTGCCTGGTAACGCTGGCGATGAACCTCTACAGCCAGGGCATTTGTCCCAATCTGGACTTTAGCGATATGAATCGGGTGGTCGAAACGGTAGAGACCTGCAACCAGTTGCCTGTCCATCCGCGCCATCCGTGGGCAGGACGGCTGGCCTATACCGCCTTCTCCGGCTCGCATCAGGACGCCATCAAGAAAGGCTTTGATGCCCGCAGGCCTGGCGATCGCTGGGAGATGCCCTATCTGCCCGTCGATCCGCAGGACATCGGCTGCACCTACGAAGCGGTGATCCGCGTGAACAGCCAGTCAGGAAAAAGCGGCAGCGCCTGGCTTATTGAGCAAAACCACGGCCTGAAGCTGCCCCGCGCCCTGCAGCAGGATTTTAGCCAGCACGTGCAGCAGGAAACGGATCGCCACGGGAAAGAAATGACGCAGAACGCGCTGTGGCAGCTATTCCGCACCCGCTACGGGCTGGTAACGACGCCGCAGCTGGCGCTGCAATCCTACCGCAGCGACGGCCAGCAGGACGGCCAGCTGCGGCTGACGGCAAGCGTCGTCACGCAGGGGGGAACGCGCCAGCTGGAGGGTCAGGGCAATGGTCTGCTCTCCGCTGCCGCGCAGGGCCTGAGCCGCTGGGTCAACGCGCCGTTTGTGATTAAGGATTATCACGAACATACGCTGGGCGAACGCAGCGACAGCCGCTCGGTGGCCTATATCCGCTGCCTGTTCCAGGACGGCACCAGCAGCTGGGGCGTGGGCATTGACAGCGACGTGGCGCGCGCGTCGCTTCAGGCGCTGTTTAACGCGGTCAGTCGTTCTTAAAGTAATCGCTGGGTGAGATACCCATCGCCCGGCGGAACATCGCCGTAAAGGCGCTGTGGCTGCCGTATCCCAGATCCAGCGCCACGCGCAGCACCGGCTGGCCCTGCGCCAGCCGCACTAAGGCTTCCAGCAGGCGCGCCCTTCTCACCCACTCGCCGTAGCTTAACCCGGTCTGCTGCTGAAAATGGCGGTTCAGCGTACGCTCGCTCATCCCGAGCAAGCTCGCGCTCTGTTGACCGCTCCAGCTTTCACCTGGTAACTGACGGATCTGCCGACACAGCTGGCGTAACGCTTCACTTTCCGGTTCCGGCAGGTGAAACGGCAGCACCGGCATGATGCGAATTTCATCCAGAATGAGCTCATACACGCGCTCGTCACGGCTTCCCGGCGAGTACGATTCCGGTAGCGTCAGGGAGGTGAGGATCAGCTCGCGCAGCAGCGGGGAGATCTGCACGATCTGACAGGTCGCCGGGAGATCGGCTCGCGCCAGCGGATCGATAAACAGCGTGCGGGCTGCAACGTTGCCGGTGATGCGAAGCGAGTGCTGTGTCCCCGCCGGTAGCCAGACGCCGCGCCCGGGCGGCACTACCCAGCAGCCGGATGCGGTATCGACCCGCACGACGCCCGTCAGGCTTGTGCAGCAGCTGCGCGCAGTCGTGCTCATGCCACGGCTCGCTATCGCCATGAGCATAATCATGCGAAAACGGCACAAGCGGGCGATGGGTAAAGGAGAAGGTGGTGGTTGTCGTCATGAGGATTTTAGGCCCGGCCAGCGAAGCGCCACCGGGCATCCACAGGCACAATACTAGATGTGCAGCTCCTGCAGTTTTTCTTTTGGCAGGGCCAGCTCTTCATTGCTGTTTACGCGAACGTCACGCTCGATGATGTGACGGGCAATTTCCTGGGCTTCTTCCAGAGAGTGCATCTGGTAAGTGCCGCACTGGTAAACGTTCAGCTCAGGGATCTGGTTCTGCTCTTTCACTTTCAGCACGTCTTCCATCGCCGCTTTCCACGCATCGGCGACGCGTTTCTCTTCAGGCTGACCAATCAGGCTCATGTAGAAGCCGGTACGGCAGCCCATCGGAGAGATGTCGATGATCTCAACGCCGTTGCCGTTCAGGTGGTC
Organism: Enterobacter cloacae complex sp. P38RS; assembly: GCF_014930775.1. Lineage (NCBI taxonomy): Bacteria > Pseudomonadati > Pseudomonadota > Gammaproteobacteria > Enterobacterales > Enterobacteriaceae > Enterobacter > Enterobacter cloacae complex sp. P38RS. The sequence continues at coordinate 80,734 of NZ_JADBRS010000003.1, forward strand.
ACGCATGAAACCGGCGAACAGGTGTTCCAGGGTGTGAATGCCTTTCTCCGGCATCACTTCTTTATTCGGCACGCAGAAGCGCAGATCGAAGACGGTGATCGTGTCGCCGTGCGGGGTGTGCATGGTCTTCGCCACGCGGACTGCAGGTGCTTCCATACGGGTATGATCGACAGTAAAGCTATCTAATAACGGCATACGTCACCTCCGATAGTGATTTTTTTTTAAAATAAACTGAACTCTTCTACAGAATGCACGTCTGAGTATATGAAAGACGCGCATTTGTTATCATCATCCCTGAATTCAGAGATGTATATTTTGGCCACAGCGATGTGGCCTTTTTCTTTTCTGCTTAAGCCTGCTTCGCCAGAAACGCCTCAAACGACTCCGTATCCGCCGCTTCAACCTCTTTCTGACGCACCAGGGACGCGTCGCGCTCCGCGACAAAATCCGCTTCGCTCAGGATCTCTAACGGCTCCTGCATCAGCATCTCACGGTACTCCGCTGAGAGTGAACGCCCCGTGCCGCCAATCCCCTGCTCGATCATGTTGCGCAATATGCGCGCAGAGAACGTCAGTTCCGGGTTATCAAAGCATTCCACCAGCTGGTCGCAAATCTGTTGATACGCGTCGCCGCCGTCGATGCTGTCCAGGGTGCGGGCAACACGCTTCAGGTCACGGAACAGATCCTTACCAACCTTAGCCAGCGGGAACTGCGCTGTTTCGCAGCCAATACCCAGCGTCAGACCCGGTTTACGGCCTTCCAGAATCACGCGGTTCCAGTTCGTGCGCGTACAAAGCAGTTCGTCTGAACTCATTTCCGGCGCATCCGCCAGCGCGCACCAGACCATAAACAGATCCAGGAAGCGAACCTGCTGCTCGTCAACGCCAATCGGTGAGAACGGGTTGATGTCCAGCGAGCGCACTTCAATGTATTCAATGCCGCCGCGCTGCAGCGCATCCGACGGCGTTTCACCGCTGCGCGTCACGCGCTTCGGACGAATTGGCGCATACAGTTCGTTTTCAATCTGCAATACGTTGCTGTTGATTTGCAGGCGCTTTCCGTCTTTTTCGAGGCCGATTTTCGCGTACTCTTCCGACGGAGTTTTAATCGCCCGCTTCAATCCTGCCACATATTCGTGCAATTCGTTAAACGTAATACCGAGATTGCTTTGCGATTTATTGGTATAGCCCAGATCGCTCATGCGCAGAGAAGTCGCGTACGGAAGATAGTACATGCCGCACTCGGTTTTTTCGAACGGCAGCGTGGTCGGTTTCCCCTGCAGGAACGATGAACAAATGGCAGGCGACGCGCCAAACAGATACGGAATCACCCAGCCAAAACGGTAATAGTTGCGGATCAGACGGAAATAACCGGCGGAGATCGCTTCTTTATCCGTTTCTCCCCCCTTCGCCTGCCAGAACGCCATCGGCAAAGAGAAATTGTAATGCACGCCAGAGATCGTCTGCATCAGCGCGCCGTAGCGATTTTTAAGACCTTCGCGATAGAGCGTTTTCAGCCGACCAATGTTTGACGTGCCGTACTGCGCCAGCTCAATCTTCTGGCCCTGCTCGATATAGCACGGCATGCTGAGCGGCCACATACGCTCATCGCCGAGATTGCGCGCGGTGTAGCGATGGATGTCGCGCAGGATCGTCAGCATATGATCAATATCGCCGTCCACCGGCGTAATGAACTCCAGCAGCGCTTCAGCGAAATCGGTTGTGATCCATTTATGTGTCAGCGCCGAGCCTAACGCCCTCGGGTGACCCGTCGTCGCTAAGCTACCGTCCGCGTTAACGCGCAGCGTTTCACGCTCAAGACCACGCTGAATACCCTTCAGAGCCTGAGGGTGGTTTTCCAGCCAGGCCAGCGCCTGAGATACGTCCGGGATCAAATTGACCTCCCGCCTGTCAAAGTAATGTTACTCAGCATAATTGTAATGGTTGACGATTGAAGGTCGCGTATTCATTCCACCAATTAGTGCCACCACGTCATACCCTGTAGTGTTGCCCACGCCACGAGAACATAGCGCAACGCCTTGCCAAGGCACAAAAAAAAGAGCACCGGTCCCCAGGAGATGCGCATCCATCCCGCCAGCAGACACAGTAAATCGCCTATTACAGGCATCCAGCTTAATAACAGCGTGGCAGCGCCATAGCGTTTTAGCCAGCCGACTGCCTTTTCCTGCCAGCGCGATTTTTCGCGCAGCGGAAAGAAACGCCCAAGAATAACGTTAGTCAGCCCTCCAAGGCTATTACCCATTGTTGCTATTAATACAAGCAGCCAGGGCTGACTCACGCCGGACAACAGCATCGCCACCAGTACCACTTCCGAATTTCCCGGTAACAGCGTGGCGCTTAGAAAACTGCTGGCGAATAATGAGGCAAGTGACAGCGCGTCACTCACAGTAAGCGCACATCCACCGCCGCCATTCCGGCATCACGCGCGGCCTGAATACCGAAGTCGGCATCTTCAAACACGACGCATTTTGCCGCCGGTACGCCCATTAATTCTGCGCAAAGCAGGAAGGTGTCCGGCGCGGGTTTGTGATTTTTAACATGATCGGCGGCCACCACGGCAGAAAAATAGTGGCGCAGGCCAAGATGGTTGAGCAACGCTTCTGCTATCGCGCTCTCGCTGCCCGTCCCGACAGACATCGGGCGACGCCCGTGCCACTCTTTTACCACATCAATCAGTGGCAGAGGGCGTACGGTATCTAAAAGCATGGCTTTTACCGCATCGGTTTTTTCACGCGCGAGAAGGTGTGGGTCGAGATCGGCCTGATTCAGTTCAATCACGGCCTGCGCAATACGCCAGGTTGGGGATCCGTTGAGGGCAATCATCGCCTGAAGGTCGAAACGCATGCCGTAGCGGCCAAGGACCTCGGTCCAGGCTTGACGATGCGTGGGTTCAGTATCCAGGATGGTGCCATCCATGTCGAAGATCAAACCGTCATACTGTGCGTACATCGTGCTCTCGCTAAACGATTAACAAAGCATTACTTTATCGTAAAAGGGGGTTTTTGTCGCTGACAGAGAGTGTGATTGCTGACGGAACGTCGAAGGAATAGACAAAAGAAGAGAAGATGGTGCATCCGGTAGGATTACTCGGCTGCGCCTCGCCCTGCGGGCCGTTGCTAAAGCAACGTTATCCTCCCTGGTGCTTGCGATTAACTCGCAGACCTTGAAAAAACAGCATTGCTGTTATCTCGGAGAATATGGTGCATCCGGGAGGATTCGAACCTCCGACCGCTCGGTTCGTAGCCGAGTACTCTATCCAGCTGAGCTACGGATGCATCGGGGAAATGCTTTTAGAAACAGTAAATGGTGCATCCGGGAGGATTACTCGGCTGCGCCTCGCCCTTCGGGCCGTTGCTGAAGCAACGTTATCCTCCCTGGTGCTTGCGATTAACTCACAGACCTTGAAAAAACAGCATCGCTGTTATCTCGGAGAATATGGTGCATCCGGGAGGATTCGAACCTCCGACCGCTCGGTTCGTAGCCGAGTACTCTATCCAGCTGAGCTACGGATGCATCAGGGAACTGCTTTCAGAAATAGTAAATGGTGCATCCGGGAGGATTACTCGGCTGCGCCTCGCCCTTCGGGCCGTTGCTGAAGCAACGTTATCCTCCCTGGTGCTTGCGATTAACTCACAGACCTTGAAAAAACAGCATCGCTGTTATCTCGGAGAATATGGTGCATCCGGGAGGATTCGAACCTCCGACCGCTCGGTTCGTAGCCGAGTACTCTATCCAGCTGAGCTACGGATGCAA
>NZ_JADBRS010000003.1:84514-323634 GCF_014930775.1 Enterobacter cloacae complex sp. P38RS
GTGCATCCGGGAGGATTCGAACCTCCGACCGCTCGGTTCGTAGCCGAGTACTCTATCCAGCTGAGCTACGGATGCAAAATGGCGGTGAGGCGGGGATTCGAACCCCGGATGCAGCTTTTGACCGCATACTCCCTTAGCAGGGGAGCGCCTTCAGCCTCTCGGCCACCTCACCACACAACGCCTCTTTCGAGTGCTTCGAGCAACTCGTTAAGAGCTTCTCGTCGCTGCGTGGCGCATATATTACTTTCTGGGACTTATAAGTCAAACAATTTTCCAAAAGCTTTTATCGTTTGCACAAATCACACGCAATTCGCATGTAAAAGCCGCAAAGAGGGTGTTTTATAAGCGGATTTTGCAGGCAACGCCACAGAAAACATCTGCCGAAATGGCGGTATTGAGACGAGTTAAGGGTAACGGAGTGGTTAAAAAGAGAGCGATTGAAATTAAACGGTAACTTTGAGCAGGAAAAATAGCGGGAGGGTTGCGTCTCGCCCGACAGCGAGACGCGACAATATCAGTAACTGGACTGCTGGGATTTTTCAGCCTGGATACGCTGGTAGATCTCTTCACGGTGGACAGATACTTCTTTAGGAGCGTTAACACCAATACGTACCTGGTTACCCTTTACCCCTAAAACTGTCACGGTGACCTCATCCCCAATCATGAGGGTCTCACCAACTCGACGAGTCAGAATCAGCATTCTTTGCTCCTTGAAAGATTAAAAGAGTCGGGTCTCTTGTATCCCGGCATTATCCATCATATAACGCCAAAAAGTAAGCGATGACAAACACGTAAAGTGTAAGCAGTCACGGCATCACATTCTGTTAAACGTAAGTTTAGCCGATATACACAAACTCAACCTGACTTTATCGTTATCGATAGCACAGTGAACAAGACGCCATAACGTTGCCGCTATGGCGTCTGCTTGTGCTTTGTAGTTATTACAGTTTCGCGCTTACCCAGCTTTCAACGCTGGCTAATGCCGCAGGAAGTGCCGCCGCATCCGTACCACCGGCTTGCGCCATGTCCGGACGACCGCCACCCTTGCCGCCCACCTGCTGAGCGACCATACCAATCAGTTCCCCTGCTTTAACGCGGTCGGTCACATCCTTAGAGACGCCCGCAATCAGAGAAACCTTACCTTCTGCCACTGTCGCCAGCACGATAACGGTAGAACCAAGCTGGTTCTTGAGATCGTCGACCATAGTACGCAGCATCTTAGGCTCAACGCCCGCCAGATCGCTGACCAGCAGTTTGACGCCCTTAATGTCTACCGCTTTACTGGAGAGGTTTGCACTCTCCTGCGCCGCAGCCTGCTCTTTCAGCTGCTGCAGCTCTTTTTCCAGCTGACGCGTGCGATCCAGCGCAACGCGCACTTTCTCGCCCAGATTCTGGCTATCGCCTTTCAGCAGCTGCGCGATGTCGTGCAGCTGATCGCTCTGCGCATGCAGGCTGGCGATTGCGCCTTCACCGGTCACCGCTTCAATACGACGCACACCTGCAGCCGTACCGGATTCGGAAACAATGCGGAACAGGCCGATGTCACCGGTGCGCGAGGCGTGGGTACCGCCGCACAGTTCGGTAGAGAAGTCGCCCATGCTCAACACGCGAACGCGCTCGTCATATTTCTCGCCAAACAGCGCCATCGCACCTTTTTTCTTCGCGTCCTCAAGATCCATGATGTGGGTCTCAATTGGCAGGTTACGACGGATCTGCGCGTTCACCAGGTCTTCCACCGCGCGAATTTCAGACGGCTTCATCGCTTCAAAATGCGAGAAGTCGAAGCGCAGCACTTTATCGTTTACCAGAGAACCTTTCTGTGCAACGTGGGTACCCAGCACGTCGCGCAGGGCTGCGTGCATCAGGTGGGTTGCAGAGTGGTTCAGACGAATGCGCGCACGGCGTGCTTCATCAACGTTAGCCTGTACGCCCTCGCCCACTTTCAGAGAACCGGATACCAGTTTGCCCTGGTGACCGATCGCCTGACCGTATTTCTGGGTGTCGCTGACGCTGAAGCTAAAACCGTTGCCTTTCAGTTCGCCTTTATCGCCAACCTGGCCGCCGGATTCCGCATAGAACGGCGTTTTGTCCAGAATGACGACGGCTTCCTGACCCGCGCTGATGCTGTCTACGGCTTTACCGTCAACAAACAGGGCGGTCACTTTGCCGGTCAGTTCCAGCGCTTCATAACCTTTGAATTCAGACGCGCTATCAACGCGGATCATCGCGTTGTAGTCTGCACCGAAACCGCTGGACTCACGCGCACGACGACGCTGCTCTTCCATCGCGGCTTCAAAGCCTGCTTCATCAACTTTGATGTTGCGCTCGCGGCAAACGTCCGCCGTCAGGTCAACCGGGAAGCCGTAGGTGTCGTACAGGCGGAAAGCGGTTTCGCCATCCAGCGTGTCGCCCTTAAGCTTCGCCAGTTCTTCGTCCAGCAGCGCCAGACCGCGCTCCAGCGTACGAGCGAACTGCTCTTCTTCGGTTTTCAGAACCTGCTCAACCTGCGCCTGCTGGCGTTTCAGCTCGTCGCCGGCTGACCCCATCACGCCAATCAGTGGCCCAACGAGTTTATAGAAGAAGGTGTCCTTCGCGCCCAGCATGTTGCCGTGACGGATCGCACGGCGAATGATGCGACGCAGCACGTAGCCACGGTTTTCATTCGACGGAATAACGCCGTCGGCAATCAGGAACGCACAGGAACGAATATGGTCTGCGATAACGCGCAGCGATTTGTTGTTCAGATCGGTCGCGCCGGTAACGTTCGCAACGGCTTTGATCAGAGTGCTGAACAGGTCAATCTCGTAGTTGGAGTTAACGTGCTGCAGAACCGCGGCGATACGCTCCAGGCCCATACCGGTATCAACGGACGGCTTCGGCAGCGGCTCCATGGTGCCGTCAGCCTGGCGGTTGAACTGCATGAAGACGATGTTCCAGATCTCAATATAGCGATCGCCGTCTTCTTCCGGGCTGCCTGGAGGGCCGCCCCAGATATGGTCGCCGTGATCGTAGAAGATCTCGGTGCACGGACCGCAAGGACCGGTGTCGCCCATCTGCCAGAAGTTATCAGACGCATATGGCGCGCCTTTGTTATCACCGATGCGAATAATACGCTCGCGCGGGATACCCACTTCTTTTTCCCAGATTTCGAACGCTTCGTCATCGGTTTCGTAGACGGTCACCCACAGACGCTCTTTCGGCAGGTTGAACCAGTTTTCACCGGTCAGCAGCTCCCATGCGTATTGAATGGCATCATGTTTGAAGTAGTCGCCGAAGCTGAAGTTACCCAGCATTTCGAAGAAGGTGTGGTGGCGCGCGGTGTAACCGACGTTTTCCAGGTCGTTGTGTTTACCGCCCGCACGCACGCAACGCTGTGAGGTTGTGGCGCGGGAATAATTACGCTTGTCGAGACCAAGGAACACATCCTTGAACTGGTTCATCCCGGCGTTGGTAAACAGCAGAGTCGGATCGTTGTTCGGTACCAGGGAGCTGCTGGCAACAACCTGGTGTCCCTTACTATGGAAAAAATCGAGAAACGCCTGACGGATCTCAGCGGTGCTCTTGCTCATAATTATCCTGAAATCAAGCTAACGAAATGTCGTAGCCAGCCTGTATCGGTAAACCGTTGGACGGACCAGCTACTGGAAAAAGTGGGAATAAGATAAGTTTTCTTTAGTGGGAAGTAAAATCCCGCATGCGTTCAATCGGCAAAATTACGCCAGATATCCTGAATATCTTCCATCAGAAAGCCGCGGTAGAGCAAAAAGCGCTGGATTTTGACTTTTTCTGAAAATTCACGCGGCAACGGTTCGCCGTACTTACGAATCGCCTGCTCTTTTGCCAGTTCGCACCAGTCCGTGTCGCTTTCGCGCATCGCTTTTTCGATGGACTCCCTGGCCACCCCTTTCTGGTTAAGCTCCTGGCGGATGCGCGCGGGCCCATACCCTTTGCGACCACGGCTGGCGAGAAAACGCGAGGCAAACCGGTCATCGTCCAGGTAATGATGCTCATAGCACCAGGCCACCACGCGGTCGTAGTCTTCCGCAGTGGCATCAATCTCCTCCGGCCCGTTTTTGCTCATGACGGGCGCTGACAGCTTCCGCCGCAGCTCCTGTTCACTGTGGTCGCGCACGGCGAGAATGCGTACCGCACGATCCAGCAAGCGCGCGTAGGCGGGTCGGCGTGATGTCGGTTCACTCATAAAAAACCTGCAGAATCAGAAATGCAAAAAGGGCCGCGTCAGCAGCCCTTCATCTTTACACGAGAGACTTAAAAGTCTTCGTTGGTTTCTTCAGCATCCGCGGCATCCACCACGAAATCAGGTTTGGAGTCCTGGTTGTTCAGCAGAAGCTCACGCACCTTCTTCTCAATCTCTTTCGCCGCAGCCGGGTTCTCTTTCAGCCAGGAGATAGCATTCGCTTTACCCTGACCAATCTTGTCACCGTTGTAGCTGTACCAGGCGCCCGCTTTTTCAATCAGCTTCTCTTTCACGCCCAGGTCAACCAGTTCGCCGAGGAAGTTGATACCTTCGCCGTAGAGGATCTGGAATTCAGCCTGTTTGAACGGTGCTGCGATTTTGTTCTTCACAACCTTCACGCGGGTTTCGCTACCCACCACGTTCTCGCCCTCTTTCACCGCGCCGATACGGCGGATATCCAGACGGACAGAGGCGTAGAATTTCAGGGCGTTACCACCGGTGGTGGTTTCCGGGTTACCGAACATCACACCAATTTTCATACGGATCTGGTTGATGAAGATCAGCAGCGTATTGGACTGCTTCAGGTTACCGGCCAGCTTACGCATCGCCTGGCTCATCATACGTGCCGCGAGGCCCATGTGAGAGTCACCGATTTCACCTTCGATTTCCGCTTTTGGCGTCAGCGCCGCAACGGAGTCGACGATGATCACGTCAACCGCACCGGAACGTGCCAGCGCGTCACAAATTTCCAGCGCCTGCTCGCCGGTGTCCGGCTGGGAACACAGCAGGTTGTCGATATCAACGCCCAGCTTACGGGCATAGACCGGGTCCAGCGCGTGCTCGGCATCGATAAACGCACAGGTTTTACCTTCGCGCTGCGCCGCTGCAACAACCTGCAGGGTCAGCGTCGTTTTACCTGAGGATTCCGGACCGTAGATTTCTACGATACGCCCCATCGGCAAACCGCCCGCGCCCAGTGCGATATCCAGAGAAAGCGAACCGGTGGAGATTGTTTCCACATCCATGGAACGGTCTTCACCCAGGCGCATGATGGAGCCTTTACCGAATTGCTTTTCGATCTGGCCCAGTGCTGCCGCCAACGCTTTCTGTTTGTTTTCGTCGATAGCCATTATTACTCCTGTCATGCCGGGAGAAGCAACTGCGCTTCACCATGGACTTCTGTTCTGTTGGTGCAATTATACTGTATAGTCATACAGTATCAAGTATTTTGTAGAAATTGTTGCCAGAGCGTTTTTAACGCATAAACGGTAGCCTGACGACGCACGCTTTCGCGATCGCCGCTGAAGCACTCCCGGCGGGTGATCCCCTCCCCTTTGGACGTGGCAAACCCGAACCAGACGGTGCCGACAGGCTTCACGTCGCTGCCGCCGTCCGGCCCCGCGATGCCGCTGATGGAAATGGCGTAATCTGCCCGCGCCTCTTTCAGCGCGCCAATGGCCATTTCAATGACAACCGGTTCGCTGACCGCGCCATGCTGTTCCAGCGTGGCTTCGCGCACGCCAATCATCTGCGCCTTAGCTTCGTTACTGTAGGTCACAAAGCCACGTTCAAACCAGGCGGAACTGCCGGCGATATCGGTAATCGCTTTCGCCACCCAGCCGCCGGTGCAGGATTCCGCGGTGGTAATAGTCGCGCCACGCTGCTTCAGGGCAAGGCCAACGATCTCGCTTAGCTGCATCAATTCATGGTCAGTCATTCTTGCTCCAGGCTTGAGAAAAACGTGCAGCACAAGATAGCACTTTCTCGTCAGATATGGGGATGCGCTTCAGGTTTTACGAGGGGGCTTCAGAAAAAAGCCGGTGCGGGCGCACCGGCTGTAGAAATATTATTTCATGCTGTTCGCAAGCGTATCGACATTATGGCGAAACGCCTTAACGTAGGTGTCTGCTGCTCCACCTTTTGCCGACAAGGCTTCCGGGTAAAGTTCGCCGCCCGGCTGTGCGCCCGTCGCCGACGCAATCTGCTTCACCAGACGCGGGTCGAGCTGGTTTTCCATAAACCACGTTTTCACGCCGTCGGCTTTAATCTGCTTGATAATCTCCGCCACCTGCGACGCGCTGGCCTCGCTCTCTGAAGAGAGTCCTTGAGGTGCCATGAAGGTTACGCCGTAAGCGCGGCCAAAATAACCAAACGCGTCATGGCTGGTCAGCACTTTGCGCTTTTCCTGCGGGATCTGGCTAAAGCGCGTTTTGGCCCAGCTGTCCAGTTGCGTCAGTTGCGCAATGTATGGTTTTCCTGAAGCCTCCAGCGCCGCTTTGTCTTCCGGATCGGCTTTCACCAGCCCGTTCAGAATATTTTGCGCATACAGCGCACCGTTCGCCGCGCTGTTCCAGGCGTGCGGATCGGTCACGGTCTTTCCATCTTCCTCAAGCGTGTGGGTTTTCACCCCGTTTGAGGCAACGACCAGCTGGCCTTTGAACCCGGAGGCTTTCACCAGGCGGTCGAGCCAGCCTTCCAGCCCTAAACCGTTGACCACGACCACGTCAGCCTTGCTCAGCGCCGCGCTGTCCTTAGGCGACGGTTCGAAGGTATGGGGATCGCCGTCCGGCCCCACCAGCGTCGTCACATTTACACGATCGCCCCCCACCTCCTGCGCGATATCCCCCAGTATCGAAAAGCTGGTGACCACATTCAGCGTTTTCGCCATCACGCTATGCGACATCATCCCCAGCGCTAGCGCCATGATTAATCCTGTACTTTTCATCGTTTCCCCTTGCGTTAAAAAAGCGCCCGCAGGCTGCCAGCCAGCCTGCTGCGCGTGCCAAATAAAACGGAAATAAAAAACAGCGCGCTGGCGGTCAGCACAATAGATGGCCCCGCGGGTAAACTTGCCGCCCAGGAGAGGCTTAGCCCCAACCACGCGCAGAAAATACCGCTGATACCAGCCATCAGGAGTAATCCGGGTAAGGTGCGGACCCAACAGCGCGCCGCCACCGCCGGGAGCATCATCAGCCCGACGGCCATCAGCGTGCCGAGCACCTGAAAACCGGCCACCAGGTTCAGGACCAGCAGCGCCAGAAACAGACCGTGCAATAAGCCTGGTAGCCAGCGGGCATTCACCTGCAGCCAGGCGGTGTCAAACGCCTCCGTCACCAGCCCGCGGTAAAAAAGGGCCAGCATGATAAGGGTGAAGATGCACACGCCGGTCACAAACAGCGCGGCGTCGTTGTCCACCGCGAGGATTGAGCCAAACAGCAGATGCAGCAGATCGACATTCGAGCCGCGTAGAGATACCAGCGTGACGCCCAGCGCCAGTGACCCCAGGTAAAAACCGGCAAAGCTGGCATCCTCTTTCAGCGGCGTGCGGCGGCTGACCAGCCCGGCCACCAGCGCAACGGCAATCCCGGCGATAAACCCGCCAACGGTCATAGCCAACAGCGACATCCCGCTGAGCAAATACCCCACGGCGACGCCGGGCAAAATGGCGTGAGAAAGCGCATCGCCCATCAGGCTCATCCGGCGCAGCTGAAGAAACACGCCGAGCGCGGTGGTGCTGACGGAGAGCGCCAGGCAAACCACCAGCGCGCGACGCATAAAGCCGAATTCGATAAACGGCTGGAAGAATGTGTGCCAGATCATGCCACCCTCACCCGTTCGGTTTTCCACTGGGGGGCGTCAGCATCCAGCCGCAGCGTCTGCGGGAAGTGGCGCGCCACGCGCTCGCTGTCGTGCAGTACCGCGAGCAGCGTTTGCCCCTGCATATACATCTCCAGCATCAGATCCATCAGCACGTTGCAGGTCGCTTCATCAACGCCGGTGAAGGGCTCGTCGAGCATCACCAGCGGCGCCTGCTGTACTAACACGCGGGCAAAAAGCATGCGCTGAAACTGGCCGCCGGAGAGTTCATCAATGGTGGAGAGCGCCATCGACTCCAGCCCCACGCGCTCAAGTGCACCACTAATGCGCAGACGCGCTTCGCGACGAAAACCGGCGAAAAGCGAAATTCCGGGCCAGCAGCCCATGCTCACCACGTCCTGCACGGTCAGCGGAAACTGCGCTTCCAGCGCGTGACGCTGCGCCAGCCATCCGATTACTGGTCGTCTACCCTGCCAGTAAAATCTGCCGCTGACGGGCGGAATAAATCCGGCGAGGGTTTTCAGCAGCGTGGATTTGCCGCAGCCGTTGGCGCCGATAATCGCGGTCATGCTGCCGCGTTCAATCACGCCCGAAAGCGGACGCGTGACGGGCTGGCGGTCGTAGCCCGCAACCAGTGCGTTCATCACGATCATGGCAGCGCCACCGCCCAGCGCACGGCCAGCCCGAGAAAAAGAATGAGCACCATCGCCAGCAGCAGCCGAACCGGGGATGAGAGAGAAAACAGGGACATTGATATTTCAACTCAAAAATAATGTTATAACATAACAATAATGAAAGGCGATGAAGATGTAAACGGCGGGAGTGACATGGGAGTGTGGCGAAATGTTTCTGCGGGAAAGAGGTGCGCGCGGGTGCCCTCTCCCACAGGGAGAGGGCGGAATAAGGCGAGTTACTGACTAAACGGCGACGCCGCCGGGACGCGAGCCTGCGATACCGCCAGCCCCAGTTGCCACACCGCCATCGCATAGTGGGTGCTATGGTTGTAGCGGGTGATGGTGTAGAAGTTCGGCATGCCGTACCAGTACTGGTAGCCGGTTCCCACGTCCAGACGCAGCAGGCTCACCTGGTCAACATTGCCCAGCGGCTGGGTTGGCGTTAAGCCTGCCGCCGTCAGCTGTGCAACGCTGTATTTGGTTTTAAAGCCGTTTTCCAGACCAAACGCTTCGCCGTTCGCCTGCACGGCAACCTGGCCGCCCGGCGTCCAGCCGTGCGCTTTGAAGTAGTTCGCCACGCTGCCGATGGCATCCACCGGATCCCACAGGTTAATGTGACCATCCCCGTTAAAGTCGACGGCATACTGCTTATAGGAGGACGGCATAAACTGGCCGTAGCCCATCGCGCCGGCAAATGACCCTTTCAGATCGAGCGGATCGTCCTGCTCGTTGCGCGCCATCAGCAGGAAGGTTTCCAGCTCGGAAGAGAAATACTCCGCGCGGCGCGGGTAGTTAAAGGAGAGCGTCGCCAGTGCGTCGAGGATGCGGGTTTTGCCCATCACGCGACCCCAGCGGGTCTCTACGCCGATAATCCCGACGATGATTTCCGGCGGCACGCCATAAACCTGCCACGCGCGGTTGAGCGCATCTTCATACTGGTTCCAGAACGCCACGCCGTTTTGCACGTTGTCCGGGGTAATAAACTGTTTGCGGTAGCGCAGCCACGCGCCGTTCGGCCCGCTCGGCACCTGGGCGGACGGTGCCTGCCTGTCCATCAGGCGCAGAACGTAGTCCAGACGCTTCGCCTGAGACAGAATTTCATGCAGCTGCTGGCGGTCGAAACCGTGTTTGCTCACCATTTTATCGATGAACTGCTCGGCCGCCGGGTTATTCGCGAAGTCGCCTCCCATCTGCATCATATTGTGCTGCGGCTCCAGCAGGAATCCCCCGGAAGGTGCGCCCGCCGTTTGCTGAACGGCTTCGGTCTTAGGTTTGCTGCTACAGGCAGACAGCAGGATAAGCGCAGGCAACAGCGCTGCATAACGACGCTTGAACATGAGACATCCATTTAACGGGTTCGACAAGAACCCAGTATGGTAAAGCATCCGCAACACCTCAAGGAAGCGGTACGCGCCTCCACAACGCAAATCCGCGCTTTTTTCCACCGAAAATCATTCACCTCATCAATTAACTTTCAAAATAATACATTTTTCTTTCATTGTGAGATCTAACTAACACTTTAAAACCTTTCAAAGTGATTATTATTAGCCGCAGTTATACAAAAACAAAAAAGCCCCACAGGAGAGAAGAATGATAGAGACCATCACCCACGGCGCCGAGTGGTTCATCGGGCTGTTTCAGAAAGGCGGAGAAGTGTTCACCGGCATGGTGACCGGGATCCTGCCCCTGCTGATCAGCCTGCTGGTGATCATGAACGCGCTGATCAACTTTATCGGCCAGCAGCGCATCGAACGCTTTGCCCAGCGCTGCGCCGGTAACCCGCTGTCCCGCTACCTGATATTGCCATTCATCGGCACCTTTGTTTTCTGTAACCCGATGACCTTAAGCCTCGGCCGCTTTATGCCGGAAAAGTACAAGCCGAGCTACTACGCCGCCGCCTCCTACAGCTGCCATTCGATGAACGGCCTGTTCCCGCACATCAACCCCGGAGAGCTGTTTGTCTATCTCGGGATCGCCAGCGGCCTGACCACGCTTGGCCTGCCGCTCGGCCCGCTGGCGGTGAGCTACCTGCTGGTTGGCCTGGTGACCAACTTCTTCCGCGGCTGGGTGACCGACCTCACCACCGCTATTTTCGAGAAAAAAATGGGCATCCAGCTTGAACAGAAGGTCCATCTTTCAGGAGCGACAGCATGAACCGGATCCGCATTGAGAAAGGCACGGGCGGCTGGGGCGGCCCGCTGGAGTTCGACGCCACCGAAGGCAAAAAGATCGTCTACATCACCGCGGGCACGCGCCCGGCGATTGTCGACAAGCTGCGCGAGCTGACCGGCTGGGAAGCGGTTGACGGCTTTAAAGAGGGCGAGCCGCCGGAAGCGGACATCGGCGTGGCGGTGATTGACTGCGGCGGCACGCTGCGCTGCGGCATCTATCCGAAGCGCCGCATTCCGACGGTGAATATTCACTCCACCGGGAAATCCGGCCCGCTGGCGCAGTACATCCTCGAGGACATTTATGTCTCGGGCGTGAAGGAGGACAACATCACTCTGGTGAATGGCACTGCCGCGCCGCAAAAAGCAGCCCCGCGCGAGTACGACACCAGCAAGAAGATCACCGAGCAGAGCGACGGCCTGCTGGCGAAGGTCGGGATGGGGATGGGCTCCGCCGTGGCGGTGCTGTTCCAGTCCGGGCGCGACACTATCGATACGGTGCTGAAAACGATTCTGCCGTTTATGGCGTTCGTCTCGGCGCTGATCGGCATCATCATGGCGTCCGGTCTGGGCGACTGGATTGCCCACGTCCTCGCCCCGCTCGCCAGCCACCCGCTCGGGCTGGTGACGCTGGCGCTGATCTGCTCCTTCCCGCTGCTGTCGCCGTTCCTCGGCCCGGGCGCGGTGATTGCCCAGGTCATCGGCGTGCTGATTGGCGTGCAGATTGGTCTGGGCAACATTCCCCCGCACCTCGCCCTGCCCGCCCTGTTTGCCATTAACGCCCAGGCGGCGTGCGACTTCATCCCCGTGGGGCTGTCGCTGGCCGAAGCGCGCCAGGACACCGTGCGCGTGGGCGTACCGTCCGTGCTGGTGAGCCGCTTCCTGACGGGCGCGCCGACGGTGCTGATTGCCTGGTTTGTCTCCGGCTTTATCTATCAATAAGAGGTTCCTGCAATGAACGTCATTTACCAGACCACCATTACCCGCATCGGCCAGAGCGCAGCGGACGCGCTGAGCGACCAGATGCTGATCACCTTCCGCGAAGGCGCTCCGGCGGATATCGAAGAGTTTTGCTTTATCCACTGCCACGGCGAACTGAACGGCGAGCTGAAGGCCGGAAGCCAGCTGGAGCTGGGCGAGGCGCGCTATGCCGTCACCGCCGTCGGCGACGTGGCCGAGCAAAACCTGCGCGAGCTCGGCCACATCACCCTGCGCTTCGACGGCCAGCCGCAGGCGGAATACCCCGGTACGGTTCACGTGGATGGCCCGGTTCCGCAGGCTGTCACCCCAGGCTGCACGTTAAAATTTGTTGCGTAATTAAGGAGAGTCACATGAGTCAGGTTGCCGTTGTCATTGGTGGGGGACAAACCTTAGGCGAGTTTCTCTGCCGTGGGCTTGCCGCAGAAGGTTACCGCGTGGCGGTAGTGGACATTCAGAGTGAAAAAGCCGCCCGCGTGGCGGACACCATCAATACCGAGTTTGGCGAAGGGATGGCGTACGGGTTTGGTGCCGACGCCACCAGCGAGCAGAGCGTGATGGCGCTGGCCCGCGGCGTGGACGAGATTTTTGGGCGCACCGACCTGCTGGTCTACAGCGCGGGGATTGCGAAAGCGGCGTTTATCAGCGATTTCGAACTGGGGGATTTTGACCGTTCGCTGCAGGTGAATCTGGTGGGCTATTTCCTTTGCGCCCGCGAGTTTTCACGCCTGATGATCCGCGACGGCATTCAGGGACGCATCATTCAGATCAACTCAAAATCCGGGAAAGTGGGCAGCAAGCACAACTCCGGGTACAGCGCGGCGAAGTTTGGCGGCGTGGGGCTGACGCAGTCCCTGGCGTTGGATCTGGCCGAATACGGGATTACCGTGCACTCGCTGATGCTGGGCAACCTGCTGAAATCGCCGATGTTCCAGTCCCTGCTGCCGCAGTACGCCACCAAGCTCGGCATCAAGGCTGAGGAAGTGGAGCAGTACTACATCGATAAAGTGCCGCTGAAGCGCGGGTGTGACTATCAGGACGTGCTGAACATGCTGCTGTTTTACGCCAGTCCGAAAGCGTCGTACTGCACCGGACAGTCGATTAACGTGACCGGTGGGCAGGTGATGTTCTGATCGAGCGGCCTGGTGCCCTCACCCTAACCCTCTCCCACCGGGAGAGGGAACAAAACAAGGAGTCGATATGGTAACCGCACTCATCACCGTCGCCGGCCTCGCCTGGCTGTGCCAGATGGCGTTTGGCGGCTGGCAGATCCACCAGTTTAACCGCGCGTTTGATGCGCTGTGTCAGAAGGGCCGCGTCGGCGTCGGGCGTTCCGGCGGACGCTTTAAACCGCGCGTGGTCGTCGCTGTAGCGCTGGACGAGCACGACCGGGTGTGCGATTCCCTCCTCATGCGTGGCATAACGGTATTTGCCCGTCCGGCCAAAATCCAGGCAATCAACGGCCTCTTGTTACAGGAATTGCAGCCTGATGTGATCTTTCCCCATGATCCACTCTGTCAGAATGCACTATCATTAGCGCTCAATCTGAAACATGGATAATTTCGTTGTGAAAGTTATAGACTTGCGAAATTATCATTTCGCAACCTAAGGAACGAAGCGCCTATGAAACCACGTCAGCGGCAGGCGGCCATTCTCGAGCATCTACAAAAGCAGGGAAAATGCTCGGTAGAGGATCTGGCCCACTACTTTGACACCACCGGCACGACAATACGCAAGGACCTGGTATTGCTCGAAAACTCTGGCGCCGTTATTCGCACCTATGGCGGCGTGGTGCTCAACAAGGACGAAGCGGACCCGCCAATCGATCACAAAACGCTGATCAATACCCACCAGAAAGCGCTGATTGCCGAAGCCGCCGTCAAATTTATCCAGGACGGCGATTCCATCATCCTCGACGCAGGCAGTACCGTCCTGCAGATGATCCCCCTGCTCAGCCGCTTTAACAACATCACGGTGATGACCAACAGCCTGCACATCGTCAACGCGCTGTCCGAGTTCGACAGCGAGCAGACCATCCTGATGCCCGGCGGCACCTTCCGCAAAAAATCGGCGTCCTTTCACGGCCAGCTGGCGGAGAACGCTTTCGACCACTTCAGCTTCGATAAACTGTTTATGGGCACGGACGGCATCGACCTTAACGCAGGCGTCACAACGTTTAACGAGGTGTTCAGCGTCAGCAAAGCCATGTGCAACGCCGCGCGGGAAGTGATTTTAATGGCCGACTCGTCGAAGTTTGGCCGCAAAAGCCCCAATATTGTCTGTAGCCTCGAAAGCGTTGATAAGCTGATTACCGACGCGGGTATCGATCCGGCGTTCAAAAAAGCGCTGGAAGAGAAAGGGATCGACGTGATCGTAACCGGAGAAAGAGATGAGTGATTTTCTGTTAGAAACGGGCCGCCAGACGCTGATGCTGGAGCTGCAGGAAGCCAGCCGCCTGCCGGAACGTCTGGGCGAGGATTTTGTCCGCGCCGCCAACACCATTATCCACTGCGAAGGCAAAGTGATTGTGGCGGGCATCGGTAAATCCGGCCATATCGGCAAGAAGATTGCCGCGACGCTCGCCAGCACCGGTACCCCGGCGTTCTTCGTGCATCCGGCAGAGGCGCTGCACGGCGATCTCGGGATGATCGAAAGCCGCGACGTGATGCTGTTTATCTCCTACTCCGGTTCGGCCAAAGAGCTGGATCTGATTATTCCGCGCCTGCAGGAAAAATCGGTCGCCCTGCTGGCGATGACCGGGAAACCCCGCTCGCCGCTGGCGCTGGCCGCCAAAGCGACGCTGGATATTTCCGTTGAGCGTGAAGCCTGCCCGATGCACCTCGCCCCGACCTCCAGCACCGTTAACACCCTGATGATGGGCGACGCGCTGGCGATGGCGGTAATGCAGGCGCGCGGATTCAATGAGGAAGATTTTGCCCGTTCGCATCCGGCAGGTGCGCTCGGCGCGCGACTGCTCAACAAGGTTCACCATCTGATGCGCACTGACGATGCCATTCCGCAGGTCAAACTCGATACCAGCGTGATGGACGCGATGCTGGAGCTGAGCCGCACCGGTCTGGGGCTGGTGGCGGTATGCGATGACGGCGGAAACGTGAAGGGCGTCTTCACCGACGGCGACCTGCGCCGCTGGCTGGTGGGCGGCGGCAGGCTGGAAACAAACGTGTCTGACGCCATGACCAAAGGCGGGCTGACGCTCAACGCCGACAGCCGCGCCATTGAAGCCAAAGAGGTGCTGATGAAGCGCAAAATCACCGCCGCACCGGTGGTGGACGAGCACGGCAGGCTGTGCGGCGCTATCAACCTGCAGGACTTCTACCAGGCCGGGATTATTTAACCCTTCAGCCCAAGACGCTTCGCCAGCCGGTGCAGGTTGGCGACGTCCATCTCCAGCGCCCGCGCGCACGCCGCCCAGCTGCGGTTATTCTGCTCCAGCGCGCGGGTAATCATCTGACGCTGAAACTCTTCTGTCGCTTCGCGCAGGTTTTCGATTGCGATCTCAGGCACAGCAGGCTTCACGGTCGGAGCATTTTCCTCATGCAGCGCAAAATGGCGCGCATGAATCACCACTTCATCCCCCGAGCGCGTCGCCCTCGCCAGCACCACCGAGCGGTGAATCGCATGCTCCAGCTCGCGCACGTTGCCCGGCCAGCCGTAGCTGAGCAGATGCGCTCTCGCCCCCGGGCTAAGCACCACGCGGGACAGCCCCATTTTGAGACGGCACTGTTCGCAGAAATAACCCGCCAGCAGCACCACGTCGTCTCCGCGCTCACGCAGCGGCGGCACGGACAGCGGGAACACGCTCAGGCGATGGAACAGGTCGGCGCGGAACTGCCCGGCCAGCACCGCTTCGCGCAGATCCCGGTTGGTCGCAGCAAGGACCCGCACGTCCACCCGCAGGCTGCGGTCATCCCCCACGCGCTGGATGTCGCCGTACTGCAATACGCGCAGCAGTTTGGCCTGAAGTGAAAGGGAAAGCTCGCCAATCTCATCAAGAAACAGCGTGCCGTTATCGGCCATTTCAAACTTGCCGCTGCGGTTGCTGATGGCCCCGGTAAACGCCCCTTTGACGTGACCGAACAGCTCGCTCTCCGCCACGCTTTCCGGCAGCGCGGCGCAGTTAAGGTACACCAGCGGGTTGACCGCGCGCGGCGAAGCTTCGTGGATGGACTTCGCCACCAGCTCCTTACCGGTACCGGTCTCTCCGAAGATCAGCACGTTCAGATCGGACGCGGCAACAATCTCAATCTCTTTTTTGAGCTGCGCCATGCCGGGCGAAAGGCCGATCATCTCCGTATGCGCCACCTGCTCAAACGCCGCCGGGCTTCCGGGAAGAATATTCTGGCTCTCCAGCTGCTCTATCAGCAGCGCATTATTCAGCGCTCCGGCGGCCAGCGCGGCAATCAGGCGCAGTTCTTCGTCGCTGAAGGTGTCGAACTGATCCGGCGACATGCCGTCGAGGGTTAATGCGCCAATCAGATTCTGCCCGGCGAACAGCGGCAGGCCAATACAGGCGTGCACCTTCAGGCTCTCCTGCCCCGGAATCAGGCCGTCGTACGGATCGGGCAGATCGCTGTCTGCCGGGAAACGCACCACGTCGCCCGCGCGGGCGATGGTTTCCAGACGCGGGTGGCCCTCCAGCGTAAAGCGCCGCCCGAGTACGTCCTTCGCCAGGCCGTCGATAGCCAGCGGAATAAACTGCCGCCCTTCGTAACGCAGCAGCGCCGACGCATCGCAATCCAGCACGTGGCGCAGCGTGGAGATCAGGCGCTGAAAGCGGTCCTGATGGCCGATACCGGTTTGCAGTTCTATGGCGATCTTCGCCAGGACGTCTACGCAAAAGCTCATGTCTGCCTCACTGTCATTTTGACAATGCATAATGTCATATTGACTCTTTTTAGGATAGTCATAATGACTACTCATTATGGGGCATTAAATCACAACCTATTGAATATTAATAACTTAAAAAGTTGGCACGCAACTTGATATAAGCAAACCATCTTATATAAAAACGCTGTATTAAGTTGAGGTTGCTATGTCTATTCTGGTTAAAAATAACATTCATTGGGTGGGTCAACGTGACTGGGAAGTGCGCGATTTCCACGGGACGGA
This sequence comes from Enterobacter cloacae complex sp. P38RS, assembly GCF_014930775.1. Lineage (NCBI taxonomy): Bacteria > Pseudomonadati > Pseudomonadota > Gammaproteobacteria > Enterobacterales > Enterobacteriaceae > Enterobacter > Enterobacter cloacae complex sp. P38RS. The sequence goes on from NZ_JADBRS010000003.1 coordinate 101,260, forward strand.
ATACAAAACGCTGCGCGGCAGCAGCTACAACAGCTATCTCATCCGCGAAGGTAAAAACGTCCTGATCGATACCGTCGATCACAAATTCAGCCGTGAGTTCGTGCAGAACCTGCGCGGTGAAATCGACCTGAATGACATCGACTACATCATCATCAACCATGCGGAAGAGGACCACGCCGGGGCCCTGACCGAGCTGATGTCCCACATTCCGGATACCCCAATCTACTGCACCACCAACGCCATTGATTCAATTAACGGCCACCACCATCATCCGGAGTGGAACTTCCACACCGTAAAAACCGGCGACACGCTGGATATCGGCAACGGCAAGCAGCTGATCTTCGTCGAAACCCCGATGCTGCACTGGCCGGACAGCATGATGACCTACATGACCGGCGACGCGGTGCTGTTCAGCAACGACGCCTTTGGCCAGCACTACTGCGACGAACGCCTGTTTAATGATGAAGTGGATCAGACCGAGCTGTTCGAACAGTGTCAGCGCTACTACGCCAATATCCTGACTCCGTTCAGCCGCCTGGTGACGCCTAAAATTACCGAGATCCTCGGCTTCAACCTGCCGGTGGACATGATTGCGACCTCCCACGGCGTGGTGTGGCGTGAAAACCCCACCCAGATCGTCGAGCTGTACCTGAAATGGGCCGCGGATTACCAGGAAGACCGCATCACTATCTTCTACGACACCATGTCCAACAACACCCGCATGATGGCGGACGCGATTGCCCAGGGGATCAATGAAGTTGACCCGAACGTGGCGGTGAAAATCTTCAACGTGGCGCGCAGCGATAAGAACGAGGTATTGACCAACGTCTTCCGCTCCAAGGGCGTGCTGGTGGGTACCTCCACCATGAATAACGTGATGATGCCGAAGATTGCCGGCCTGGTGGAAGAGATGACCGGCCTGCGCTTTCGTAACAAACGCGCCAGCGCCTTTGGTTCACACGGCTGGAGCGGCGGCGCGGTAGACCGTCTTTCCACCCGTTTACAGGATGCAGGTTTTGAGATGTCCATGAGCCTGAAGGCGAAATGGCGTCCGGATATCGACGCGCTGGAAATCTGCCGCCAGCATGGCCGCGACATCGCCCGTCAGTGGGCACTCGCCCCGCTTCCTGAAGTCACCGCAAAACCTGCGGAACAGCCACAAATCTGTTCTACGGCAGCCAGCGCCGATCTCGGTCCGCGCATGCAGTGCAGCGTCTGCCAGTGGATCTACGATCCTGAGCTTGGCGAACCGCTGCAGGATGTTGCCCCGGGCACGCCGTGGAGCGAGGTGCCAGACAACTTCCTCTGCCCGGAATGCTCCCTCGGCAAAGACGTCTTTGATGAACTGGCAACGGAGGCAAAATGAGCAACGGCATCGTTATCATCGGCTCGGGCTTTGCTGCCCGCCAGCTGGTGAAAAATATCCGCAAACAGGATGCAAACGTGCCGTTGACGCTGATCGCCGCCGACAGCATGGACGACTACAACAAGCCTGATTTAAGCCACGTCATTAGCCAGAATCAGCGCGCCGATGACCTCACCCGCCAGACGGCGGGGGAGTTCGCGGAGCAGTTCAACCTGCGTCTGTTTCCGTACACCTGGGTCACCGATATCGATGCCGACGCCCACGTGGTAAAAACGAAAGCGAAAACCTGGCAGTACGACAGGCTGGTGCTGGCGACGGGCGCCTCTGCGTTTGTGCCGCCGGTTGAGGGCCGCGAGCTAATGGTCACCCTCAACAGCCAGCAGGAGTATCAGGCCAGCGAAACCCAGCTACGCGATGCCGCTAGGGTGATGATTGTCGGCGGCGGGCTGATTGGCACCGAGCTGGCGATGGACTTCTGTCGGGCGGGTAAATCCGTCACCCTGGTTGACCACGCGGCGAGCATTCTGTCGGCGCTGATGCCGGCAGAAGTAAGCAGTCGCTTACAGCATCGTCTGACTGATATGGGCGTGCATCTGATGTTGAAATCGCAGCTACAAAGCCTGAGCAAAACCGAAGGCGGTATCCGTGCCACGCTCGACCGAAGCCGCAGCGTAGAAGTGGATGCGGTGGTTGCCGCGACGGGCCTGCGCCCGGAAACCGCGCTGGCGCATCGCGCAGGGGCTGAAATAAACCGCGGCGTGAAGGTAAATAGCTACCTGCAAACCACGCGGCCGGATATTTATGCCCTGGGCGACTGCGCGGAAATTAACGGCCAGGTGCTGCCCTTCCTGCAGCCGATTCAGTTAAGCGCCATGTATCTGGCAAAAAACCTGCTCGGCGGCAGCGCGCCGCTGAAATTACCCGCCATGCTGGTAAAGGTCAAAACGCCGGAATTGCCGCTGCATCTTGCAGGTGAAACGCAGCGTCAGGATCTGGACTGGCAGATTGCCCTTTCGCCGCAGGGCATGGTGGCGCGCGGCACCGATGCTGACGGTCAGATATGCGCCTTTGTCGTCAGCGAAGACCGGATGAAGGAGGCCTTCGCCCTGCTGAAATCGCTGCCTGCTTAACCCTCGTATTGCCGGGTAGCGCTCCGCTTACCCGGCCTACATGCAGACCCGCGCAAGCGTAGCGCCGCCGGGTAAAACAGGGTGGGGAGTTCAGGAACGCACCACCAGCGCGTCGTAGCCGCGCCAGCGATAGTTGGCCATGGAGATGAGCCAGCAGGCAACGAACAGCCCGACAACCACAAACCCGGCGTTGCCCAGGTTGTCATTTACCGCGCCGATCAGATCCCAGATGCCGCCGCTGAGGGCAAATTTATCCATCAGCAGGCCCAGCGCTTCCAGCCCGCCGATAAACAGCGCCACCACCACGGAGGTGCCGGTGATGGTCATGTTGTAGTAGAGCTTGCGCTGCGGTTTATCAAACGCCCAGCCGTAGGCACCGACCATCAGCAGGTTATCGAGCGTATCCACCAGCGCCATGCCGCTGGCGAAGAGCGCCGGGAAGATCATGATTGACCACACGGACATCCCGCTGGAGGCGCTGGCGGCGGAGATCCCCAGCACGCCAATTTCGGTGGCCGTGTCGAAGCCGAGGCCAAACAGGAAACCCACCAGATACATCTGCCAGCTTTTATTGACGAGGCGGAAGGTTTTACGGAACAGCCAGTTCATAACGCCCCCCTGGGCAGGCAGCGTGACGTCACCCTGCACCGTCTGGCCCTTTTTCAGCGCCTGGAAACTGCGCCAGACGCCGCGCAGGATCACCATATTCACCAGCGCCATCGCCAGCAGGAAGGTGGCGGATACCGCAGTGCCAATCAGGCTGCCGGTTTCGTGGAACCATTCCATGTTTTTCTGAAACGCCGTGGCGGTGGCGGCGATGGCAATGGAGGCCAGCACCACGATGGTGGAGTGCCCCAGCGAGAACCACGCCCCCACCCCGCACGGGCGTTTGCCCTGCTGCATCATCTTACGCGTCACGGTATCAATGGCCGCGATGTGGTCGGCATCCACCGCATGGCGCAGCCCGTAGCACCACGCCAGCAGGCTGGCGGCCATCAGCGCCGTGCTGCCGCTAAAAGAGTGCCATGCCCATCCCCAGGCCAGCAGGTTTGCCATTACCAGAGCCAGCAGCAGAAGCGCGGCGCGAGGTTCGTTGCGTAACAGTCGTAACATTTTAAATCCTTTTTGAACATGACCGGGCAGCGGCAACCACCGCCTGCCCGAAGGAGATCGCTCCGTCACCTGCGGGCAGGCGCGAAGGAAAAAGAAGCGTAAAATCAGAGAGATGATGACGCAGGCGCGCGCGCAGCAGGCGGTTGTGCAACACGCCGCCGCTGAAGCAGATTGTCGAAATCGATAAGCGTCGGGCATGGCGCGCGGCGAGCTGAGCCAGCCCTTTTGCCAGCGCGTCGTGAAACGCCCACGCGCGCTCGCAGGGCTCCGCCTGCCAGTTCAGCCACTGCTGCCAGAACAGCGCAAGGTTATTCGCTTTCAGAATCACCGGATGGTCAACGCCCGCGCACTGCGATGCCAGCGCCTCCAGCCTGCACGCTGCCTCGCCTTCGTAGCGCTGCGCGTCGATGCCCAGCGCGCAGGCGACCGCGTCAAACAAACGCCCGCAGGACGACGCCTGCGGCGCGTTGATGCCACGCTGGATCGCCGTTGCCAGCAGCGGCCAGCTGTGGCGCTGAACCGCTCGCGTTTCCGGGTAGCGTTGCCAGTCCGGGACAAACGCCAGGCAGTGGGCGAGCAGATTACGCCACGGCTGCTTTGCCGCCAGATCGCCGCCCGGCAGCGCCACGGCAGGCAGGCCGCCGAGCCGTTCGCAGTCGAGATAGTTCACCCGCAGGCACTCTCCGCCCCACAGCGCGCCGTTCTCACCCATGCCGATCCCGTCCAGCGTCAGAGCGATAGCGTCTCCGCCGTCGAGCGGCCAGCCGTTCTCCGCCAGGCACGCCGCCGCGTGAGCGTGATGATGCAGCACGGTTTCGACGGGCAGCGCCTGCTCCTGCGCCCACCGGCGCGCGCGATACCCCGGATGGGCATCGCACACCAGCTTATCAGGCTGGAAAGCGTAGATGTCCTGCATCGTCGAGAGCGCGCTGCGCCACTGCGCCTCTACGCCCTCGTCGCTCAGATCGCCAAAGTGCTGGCTCAGCACCGCCTGGTTGCCGCGCACCAGGCAGAAGGTGTTTTTCATCTCTGCACCGGTACACAGCATGGCGGGGATATTCTCAAAACCCGCGGGCAACGTGACGGCATCGGGCACAAAACCCCGGGCACGACGCAGGATAGCGCCATCCCGATCCATCACCGAATCATCCATGCGCTGCAGGATGTCGCGGTTGTGCAGCAGGAAGCCGTCCGCGATGCCGCCGAGCTCCTCCAGCGCCTGCGCGTTGGTGACGGCAGGCGGCCTGCCGCAGAGGTTGCCGGAGGTCATCACCAGCGGGCGCCGGCAGTCCATCAGCAAAAGATGCTGGAGCGGGTTCGCGGGCAGCATCACGCCTACGCAGTCGAGCCCTGGGGCAATTTCCTCGGGAAACGCGGGAAGCGAAGCTTTCGGCGTCAGCACGATCGGTGCCGCGGGCGAGCGTAACAGCGTCTGTATCGTCTCCGGCAGATCGTCCGCATCCGGTAGCATCACCGCCAGCGGCTTCGTCGGGCGCTGCTTGCGTGCCCGCAGCGTCGCCACTGCCTGCGGGTTAAGCGCGTCGCAGACCAGATGAAATCCCCCCAGCCCTTTAACCGCCACGATCCCGCCGTTTTTCAGCCTCTTCACCGCCGCGTTTAAGGCCGATTCGCGAGTGGCAATAGTGTCTCCGGCTCGCCATTCCAGCTGCGGCCCGCAGTCCGGGCAGGCCACCGGCTGGGCGTGGAAGCGGCGGTCGGCCGGGTTGCGGTACTCGGTTTCGCACGGCGCGCAGAGCGGGAATGCGGCCATCGACGTGGCCGGACGGTCGTACGGCATGGCGCGGATAATGGTAAACCGCGGCCCGCAGTGGGTGCAGTTGATAAACGGGTAACGATAGCGGCGCTCGCGGGGATCGCGTATTTCAGCCAGACACGCCGGGCAGGTGGCGGCATCCGGTACGATTTGCGTATCCATCGCCCCGCGATCGCTGTGGCGGATGGTAAAGTCCTCAGGCATGTCCGCCCAGGTGAACGGCTGCGTTTCAACGCGATCGATGCGCGCCAGCGGTGGGCAGTCCTGATGCAGCCTCGCGGTAAAGTCCCCCCCATTACCCGCGAGACGCACCAGGACACCCTCTCCGTCGTTGCAGACATCGCCCACAAGCTTCAGCCGGTGCGCCAGCTGCCAGACGAAGGGCCGAAACCCCACGCCCTGCACTTTGCCGCGCACCCGAAGCAGTACGCCGTTAACGCTCATCGCAGCTTAAAACAGCAGCGATGACGAGGTGTCGAACGCCGCGCGACGGCGTTTTTCTGCGCTCATCTGCTCAAGCTTGTCACGATCCACGCAGACCAGCGCGTGCGTCGGGCAGGCCTCCATACAGGCCGGGCCGGCTTCGCGGTGATAGCAAAGATCGCATTTATTGGCTTCGGCTTTCTCTGCCCGCACGCTCAGCCCCATGCCGCTGTTGCGCACCACCGGGCGGACAACCACCTCCATCGCGCCATACGGACAGGCCACCACGCAGGTTTTGCAGCCGATGCAGCGCTCCTGCATCACGTGCACAAAGCCCTTCTCGCGCTTAATCGCCCCGTTCGGGCAGACGTTCGCGCACGGCGCATCTTCGCACTGGCGACAGATGGCGGCGGTGGAAATATTCACACCTTTAATGACGTGAATGCGCGGCAGGAAAGTATCGGGAGTGAGAGAGGCGCAATCCTGCTCCGCCTGGTGGGAAACCACGCACGCCACTTCACAGGTACGGCAACCAATGCACTTGCTGGCATCGGCCATAATAAAACGGTTCATCTGCTTCTCCGGCATAACTGTTATGCGCGAAGCTATTCACAAACCGTGCCAATATTTAACCCACTGATTTTTAACAATAATAAAAACGCAGCGTTTCTGTCATCGTCATTAGTGACGATGACAGATGTCGACGTCAGCGGTGCGGACCATCGGTAACGGAGTCGCGCAGGACAAGCTCGCCAGAAAAGGTTTGCTGATATTTGAACTCTCCGCCGTCGAGCATAAAAATCAGGCGACTGACGATCTCCTGGATCATCGCCGTCACCGGAATACGCACGCTGGAGAGCGACGGCACGATGTAGGGCGCAATCGCCACGTCGTCAAAGCCGATAACGGACACCGCGTCCGGGGTGGCGACGCCGCTGTCGTGCAGCTGCTTGATGGCGCCGATCGCCATATCGTCGTTGCTCGCCACCAGCGCGGTAAACGGTTCGCCGCGGGAGAGGAGTTGAGTGACCGCCGCCGCGCCGCTGGCCGGGCTCCACTTCCCTTCGGCGATAAGCGCGTCACGCGCTGCAATACCGTGCTGCGCCAGCGCATCCCTGTAACCGGAAAGACGCTCAACCCCGGTGGGGGAATCCAGCGAACCGGTGATAAAGGCAATCTCCCGGTGCCCTTTCGCAATCAGCTGCGACACCGCGTCCTGACACGAGGCTTTATGATCGGACCAGACGCTGTGGCTGCTGTTTTTCCGCAGGCGGCGGTTAAGCACCATAATCGGCTGCTCGCATTTCTCGACGAGCTCGTCCAGCTCTTCCACGCTCAGAAAACGCGGGTAGATAATTACCGCATCGCAGCGCATATCCAGTAGATACTGGATCGCCTCGCGCTCTTCTTCGGCGCTGTGCTTGCCGTCGGCGAGGATCAGCTGCCGCCCTTTTTCTTCCGTCATCCGCGCGGCGTTAAACAGCAGCTCGCTAAAGTAGACGCCGTGATACAGGGTGTTGGTCACTACCAGCCCAAGCGTCTGGGTGCGTTTGGTCGCCAGGTTTCGCGCCAGCAAGTTCGGGCGATAGCCGCTCTCTTCAATGGCCTGAAAAACCCGGTCTTTGGTCTCCTGGCTAACGTAGCCGTTGCCCGACAACACCCGGGAAACCGTCGCTTTCGACACGCCTGCCCGCTTCGCCACTTCCAGCATCGTGGTCATATTGTTCTTCCATCCGAAACTCATGCGGGCAGTGTACTGCACCGCGAAAAAATTGTCGCAGCGACGACGTCACGCTTTCTACACCCCACTGCGATCTTCATCACGAAAAGAAAAAATGTCCAAAAAGCGGTCTTGTTTCAACAAAAGAAACTCATGATGATTATGTGGAACCGGTTTCCTACATTTCACACAACGATAACAGGAACAGATCCGATGGCCAAAAACTACGCTGCGCTGGCAAACGACGTTATCAGCGCGCTGGGCGGCAAAGAGAACATCGTCGCCGTCACCCACTGCATGACGCGCCTGCGTTTCGTTCTGAAAGACGAAAATCTTACCGACGTTGCGCGCCTGAAAAGCATCAGCGGCGTGCTTGGCGTGGTGCGTAACGACAACCAGTGCCAGGTGATTATTGGCAACACGGTTTCACAGGCGTACCGCGAAGTAGTGAGCCTGCTGCCCGTTGACCTGCAGCCCGTGGTACCGGAAGGCCCGCAGAAGCTGACGTTACGCCGCATTGGTGCCGGGATCCTCGACGCGCTGATCGGCACCATGTCGCCGCTGATCCCGGCAATCATCGGCGGTTCGATGGTCAAGCTGCTGGCGATGATCCTCGAAATGACTGGCGTGCTGGAAAAAGGCGCGCCGACGCTCACCATTTTGACGGTCATTGGCGACGGGGCGTTCTTCTTCCTGCCGCTGATGGTAGCGGCCTCGGCGGCGGTGAAGTTTAAAACCAACATGTCGCTGGCGATCGCCATCGCGGGCGTGCTGGTGCACCCGAGCTTTATCGAGCTAATGGCGAAAGCCGCGCAGGGCGAGCACGTTGAGTTCGCCTTTATTCCGGTGACGGCGGTGAAATACACCTATACCGTCATCCCGGCGCTGGTCATGACCTGGTGCCTGTCGTATATCGAACGCTGGGTGGATCGCATCACCCCGGCGGTGACCAAAAACTTCCTCAAGCCGATGCTGATCGTGCTGATTGCCGCCCCGCTCGCCATCGTGCTGATTGGCCCGCTGGGGATCTGGATCGGTAGCGCCATCTCCGCGCTGGTTTACACCATTCACGGCTACCTGGGCTGGCTCTCCGTCGCCATCATGGGCGCACTGTGGCCGCTGCTGGTGATGACCGGGATGCACCGCGTGTTTACGCCGACCATCATTCAGACCATTGCCGAAACGGGCAAAGAAGGAATGGTGATGCCGTCAGAAATCGGCGCCAACCTGTCGCTCGGCGGCTCGTCGCTGGCGGTGGCATGGAAAACGAAAAACCCGGAACTGCGCCAGACGGCGCTGGCCGCGGCGGCCTCCGCCATCATGGCGGGGATCTCTGAACCGGCCCTGTACGGCGTAGCGGTACGCCTGAAGCGTCCGCTGATTGCGAGCCTGATCAGCGGCTTTATCTGCGGCGCGGTGGCGGGTATGGCAGGCCTTGCCAGCCACTCGATGGCGGCGCCGGGGCTGTTTACCAGCGTGCAGTTCTTCGACCCGGCCAACCCGATGACCATCGTCTGGGTGTTTGGCGTAATGGGGCTGGCGGTGGTGCTGTCATTTGTTCTGACCCTGCTGTTAGGGTTTGAGGATATCCCGGTCGAAGACGAGGCTGAAAAAGCGCGCGCCCTGCAGACCGCACCGGTACAGAACAACGCAGCAAAAGCATAAATTGAAAGCGAGGTAAGAATGTCTGTTTTTCCACAAGGATTTTTATGGGGCGGCGCGCTTGCCGCCAACCAGAGTGAAGGTGCTTACCGTGAAGGCGGCAAAGGACTGACGACGGTCGATATGATCCCCCACGGCGCGCATCGCCTGGCGGTGAAGGTCGGTCAGGAAAAGCGTTTTTCGCTGCGTGACGATGAGTTTTACCCGAGCCATGAAGCGATTGATTTTTACCATCGCTATAAAGAGGACATCGCCCTGATGGCGGAGATGGGCTTTACGGTGTTCCGCACCTCGATTGCCTGGAGCCGCCTCTACCCGAACGGCGACGAGCCGTTGCCGAACAAAGAGGGCATCGCCTTCTACCGCGCGGTGTTCGAGGAGTGTAAAAAGTACAACATTGAGCCGCTGGTAACGCTCTGCCACTTCGACGTGCCGATGCACCTGGTGACGGAGTACGGCTCCTGGCGCAACCGTAAGATGGTCGATTTCTTCGCCCGCTACGCCCGCACCTGCTTCGAGGAATTTAACGGGCTGGTGAAATACTGGCTGACCTTCAACGAAATCAACATCATGCTGCACAGCCCGTTCTCCGGCGCGGGGCTGGTGTTTGAGGAAGGTGAAAACGAGGATCAGGTGAAATACCAGGCCGCACACCACGAACTGGTGGCGAGCGCTCTGGCGACCAAAATTGCCCACGAGGTGAACCCGGAAAACCAGGTCGGCTGCATGCTGGCAGGCGGAAATTTCTACCCGTACTCCTGCAAGCCGGAAGACGTGTGGATGGCGCTGGAGAAAGACCGCGAGAACCTGTTCTTTATCGACGTGCAGGCGCGCGGCAGCTATCCGGCCTACTCTGCCCGCGTGTTCCGCGAAAAAGGCGTGGTGATTGTGAAAGATCCCGGCGACGACGAACTGCTGAAAAACACCGTCGACTTTGTCTCGTTCAGCTATTACGCCTCGCGCTGCGCGTCGGCGGACATGAACGCGGGCAACACCAGCGCGGCAAACATCGTGAAGTCCCTGCGTAACCCGCATATTCAGGTAAGCGAGTGGGGCTGGGGCATCGATCCGCTCGGCCTGCGCATCACCATGAACATGATGTACGACCGCTACCAGAAGCCGCTGTTCCTGGTGGAAAACGGCCTGGGAGCGAAGGACGTCGTTGATGAAAACGGCGAGATCAACGACGACTATCGCATCAGCTATCTGCGCGAGCATATCCGCGCGATGGGCGATGCGATTGAGGACGGCGTGCCGCTGATGGGCTACACCACCTGGGGCTGCATCGACCTGGTGTCGGCCTCAACGGGCGAGATGAGCAAGCGCTACGGGTTTGTGTACGTTGACCGCGACGACGCCGGGAACGGCACGCTGGACCGCAAGCGCAAGAAGTCGTTCTGGTGGTATAAGAAGGTGATTGCGAGTAACGGGGCGGATCTGGAGTAGCCAGTTGCCCGGTGGCGCTGCGCTTACCGGGCCTACGGTTTTGTAGGCCCGGTAAGGCGTAGCCGCCACCCGGCACTGCTCAGAGCGGAGAAAACCCTCCATCCCCAACCCACCCCGCCAGCCGCGAATACACCTCTTCCACCGCCGCCTTCACCGGCGGCATCATCGGGTAATAAAAGCCGACAATGTCCGGCTGAATACCCAAAAACAGCACCTCGCCCACGTCGTCTTTAATCTGATCGACCAGGTAGTTCAGCGGCATATTGTGGGTGGTCATCATAAACATCTCGGCGATGTCGTCCGGATCAATCAGGCGGATCTCGCCCGGGTTGAGCCCCATATCGGTGGCATCGACGATTAGCAGCCTTTCCGGGTGCAGCTCGCGAATGGCGACCACATCGTTTTCCGGCGCGGTACCGCCGTCGATTACCACCCAATCGCCCTGCGGGTTCGCGGCGCACATCTCCGCCAGAAGCGGGCCCGCGCCGTCGTCGCCCATCATGCTGTTGCCGACACACAGTAAAACGTCAGTCACGTAATCTCCTCACCATCAGGTAGATGGCGCTCTCCTGATGAATATCGTGCAGCATGCCGAGCAGCGTTTTGCTCCACGCCTGCTGCGCCGGGGTTTGCCTGCCGAGCGCCGCGTCAAAGGCGTTGGCGAGCATCGTGATATGGTTGGCGTCGATAACGATCTCGCCGTACTTCGGCACGCCCTCCATCTTGCGCCGCGCGGTGCTGCCCTCCTCCAGCGTGGCGATCCACGCCAGGTATTCCGTCCACGGGCAGGTTAGCGCCGCCTCCAGACAGTCGATCACCCCGAGGTGGTGCCCAATCGCCAGGCTGTAATAGACCACCTGCTGCGCCGCATCCGGCGTGGCATCGTTCTCATCAATAAACTTACGGCTCAGCTGGCTGAACACCACCGTTTCACTCATCGGATACGCGCCTCATCCACAATGCTGTTCAGGTTCGCCACGATCTCATTGAGACGCGGATCGTTTTCCGCCTCCAGCCAGCGCGCCACCTGATGGTCGCCCTGGCTCAGCAGGCGCAGGTAATCGTCGGCAATCTGGCGACCGTAGCGATAGCCCGCCAGCCTGCGCGCCGTGCGGTCCACCTTCACGCGCAGCGGCTGGACCATGTCCGGATGCAGAATGGCCGCGGGCTGGTTGTCGATCTCGCCAGGTGCGCGGGCGTGGATCTTCTGCTCCAGCAGGCCGAGCGCCATCGCAAAGCCGTACAGCGTGGCGGCAGGCGTCGGCGGGCAGCCCGGAATATAGACATCCACCGGCACGATTTTGTCGGTGCCGCCCCAGACGCAGTAAAGATCGTGGAAGATGCCGCCGCTGTTGCCGCAGGCGCCGTAGGAGATGCAGATTTTCGGATCCGGCGCGGACTGCCAGGCGCGCAGCGCGGGCGATCGCATGGCGCGGGTCACCGCCCCGGTAAACAGCAGAATGTCCGCATGACGCGGGGACGGTACCACTTTGATGCCGAAGCGCTCGGCGTCAAATAGCGGCGACAGGGTGGCGAAGATCTCGATCTCACAGCCGTTGCAGCCGCCGCAGTCCACGCGGTAGACGTAGGCCGAGCGTTTGATTTTTTTCAGTAGCGACGCTTTCATGCTGGCGATGGACTCCTCCACCGTCAGCGGCACCGGAATGCCGTTATCGTCGCGCGGGCCGAGTAAGTTTTCCATCAGCTGGCCTCTCTCATATGGCGGGTAATATCAATGCGGTCAGACGGCAACAGGCATTTCTGGCGCTTACACTCCGGGCAGGTTTCGAAGCTTTCGCGGTGATGCTCTGCGCGGGCGTCGCCGTTGTGCTGCAGCAGCGCGATGGCGTAGTCGATCTCTTTTTGCACGGCGAACGGACGCTTGCAGACGCGGCAATTGCACAGCGCGAAGCGCGACTGCTGGAGAAAATCCTCTTTTTTCCACACCGCCAGTTCGTACTCCTGGGAAAGTCGAATGGCGACCGTCGGGCAGACCTCCTCGCAGCGGCCGCAGAAGATGCAGCGCCCGAGGTTAAACTGCCAGGCCAGCTCGCTGGTTTTGAGGTCCGTTTCCACCGTTAAGGCGTTCGACGGGCAGGCGTTGACGCAGGCCGCGCAGCCGATGCACTGCTGCGGGTTGTGCTCCGGCTTGCCGCGAAAGTTTTTATCCACCGGGATCGGCTCCAGCGGATAGCTGCTGGTCTGCGCGCCGGTTTTGATCACTTTTTTGATAAAGGTAAACATGGCGTGTCCTTATTTCAGCGGCGAGTTCTTGCGCTCGATGCTGTAGCGCTCAAGCTCTTTGTACGGCACCACCTGGCTTTTCTTCTTGCGCACGTCCACCACCGTCATGCGGTCGGTGCAGGAGTAGCACGGATCGAGGCTGCCGATGATCAGCGGCGCGTCAGAGACCGTGTTACCGCGCAGCATATAGCGCAGGGTAGGCCAGTTGGCGTAGGTCGCCGCGCGACAGCGCCAGCGGTAGAGCTTCTGATTGTCGCCGGTCATGCTCCAGTGGATATCATCCCCTCGCGGCGCTTCGGCAAAGCCGAGGGCAAAGCGGTTTGGAATGTAGGTGAAGCCCTCCACCATCAGCGGACCGCCCGGCAGGTTATCGAGGCCAAAGTCAATCATGTTCAGGGCGGTGTAGACCTCGTTGATACGCACCTTGAGGCGAGAAATAACATCGCAGCCCTGTTCGCTGTGCACGGTCATCGGCAGCAGGCCGTAGCCGACGAACGGGTGATCGGCGCGGGTGTCGCGGGCGTGGCCGCTGGCGCGCACCATCGGGCCGACATTGCTGAAGTCGCGGGCAATTTCCGGATCGAGGCGACCAATCCCGACGGTGCGCTGCTCGATGTTTGGCGTGCTGAGCAGCATGTCCACCAGCTCCTGCACGTCCCGACGCATCTGCTGCGCCAGCTGGCGGGTCTTGATCATGTCGTCTTTCAGCAGGTCGCGGCGGATCCCGCCGATCAGATTCAGGCCGTAAGTTTTACGCGCCCCGGTGAGAATTTCCGCCATCTTCATCGACGCTTCGCGCACGCGGAAGAACTGCATAAACCCGGAGTCAAAGCCGACGAAGTGGCAGGCCAGGCCGAGGTTCAGCAGGTGCGAGTGCAGGCGCTCCACCTCCAGCAGAATGGCGCGGATCATCTGCGCGCGCTCCGGCACCACGATCCCCATGCCGTTCTCCACCGAGGTGGTGTAGGCGGTGCTGTGGGCGAAGCCGCAGATGCCGCACACGCGGTCTGAGAGGAACGTGACCTCGTTGTAGCCCATGCGGGTTTCCGCCAGCTTCTCCATGCCGCGGTGGACGTAGAACAGGCGGTAGTCGGCGTCGATGATATTTTCGCCGTCGACGAACAGGCGGAAGTGGCCCGGTTCGTCGGAGGTGACGTGCAGCGGGCCGATCGGCACTACGTTGTTCTTCTTGCTGCCCAGCTCGTTGATGAACTCGTAGGTTTCGCTGTCGGTGGTCGGGGCCGGACGCTGGCGGTAATCCATGCTGTCCTTGCGCAGCGGATAGAGTTCATCCGGCCAGTCGTCCGGCAGCACCAGACGACGCTCGTCCGGCAGGCCGACCGGCACCAGGCCGTACATGTCGCGCACCTCGCGCTCACCCCAGACGGCGGCAGGAACGCGCGGCGTCACGGACGGGTATTCCGGCTTATTCGGGTCGACTTCGACGCGCACGGTGAGCCAGCACTTCTCGCCCTGCTCCATCGACATCACGTAGTACACCGCGTAGTTACCGCACAGCTGGCGCTCGTCGTTGCCGAACAGCACCGACAGCCAGCCGCCCTGCCGGTAGTAAAGAAACTCCACCACTTCCGGCAGGTAGTTCACCTTCACGGTAATGGTGATCTGATCTTTGGTTTGCCAGGACTCCTCCAGCACCACGCCGGGGAAAGCCTGATGCAACGCGGCGAGATACTGCTGACCTTTCTTTTCTTCAGACATAAACACTCTCTTTAATCACGCCACCAGCAAGGAGACGAACGCTAAAAATGCAAAACCAAAACCGGCCCAGGTGATGCGCGAGGTTGCCGCAAAACGCAGGCGCGCCATGCTGTTTTCAAACAGGGCGATGACCAGCGCGCCGACCAGCAGCTTGAGGGCGGCCACCACCACGGCCAGCAGCAGGCCGCCTGCAGAGAAGTGCGTCATCTGCCCCCACGGGAAGAAAACGCCAACAAACATCTGCAACACCACCAATTGCTTAAGGCTGATGCCCCACTTCAGCACCGCGAAGCCGTAGCCGCTGTACTCGGTAAGCGGCCCTTCCTGTAGCTCCTGCTCCGCTTCCGCGAGATCGAACGGCAGCTTGCCCATCTCAATAAACGTGGCGAACGCGCAGGCGCAGAGTGCCAGCACGAGCGGGATGGAGCGGGCCACCGGCCAGTGGTAAACGGTGTCGGTGATAAAACTGATGTGGGTCGAACCTGCAACCTGCGCGGCTACCCACAGCCCCAGCAGCAGGATCGGCTCCACCAGCACGCCGAGCATCGCCTCGCGGCTGGCGCCGATGCCGGTAAACGGGCTGCCGGTGTCCAGGCCCGCAATCGCAAAGAAGAAGCGCGCGATGGCGAAGAGGTAGATGAGCGTAATCAGATCGCCGAGCACCGGCAGCGGCGAGCCTACCGTGACCACCGGCAGCGCGGTGGCGATGGTGAGCATCACGCCGACCATCACGAACGGCGTCAGGCGGAACACCCAGCCCGCGGCATCCGGCGCGACGCTCTGGCGGGAGAGCAGCTTGAAGAGATCGCGGTACTCCTGGAGCACGCCGGGCCCGCGACGGTTGTGCATTCGGGCGCGCGCCACGCGCGTGATGCCCGACAGCAGCGGCGCGGCGGCGAACAGCACCAGCGCCTGAAGAATTGCCAGTAACAGACTCATGTCAGGCTCCTCGTGAAATCACAATCACCACCAGCACCGCCAGCTCGATCAGCGCCAGCCGGCGGAACAGCACGGGCACGGCAGCACTCTGCCAGCCCGGCACCCAGCCCTGCGGGTTAAGCCACTGGCGCAGCTTCAGCACGGCGGCGAAGTTCTCCTTCACCGGCATGGCAAAACCGTGGGCGGTGATAACCATTGACGGCTCGTGTTCATAACCGCAGGCCCACGCCGCGCCGCGAGAGCGGGAGGCGAGACGGTCGCGTCTGAAGAACAGCATCAGCACGAACGGCAGGAGCGGCCCGGCGATCAGCAGCAGCGCAATCATCGGCTGGGAGACAACGGTATGCGCCGTCGCCAGCGGCAGCGGAACGGCGTGGCCCAGCAGCGGCAGCAGCCACGGCGCGGCAACCCCACCCGCAATGCAGCACAGCGCCAGCGCGACCACGCTGGTGGCCATCAGTACCGGGGCGCAGCAGGCGTTTTCCGCTTCACGGGTACGCGGCGCGCCGAGGAAGGTGACGCCGTAGACCTTCGCCATGCACATCACCGCCAGCGCCCCGGTAATCGCCAGGCCCACCGCCAGCAGCGGGCCGAGCAGCCGCGCGATAAACGCGTCGCTTTGGCCGAGCGCGAAGAAGGACTGATAGATCACCCACTCCCCGGCAAAGCCGTTCAGCGGCGGCAGCGCGGCCATCGCCATCAGCCCCACCAGCATGGCGAGTGAAATCATCGGCATCTTTTTGCCAATCCCACCGAGCTTTTCGATATCGCGATGGCCGGTGCGGAACCAGACGCTGCCCGCGCCGAGGAACAGAGTGGTTTTAAACAGGCTATGGTTGACGAGGTGATACAGACCGCCGATAAACCCGGCGGCAATCAGCGCCGGCTGGTTGAGCGCCAGCCCGGTGACGCCCGCGCCCATGCCGAGCAGGATGATGCCGATGTTTTCCAGGGTGTGATAGGCCAGCAGACGCTGGATGTTGTGCTCCATCAGGGCGTACAGCCCGCCGACAAAGGCGGTGATCATCCCCGCAATCAGCAGCGCTACCCCCCACCACAGCGGCGGCTGACCGCCCGTCAGGGTAATCGTCAGGATACCGAACAGACCGACCTTCATTACCACCGTCGAAAACAGCGCGGCGGCGGGCGCAGAGGCATTCGCGTGCGCCTGCGGGACCCAACCGTGCAGCGGGATAATCCCGGCCAGCAGGCCAAAGCCGACTGTGCCCAGCAGCCAGACGTCGTTCCCCAGCGGCTGGCCGTTGAGCGCGGCAAAGTCCAGGGTGCCGAAACGCTGCCACACCAGCCAGCAGGCCAGCGCCAGCAGCAGCGTGCCGAGGCGTCCGAGCGCAAACCATAGCTTGCTGGAGGCGCTGCAGCCGGTCAGGAACACGCCACACAGCGCCATGATCTCCGCCATCACCACCAGCGCGCCGAGGTTGCTGGCGATAACCGTGCAGACCGCGGCGGCCATCAGCAGATTGACCAGCAGGCCGTTGGCTTTGGTCTGCTGATGGCGGTGCCAGTCAATATTGAACAGGCTGATAAACAGCCCGCACAGGCCAAAGGTCACCAGCCAGATGGCGTTCAGCGGCGTAATCGCCACGGTATGGCGAATCAGCGGCATGAGTGTTTCCACGGATTGTCCGCCGAGCAGGACGACACCGCCCGCCGCCAGCGTCATCAGGCTGCCGACCGCCCCGCCGATACCGGCTATCCAGCCGCTCAGGTTTTTATGGAAAGAGAACACCAGCGCCAGCGCGGCGGCAGCGGCAAAGTACGCCACGGCGCTGTTAATCATAAATATCACGTTCATTTCGCCCCCTCGTTTAGCACCTGCAGAAGCGAAAGATCGCCGACGTCGGTATTAATGGTCAGCTCGCGCTTGCGCCTGCTGGTGCGGGCGATATCGCGGATGTTAACCAGGATCAGCGCTTTGGTCGGGCAGGTCCGCACGCAGGCCGGGCCCTGTTCGTCAAAGCTGCACAGGTCGCACTTCACCGCAATAGCGCGGATGCCGGGCACCCAGTCCAGCAGCGTGCTCACGCGTGCCGGAGCCGGTGCCGCAGGCGGCGCTTTCGGGGTATTGGCGTTCGCCGGGATATGCAGCGGGCGGCTGCCGGAGAATTCAATGGCACCGAACGGGCAGGCGATGCCGCACAGCTTGCAGCTCACGCACAGGCTTTCGTTCAGCTGGACCGCGCCATCGACGCGGGTGATGGCATTGACGGGACAGACGCCCGCGCACGGGGCATCTTCACAGTGGTGGCAGAGCTGCGGGGCAGACTCTTTCTCATTACGCATGACGCGCAGGCGCGGCATGGACTGCAGCCCGTGCAGGCGGTGCGTTTCCGAACACGCCGCCTCACAGGTCCGACAGCCAATACAGACCGTCGAGTCAGCAATTACAAAACGGTTCACCGGGCAATCCTCTGGTGATGGTCATTTTTGACGACGAGAAACTGTCTCATCGACACTTTTCGACATTCGGTTATCAGGCAAGATTTGCGGGGGCCTTTCCCACGACGAGCTGTTTGAGGTCGACCGGCAAGTCGTGCTCAACCGCGGCGTAGAGACCGTTGTAAACCGGCGCGATTTTCTCCAGATAGTGCTCAAGCACCTGCTGGCGATCGCGGTTGCTGACGTAGCCGTCGACCATGCCGTCGGCCATCAGCTGCGCCTGCGCAATACGTTGTTTTTCACCCTCTTTATTCTCAACGTAGTACTCGATGGTGTGGCTGTTAAAGCTGTCTGCCAGGGCCACAAAGACCGTGAAATGACCGAACAGGACAAAGCGCATATCCCCCTGCGCCGCACAGCTCATTGCATGATGCAGTCGGGCTTTTGACAGGGTGATCCCCTGAACCAGAGAGTTACAGTAGAGGTGCCACTGATCCTGAAGCTGCTGGTGGCGCTGCGCGATGTAATCCGCTTTTTCGCTAATTTCCCAAATAGTCATAGAAGGTATCCGGTTAATGGAGATAGCGGCTGTTAAGCAGATTCCGTGCCAGTTTTTAATTTGTTGATTTAAATAATTTTTATAAAAAAAGACACTGTCAACGCCGCCGTGTCGACGTGTCATTTCGACAGCGCTGACATCGTCACGCCGTAACGCAAAACAAGCTGGCACCGTTATTGCATTTACTGGCGCAAATCATTGAGGAGGCGTCATGCACGAAATCACCCTCTGCCAGCGGGCTCTGGAACTTATCGAACAGCAGGCAGTGCAAAACCACGCGAAGCGCGTCACCGGCGTCTGGCTGAAGGTCGGGGCGTTTTCCTGCGTCGAGACCAGCGCCCTGAACTTTTGTTTTGAGCTGGTGTGCCGCGGCACGCTGGCGGAAGGCTGCGCGCTGCATATCGACGAGCAGCAGGCGGAGTGCTGGTGCGAGCAGTGCCAGCAGTACGTCACCCTGCTCTCATCAAAGGTTCAGCGCTGCCCGCAGTGTCAGAGCACGGGTCTTCGCATCGTGGCGGATGACGGTATGCAGATCCAACGCCTCGAAATCGAGAAGGAGTAATGTATGTGTAGCACCTGCGGTTGCGCCGAAGGCAACCTGTATATAGAAGGGGATGAACACCGTCCCCACTCCGCGTTTCGCTCCGCGCCCTTTTCCCCTGCCCCGCGTCCTGCGGCGGCCCTGACCGGCATCACTTTTGCGCCGCAGCGTTCCGACGCGGGCGATCTGCATTACGGCCACGGCGAAGCGGGTACCCACGCGCCGGGCATAAGCCAGCGCCAGATGCTGGAGGTGGAGATCGACGTGCTGGACAAAAATAACCAGATCGCCGCCCGCAACCGCGCCCGCTTTGCCGCGCGTCAACTGCTGGTGCTGAACCTGGTCTCCAGCCCCGGCTCCGGCAAAACCACGCTGCTGACCGAAACGCTCACGCGCCTGAACCAACGCGTCTCCTGCGCGGTTATCGAAGGCGATCAGCAAACCGTTAACGACGCGGCGCGCATCCGCGAAACCGGGACGCCCGCCATCCAGGTTAACACCGGCAAGGGCTGCCACCTGGATGCGCAGATGATTGCCGACGCCGCCCCTCGCCTGCCGCTGGCGGATAACGGCATCCTGTTTATCGAAAACGTCGGTAACCTGGTCTGCCCGGCAAGCTTCGACCTCGGCGAACAGCATAAAGTGGCGGTGCTCTCCGTGACCGAAGGGGAGGACAAGCCGCTGAAGTACCCGCACATGTTCGCCGCCGCCTCCCTCATGCTGCTGAACAAAGTCGATCTGCTGCCCTACCTGAACTTCGACGTGGATAAGTGCCTTGCCTATGCCCGCGAGGTGAACCCGGACATTCACATCCTGCTGGTTTCCGCCACGCGCGGCGACGGCATGGACGCCTGGCTGGACTGGCTGGAGAGCGAACGATGTGCATAGGCGTACCGGGACAAATCCATTCCCTCGACGGCAATCAGGCTAAAGTGGAGGTTTGCGGCATCCTGCGCGACGTCGACCTGACGCTGGTGGGCTGCACGGATGAGACGGGCGCGTCGCGCCTCGGCCAGTGGGTGCTGGTCCACGTGGGGTTTGCGATGAGCGTGATTAACGAAGCGGAAGCCCGCGACACGCTGGACGCGCTGCAAAACATGTTTGACGTGGAGCCGGACGTGGGCGCGCTCCTGTACGGCGAGGAGCGCTAGCCTATGCGTTACGTTGATGAATACCGCGCGCCAGAACAGGTGATGCAGCTTCTCGGACATCTGAAAACGCGCGCGGCGCTGCTGGACTACACGAACGAAAGGCCGCTGCGGATCATGGAGGTGTGCGGCGGGCACACGCACGCCATCTTCAAGTTTGGCCTCGACCAGCTGCTGCCGGAGAACATCGAGTTTATTCACGGCCCCGGCTGCCCGGTGTGCGTTTTGCCGATGGGGCGTATCGACAGCTGCATCGAAATTGCCGGCCAGCCCGACGTCATTTTCTGCACGTTTGGCGACGCGATGCGCGTGCCGGGGAAAAACGGCTCGCTGCTGCAGGCGAAGGCGCGCGGCGCGGACGTGCGGATCGTTTACTCGCCGATGGATGCCCTGACGCTGGCAGAGGCTAACCCTGAGCGCAAGGTCGTCTTTTTCGGGCTGGGTTTTGAAACCACCATGCCCGCTACGGCCATCACGCTGCAGCAGGCGAAAGCGCGCAACGTCACTAACTTTTTCTTTTTCTGCCAGCATATTACGCTCATTCCCACGCTGCGCTGCCTGCTCGAAGAGCCAGACAACGGCATCGACGCGTTTCTGGCGCCGGGCCACGTCAGCATGGTGATTGGCACAGACGCCTACGGTTTTATCGCTGATCAGCACAATCGTCCGTTAGTGGTGGCTGGTTTCGAACCGCTTGATCTACTGCAAGGCGTAGCCATGCTGGTTGAGCAGAAAATAGCGTCCCTGAGCGCGGTCGAAAACCAGTACCGCCGCGTGGTGCCCGATGCGGGAAATGAACGGGCGCAGCAGGCGATAGCTGACGTGTTTAGCGTTGAGGGCGACAGCGAGTGGCGCGGGCTGGGGCTGATTGCGGAATCCGGCGTTCGCCTGACGCCTGCCTATCGCGAATTTGATGCCGAAGCGCACTTCCGCCCTCAGCCGCAGCAGGTGTGCGACGATCCCCGGGCCCGCTGCGGCGAGGTGCTTACCGGCAAATGCAAACCTCATCACTGCCCGCTATTTGGCAACACCTGTAACCCGCAAACCGCGTTTGGCGCGCTGATGGTCTCCTCTGAAGGGGCATGCGCCGCGTGGTATCAGTATCGCAACCAGGAGTGTGAAGCATGAACACGGTGGAAATGGCGCACGGAAGCGGTGGACAGGCGATGCAGCAGCTGATTAACAGGCTGTTCATGGAGGCCTTTAATAACCCCTGGCTCGCCGAGCAGGAGGATCAGGCGCGCATCGCGCTCTCAACCCTCACCGCACACGGCGACCGGCTGGCGTTCTCCACCGACAGCTACGTGATTGACCCGCTATTCTTCCCGGGCGGCGATATTGGCAAGCTCGCCGTCTGCGGTACGGCCAACGACGTGGCCGTCAGCGGCGCCATTCCGCGCTACCTCTCCTGCGGATTTATCCTCGAAGAAGGATTACCGATGGAGACGCTTGCGGCAGTGGTCAACAGCATGGCGCACACCGCCCGCGAGGCGGGGATCGCTATCGTCACCGGGGATACCAAAGTGGTCCAGCGCGGCGCGGCGGATAAGCTCTTCATCAACACCGCCGGCATGGGGGCGATCCCTGCCGACATTCACTGGGGCGCGCAACGCCTTAGCGCGGGCGACGTGCTGCTGGTAACCGGCACGCTGGGCTGCCACGGGGCAACCATCCTGAACCTGCGCGAAGGCCTGGGGCTGGACGGCGAGCTTCGCAGCGACTGCGCGGTGCTCACCCCGCTTATCCAGACGCTGCGCGACATGCCGGGCGTCAAAGCCCTGCGCGACGCCACCCGGGGCGGGGTGAATGCCGTTGTCCACGAGTTTGCCGCAAGCAGCGGGTGCGGGATTGAACTGAGCGAGCGCGACCTGCCCGTTAAGCCTGCCGTGCGGGGGCTGTGTGAGCTTTTAGGGCTTGACCCGCTAAACTTTGCCAACGAGGGCAAGCTGGCGATCGGCGTGGAACGTTCGGCGGCGGAAGCCGTACTTGAACAGCTGAGAGCGCATCCCTTAGGGAAAGACGCGGCCATCATTGGCGACGTGGTTGAGCGCAAAGGGGTGCGCCTGACCGGACTTTACGGCGTGAAGCGCACGCTGGACCTGCCGCACGCTGAGCCGTTACCCCGAATTTGCTAGAACCGCACCATAAGTGGTCAGCAGTGAAGTCTCTTTTTTGCCAGTTTCTATTGGAAAGCAATAATGCCGTATACACCGATGAGCGATCTTGGACAGCAGGGCCTGTTTGACATCACGCGCACACTTTTACAACAGCCCGATCTCGGCGCGCTGAGCGATGCCCTGACGCGGCTGGTCAGGCAATCAGCGCTGGCGGACAGCGCGGCGATTGTGCTCTGGCATAGTGGAACGCACCGCGCGAGCTACTATTCCACGCGCGAGAATGGCAAAACGTTTGAATACGAAGACGAAACGTACCTCGCGCACGGCCCGGTGCGCCGCATTCTCTCCCGGCCTGAAGTGCTGCACTGCAATTTTGAAGAGTTTCGGATGGCATGGCCGCGGCTGGCAGAGAGCAATCTCTATCAGCCTTTCGGTCATTACGGCATGCTGCCGCTGGCGGCGGAGGGCCATATTTTTGGCGGCTGCGAGTTTATCCGCAATACCGACCAGCCCTGGAGCGAGGCGGAGTACGAGCGGCTGCACACCTTTGCCCAGATTGTGGCCGTCGTCGCGGAGCAGATCCAAAGCCGCGTCACCAATAACGTGGATTACGACCTGCTGAGCCGCGAGCGCGATAACTTCCGCATTCTGGTCGCCATCACCAACGCCGTACTCTCAAGACTCGACATGGACGAGCTGGTCAGCGAAGTCGCCAAGGAGATCCACCACTATTTCAGGATCGACGCCATCAGCATCGCGCTACGCGGGAACCGCAAAGGCAAGCTGAACATCTACTCCACCCACTATCTTGATGAGGCCAATCCGGCGCACGAGCAGAGCGAGGTGGACGAAGCGGGCACCCTTTCTGAGCGGGTATTTAAAAGCAAAGAGATCCTGCTGCTGAATCTTAGCGAGCAGGACCCGGTGGCGCCGTACGAGCGGATGCTGTTTAACACCTGGGGCAACAAAATTCAGACCCTGTGCCTGCTGCCGCTGATGTCCGGCAGTACCATGCTTGGGGTGCTCAAACTGGCGCAGTGCGATGAAGCCGTGTTTACCACCGCCAACCTGAAGCTGCTGCGCCAGATCGCCGAGCGTATTTCCATCGCGCTGGATAACGCCCTCGCCTATCAGGAGATCCACCGCCTGAAAGAGCGGCTGGTGGACGAAAACCTGGCCCTGACCGAACAGCTCAACAACGTGGACAGCGAGTTTGGCGAAATCATCGGGCGCAGCGATGCCATGTACAGCGTCCTCAAGCAGGTGGAAATGGTGGCCCAGAGCGACAGCACGGTGCTGATCCTCGGTGAAACCGGCACCGGGAAAGAGCTGATTGCCCGGGCGATCCATAACCTGAGTAACCGCAACAGCCGCCGGATGGTGAAGATGAACTGCGCGGCGATGCCAGCTGGCTTGCTGGAAAGCGACCTCTTCGGCCACGAGCGCGGCGCCTTTACCGGCGCCAGCAGCCAGCGGCTTGGCCGTTTCGAACTGGCGGATAAAAGCTCGCTGTTCCTCGACGAAGTGGGCGATATGCCGCTGGAGCTGCAGCCCAAGCTGCTGCGCGTTTTGCAGGAGCAGGAGTTTGAGCGCCTCGGCAGCAACAAGCTGATCCAGACCGACGTGCGGCTGATTGCCGCCACCAACCGCGACCTGAAAAAGATGGTCGCCGACCGCGAGTTTCGCAGCGATCTCTACTATCGCCTGAACGTCTTTCCGATCTGCCTGCCGCCGCTACGCGAGCGCCCGGAAGATATTCCGCTGCTGGTGAAGGCCTTTACCGCGAAGATTGCCCGCCGGATGGGGAGGAATATCGACAGTATTCCCGCCGAAACGCTACGTACCCTCTCGTCGATGGAGTGGCCCGGCAACGTGCGCGAGCTGGAAAACGTCATTGAGCGCGCGGTGCTGCTGACGCGCGGGAACGTCCTTCAGCTCTCTTTGCCTGAAGTCTCCCTTCAGGAAGCCCCCACGCTTTCGGCAGAAGTCGCGCAGGAAGGCGAAGATGAATATCAGCTGATATTGCGCGTGCTGAAAGAGACCAACGGCGTGGTAGCCGGACCGAAGGGCGCAGCTCAGCGACTGGGGCTGAAACGCACTACCCTGCTCTCTCGCATGAAGCGTCTGGGAATCGATAAAGAGAGCCTGCTTTAACCCGTCATTCCGGCGCCGCTTATGGCGCCGCTTTTCGTCACCCTGCGCAATTGTCCCTCATTGACACAATATATTTTCCTCTGTATAAAATTCCGCCTTAATAATGCGTTTCATTTGCATCAAAAATAATATTAATGAAGGGTAGCGTTTCATGAAGAAGGTCATCTGCGCGTTAGGCCTGGCGATTGCGTCGGTCAGTTCTGCTCTGGCAACCACATATCCTCTGACGATTGAAAACTGTGGCTATAAAGAGACATTCACTAAAGCGCCGGAACGCGTCGTGGCCCTCGGTCAGAACACCGTGGAAATTTTGCTCCTGCTGGGGCTGGAAGATAAGGTCAAGGCCAGTGCCTTCTGGCCGACCAAAGTGCTGCCGCAGCTGGCTGAGCAGAATGCAAAAATCAAAACCCTGACCGTCGAAATTCCGACTCTTGAATCCATCCTTGCGCAAAACCCCGATTTTGTTCCTGCCCAGCTGCCGCTGCTGCTTGGGCCGGAAAGTAAGGTCGCAAAACGTGAAGATCTGGCTACCGTCGGCGTGAACAGCTATTTATCTCCAGGCATGTGCGCCACCAAAAAAGCGGCAGGCGATATGTACGGCAGCCGCCAGACGCTGTGGGATATGACGTACCTTTATAAAGAGATTGAAGATTTCGCGAAGATTTTTAACGTTGAAGCGCGCGGCCAGGCCGTTATCGCTGATTTCAAAAAACGTGAGGCCGACCTGCGTCAGGAATTTGGTAAAAACAAAAAAGATCTCTCGTTTGTTTTCTGGTTCTCAAGCGCCTCGCCTTCGGCAGATGCCTATGTCGGCGGGAAAAACAGCGCCTCCGGTTTTATTGCTAACGTGCTGGGTGGCCATAACGCCATTACCGCTGAGACCGAATGGCCGACCGTCGGCTGGGAAAGTATTATTGCCGCGAACCCTGATGTGATTGTCGTCTCCAGTCTGGACCGCAACCGCTGGGCGCTGGATAACGCGGATGAGAAAATCAAATTCCTGAAAAGCGATCCTGCCGTGAGCCAGCTTGATGCCGTCAAAAAAGGCCATATCGTGGTGATGGACGGTCAGGCGATGAACCCGACGATTCGTACGATTTACGGTGCTGAACAGGTGGGTGAACAGCTCAGAAAACTGGGGCTGAACTGATGACGGCAGCCGTACTTCAGGCCCGCCAGGGCCTGATCCTGACCACTTCCGCTCTGCTTGCCGTTGTCCTGCTGTTTTTAGTGATTGCTCTTGGCGTCAGCGTCGGCGAGCTGTCGATTCCGCTGTCCAACGTCTTTTACGCTATTGGTAATAAGCTGGGGCTGACCGACGTTCCGCTCAACCGCATCTATGAGAGCGTAATCTGGGACTTTCGCCTGAGCCGCGCGCTGGTGGCGGCCTGCTGCGGAGCCGGTTTAGCCATCTGCGGGGCCGTGCTGCAAAGCCTGCTGAAGAACGCGCTGGCGGAACCCTACGTGCTCGGCGTGTCGGCGGGTGCCTCAACCGGGGCGGTGTCGGTCGTCGTCCTGGGCATCGGCACCGGCGCGGTGTCGCTCTCTGCGGGCGCGTTTGCCGGGGCGTTCGCCGCCTTTGCGTTTGTCGCCTTTCTGACGAACGGCGCGCGCGGCGGCAATGAACGCACCATTCTGGCAGGCGTTGCTGCATCTCAGCTTTTCAATGCCATTACCGCCTACACCATCAGCACCTCCGCCAGCGCGCAGCAGGCGCGCGACGTGATGTTCTGGCTGCTGGGCAGCTTTAGCGGCGTGCGTTGGCCGGAATTCCAGCTGGCGCTGGTTGTCGTGCTGGCGGGCCTTGCCGTCTGCCTCTACTATTCCCGGGCGCTGGACGCCTTTACCTTTGGTGATGACGCGGCTGCCTCTTTAGGCATTGCCGTGCCCTGGGTGCGTCTTGCCCTGTTTACCACCACGGCCCTGATCACCGCGACCATCGTCAGCATGGCGGGCTCAATCGGCTTTGTAGGGCTGGTGGTGCCGCACGTTATGCGCTTCCTGTTCGGGCCGCTGCACCGCACGCTGCTGATTGCCAGCGCGCTGGCGGGGGCGATCCTGATGGTGCTGGCCGATATCGCCTCGCGGATGCTGATTGCGCCGCAGAGCCTGCCCGTCGGCGTGGTCACCGCGCTGGTGGGCGTACCTTTCTTTGCCGTGATTATCTACCGTTCAAGGAATAAGTGATGAGTATCTGCGCTGAAAATATTACCTGGAAGGTAGGCAAAAAAGTTATCGTCAATGGTGTCTCGCTGAAGGTTTCACGCGGCGAAACGGTGGGTTTGCTTGGTCCTAACGGCTGCGGCAAATCGTCCCTTTTGCGTATCCTGGCAGGCCTGCGTCGCCCGGATGCGGGCAGCGTGACCCTGGACGGGCAGGACATTTCCCGCATCGCCAAAAAGCAACTTGCCCGCCGGGTGGCGTTCGTTGAGCAGCACGGGATGACCGACGCCAATATGCGCGTGCGCGACGTGGTCAAACTTGGACGTATTCCGCACCACTCCCCTTTTTCTAACTGGAGCGCGCAGGATGACGACACCGTCACCGCGGCTCTGCAGCGTGTCGATATGCTGGACCGCAGCGAGCAGGGCTGGCTGAGCCTGTCCGGCGGCGAGCGTCAGCGGGTGCATATTGCCCGCGCGCTGGCGCAAACGCCAACCGAAATCCTGCTGGATGAACCGACCAACCACCTGGATATCCATCATCAGATGCAGCTGATGCAGTTGATCAGCCAATTACCCGTTACCAGTATCGTCGCCATCCACGATCTCAACCACGCTTCAATGTTCTGCGACTCGCTGATTGTGATGCAGAAAGGGCAAATTGTGGCGACCGGAACGCCGCAGGACATCTTATCCGAGTCATTGCTCTGGGATGTCTTCCGGGTCAAAACCAAAATTGAGATCTCGCCGTTTCATGGCAAAAAGCACATTCACTTTATCGTTTAGGGACGAGTGATCGACAATGACCCTTCGCCCCGCCACCACGCTCTGGCCGCCCGTTTTACTGGGTAGCCAGTTTGTTTTTAACATTGGTTTTTACGCCGTCGTTCCCTTCCTGGCGATATTTCTGCGTGACGACATGCTGCTCTCCGGCGGGCTCATCGGGCTGATCCTGGGCCTGCGCACGTTCTCGCAGCAGGGGATGTTTATCGTTGGCGGTGCGCTCTCGGACCGGTTTGGCGCGAAGGTCATCATCCTCAGCGGCTGCATAGTTCGTGTTTCAGGCTATCTGCTTCTGGCCTTCGGGGGATCGCTGTGGCCGATTATTCTGGGCGCGTGTCTGACGGGCGTCGGCGGCGCGTTATTTTCTCCCTCAATTGAGGCTCTGCTGGCGAAAGCGGGTACCCACAGCGAGGCGAAAGGGAAACGAAGCCGGGCGGAGTGGTTTGCGCTCTTTGCCGTCTGCGGGGAGCTCGGCGCGGTACTGGGCCCGGTTGCTGGCGCTCTGCTAACGGGGCTTGGCTTCCGCCAGGTGGCGCTGGCGGGGGCAGGCGTCTTTATCATTGCGCTAGTGGTGCTTTACTTCTGTCTGCCTGCTGCCGGGCAACGTTCACAGAAGATAAAAATAGTGCCCTGGTGGACGACGTTCCGCCAGCAGCGCTTTGTCGCCTTTATCATTGCCTACAGCTCCTGGCTGTTAAGCTACAACCAGCTCTATCTGGCGCTGCCGGTGGAGATCCAGCGCTCCGGCGGTAACGAGAAAGATCTCGGCCCGCTTTTTATGCTGGCCTCCGTTCTGATCATTACCTTACAGCTGCCGCTGGCGCGTTTCGCCCGACGCGTGGGCGCGGTGAACATTCTTCCGGTGGGCTTTTTGCTGCTTTCCGCCGCCTTTGCGAGCGTGGCAATGTTTGCGGCAACAGAACCGCCTGAGGGCTGGCTGCGGCTTCTGCCCTCGGTCTCGTTTGTCACGCTGCTGACGCTGGGGCAGATGCTGCTGGTGCCCTCGGCAAAAGATCTCATTCCGCGGTTCGCCGATGAATCCACGCTGGGCGCGCACTATGGCGCACTCTCCACCGCCGGAGGTATTGCGGTACTGGCTGGAAATTTGTTATTTGGCAGCCTGCTGGATCGCGCGCTGGTGCCTTCAACGCAGGCGATTTATCCGTGGCTGCTGCTGGCGCTCTTTCCACTCTGCAGCGCGCTGGCCCTGAACGTGATTTGCCGCCCGCTACGAAGCTGATCGGTTCACTTTTTCGGGCGATACTTCTCCGGCAGTTCCGGCACCGGACGACGGTCATCCATCAGATGGAGGACGGTCAGAATGGGGTGACGCCATAACATACGCGGGCCTGCCCAGCGCATAATCTGCTTCATCTCTTCACGTCTGGCAGGCTGGTAGCAGTGCACCGGGCATTGTTTACAGGCGGGCTTTTCTTCACCAAAAACGCACTTATCCAGGCGCTTATCAGCATACGCGTTGAGCGCCTGATAATGCCCCGCTTCCTGAGAAGCCTGTGGACACTGCTTTGCGTACAACGCGATCATTTTCGCGATGGTCTCTTTTTCACGTGATATGCGTTTACCGGTCATTGCGACTTACCAAATAATAAGATGTATCAATAATACACTTTAAAACTGTGGATTTCAGGTGTTGCATTCCGTTTTCTGAAGCCTGATTCCACTATTAACCCTGCACCTCCTGAAAATCACTGGTATTTTATACAGGCATCAGGAATGACCGTTGTCCGTATAGTCTGGAGACCCTATGAAAGAGATCGCGATCGGCAAACCCTACCGCCATTTAAAAGTGGGATATTTCAGAAAACGTCACGAGGATCGAAAAACGAAGATACCAAAGCGATACAGCGTGCATGCGGCGCTGAGCTTAAAAGGAGACTGGCTTGAAAAGGCGGGCTTTACCACCAACTCCCAGGTCAGGGTGGACGTTGAGCATGGAAAAATCGTCATTGAGTTAATGTCTGAAGGTGCCTCGTAAAGCCGCCACATTTTTCTGCGCCGTACCTTTTTTTCATGCGACAATAGAACGAACAAACGGCCAATGAGCCGCTCAAAACGGTTTATTTTCAAAGAAATGGACATCATAACTCCATGAGCACAATCGACAATTTCGACGCACATACGCCGATGATGCAGCAGTACCTGAAGCTGAAGGCACAGCATCCGGAAATCCTGCTGTTTTACCGCATGGGCGATTTTTACGAGCTGTTTTATGACGATGCTAAACGTGCCTCGCAGTTGCTCGACATCTCGCTAACCAAACGTGGCGCATCCGCAGGCGAGCCCATCCCGATGGCCGGTATCCCGCACCACGCGGTTGAAAACTATCTGGCCAAGCTGGTGAATCAGGGTGAGTCCGTTGCCATCTGCGAACAAATCGGCGATCCGGCAACCTCGAAAGGCCCGGTTGAGCGTAAAGTCGTGCGCATCGTCACGCCAGGCACCATCAGTGATGAAGCCCTGCTTCAGGAGCGCCAGGATAACCTGCTGGCGGCGCTGTGGCAGGACGGCAAAGGGTTTGGCTACGCCACGCTGGACATCAGCTCCGGGCGTTTTCGCCTGAGTGAGCCGGCTGACCGCGAAACGATGGCTGCCGAACTGCAGCGCACCAACCCGGCAGAATTGCTCTACGCCGAAGACTTCGCCGAAATGGCGCTGATTGAAGGCCGTCGCGGATTGCGCCGTCGCCCGCTGTGGGAATTCGAAATTGATACCGCGCGCCAGCAGCTGAACCTGCAGTTCGGTACCCGCGATCTGATTGGCTTTGGCGTGGAAAATGCTCCACGCGGGCTGTGTGCCGCAGGTTGCCTGCTGCAGTACGTGAAAGACACCCAGCGCACCGCCCTGCCGCATATCCGTTCTATCACCATGGAGCGCCAGCAGGACAGCATCATCATGGATGCCGCCACGCGCCGTAACCTGGAGATTACCCAGAACCTGGCAGGTGGCGTTGAAAACACGCTCGCGTCGGTGCTCGACAGCACGGTGACGCCGATGGGCAGCCGCATGCTGAAACGCTGGCTGCATATGCCGATTCGCGATACCGATACGCTGGTTTGCCGCCAGCAGACGATTGCTGCGTTGCAGGATCGCTACACCGAGCTGCAGCCGGTCCTGCGTCAGGTGGGCGATCTGGAACGTATTCTTGCCCGTCTGGCATTGCGCACCGCGCGCCCGCGTGACCTCGCGCGGATGCGTCATGCTTTCCAGCAGCTGCCGGAACTGCGTGCGCAGCTGAGCGACGTTGACAGCGCGCCGGTGCAGAAACTCCGTGAAACGATGGGCGAATTCACCGAGCTTCGCGAGCTGCTGGAGCGCGCCATTATTGATGCCCCTCCGGTTCTGGTGCGCGATGGCGGCGTGATTGCTCCAGGCTACAACGAGGAGCTGGACGAATGGCGCGCGCTGGCCGACGGCGCGACGGACTATCTCGATAAGCTGGAAATTCGCGAACGCGAGCGTCTTGGGCTCGACACGCTGAAAGTGGGGTATAACGCGGTACACGGTTACTACATTCAGATCAGCCGCGGGCAAAGCCATCTGGCGCCGATTCACTACGTACGTCGTCAGACCTTGAAAAACGCCGAGCGTTACATCATTCCCGAGCTGAAAGAGTACGAGGACAAAGTACTCACCTCGAAAGGTAAAGCCCTGGCGCTGGAAAAACAGCTGTATGACGAGCTGTTCGACATGCTGATGCCGCACCTTGCTGACCTGCAGCTCAGCGCCAGCGCGCTGGCGGAGCTGGACGTGCTGGTGAACCTGGCTGAACGGGCTGAAACGCTGAACTATACCTGCCCGACCTTTACCGACAAGCCCGGCATTCGCATTACGGAAGGCCGTCACCCGGTCGTTGAGCAGGTGCTGAACGAACCGTTCATCGCCAACCCGCTGAGCCTGTCGCCGCAGAGAAGAATGCTGATCATTACCGGCCCGAACATGGGTGGTAAGAGTACCTACATGCGCCAGACGGCGCTGATTGCTTTGCTCGCCTATATCGGCAGCTACGTCCCGGCGCAAAAAGTGGAGATTGGCCCCATCGATCGTATCTTCACACGCGTTGGGGCAGCGGACGATCTGGCGAGCGGTCGCTCAACCTTCATGGTCGAGATGACCGAAACGGCTAATATTCTGCATAACGCGACGGAGCACAGCCTGGTGCTGATGGACGAAGTGGGACGCGGAACCTCAACCTATGACGGCCTGTCTCTGGCCTGGGCCTGTGCTGAAAGCCTCGCGAATAAAATCAAGGCCATGACGCTGTTCGCCACCCACTACTTCGAGCTGACGCAACTGCCGGAGAAAATGGAAGGCGTGGCTAACGTTCATCTTGATGCGCTGGAGCACGGCGATACCATTGCCTTTATGCACACGGTGCAGGATGGCGCGGCGAGCAAGAGCTATGGCCTGGCCGTTGCGGCGCTGGCAGGTGTACCAAAAGAGGTGATCAAGCGCGCTCGCCAGAAGCTGCGTGAGCTGGAAAGCCTCTCGCCGAATGCGGCGGCGACGCAGATTGATGGCACCCAGATGTCGCTGTTGGCGCCAGCTGAAGAAACGTCGCCTGCGGTGGAAGCGCTGGAGAACCTCGACCCGGATTCGCTGACGCCGCGTCAGGCGCTGGAGTGGATTTACCGGTTGAAGAGTCTGGTTTAGTTTTCTGCGGTCTGTTTTGTCGGGTGGCGGCTTCGCCTTACCCGACCTACAAAACCCGTAGGCCCGGTAAGCGCAGCGCTACCGGGCTTATTTTTACAACAGCGGCGGGATCGTCGGCACCTGCGGTGCTTCATCAATATCCTTCTGCGTCATGCGGAACGCTTCCGGGTAATGCTCGCGGCTGGTACGACGCAGCGGTTCGGTATCGCGCCAGGTATAAAGACAATGCTGGCACTGGTAAACGGTCCAGACCCCTTTCACCGGTGACGTCGCCATCACTTCAATATGCTCATCGGCACAACGTGGACAAATCATCTTTTCCTCCTTATTGGCGTGCTGCCAGCATCGCGGTCAGTTTTTCAGCCCAGGCTTTAGTTTCAGGCAGATCCTGTACCGGCTGGCTGTAGTGGCCACGGGTGTCCGGTGCAACAGGCGTGGTGGCATCAATAATCAGTTTGTCGGTAATGCCCGCCGGGCTGGAGCCAGGGTCGAGTTCAAGCACTGACATGTTCGGCAGCTGCACCAGATCCCCTGCCGGATTGACCTTCGATGAGAGCGCCCACATCACCTGCGGGAGGTTGAACGGATCGACATCCTCATCCACCATAATCACCATCTTCACGTAGCCCAGACCGTGCGGCGTGGTCATGGCGCGTAAACCGACCGCGCGGGCAAAACCACCGTAGCGTTTTTTGGTGGAGATAATTGCCAGCAGACCGTGGGTGTACATCGCGTTCACCGCCTGCACTTCCGGGAATTCCGCCTTCAGTTGCTGGTAAAGCGGCACGCAGGTGGCTGGTCCCATCAGATAGTCAATCTCGGTCCACGGCATGCCGAGGTAAAGGGATTCGAAGATCGGTTTGGTGCGGTAAGAAACTTTGTCGATACGGACCACCGTCATATTACGGCCACCGGAATAGTGTCCGGTAAACTCGCCGAACGGCCCTTCGATTTCACGTTTGCGGCCTTCAATCACCCCTTCCAGGATCACTTCAGACCCCCACGGCACGTCGAAGCCGGTCAGCGGCGCGGTGGCAATCGGGTACGGGCTTTCGCGCAGCGCGCCGGCCATTTCATACTCGGACTGATCGTATTTCAGCGGCGTGGCGCCCATCAGGGTGATAATCGGGTCGTTGCCGAGAGTAATCGCGATCGGCAGATCTTGCCCGCGCTCTTCCGCTTTGTGCAGATGGAGGGCGATATCGTGCATCGGTACCGGCTGCAGGCCGAGCTTGCGCTTGCCCTTGACCTCCATGCGGTAGATCCCGACGTTCTGCTTGCCGAAATGGTCCGGGTCGAGCGGATCGCGCGAGACAACGCACGCTTTATCGAGATAAAAACCGCCGTCACCGTCGTTCAGGCGAAACAGCGGCAGGATATCGAACAGGTTAATGTCTTCACCGTCGACCGTATTTTGCGCCCAGGCCGGGTTAGCGCGGCGCTCCGGCGTAACGGGGAATTTGTCCCAGCGGCGAATAAACTCGTCGATCTGTTTTTTTACCGGGGTATTCGCTGGCAACCCCATCGATATGGCGTGGTTTTGCCACGAGCCGATGGTGTTCATCACCACGCGGGCATCGGTAAAGCCACGAATATTGTCGAACCACAGCGCGGGCGCGCCGTCGCCAATACGGCCTGTGGCGTTGGCTGCCGCCGCCAGATCCGGCTCCGCATTCACCTCTTCCTCAATTTTCAGCAGTTGCCCTTGCTCATCGAGCGCCTGCAGGAAGCTTCTCAAATCATCAAATGCCATCTTTGTTCTCCTGTGAAAAATGTTTCGCCTCCCGCAACCCGTTCCATCGGCGCGCCTTTTTGTGCTCCAGACCAAACTGGTCGAGCACACGGGTGACGATATGCTGGGTGATGTCATCGGCGGTTTGCGGGTGGTTGTAATACGCAGGCATGGGCGGCACCATCGCCACGCCCATGCGTGAAAGCGCCAGCATGTTCTCCAGATGAATGGTGCTGAGCGGCGTTTCGCGGGGAACGAGCACCAGCTTGCGCCCCTCTTTCAGCACCACATCTGCCGCACGGCCCACCAGCCCTTCGGCGTAGCCCGCGCGGATCCCCGCCAGCGTTTTCATGCTGCAGGGAATGACGATCATGCCGTCGGTGCGAAACGAGCCGGAGGAGATAGTGGCGGCCTGGTCAGCCGGGCTGTGAACAACGTCAGCCAGCGCAGCAACGTCCTGCACGCTGTAAGGCGTTTCCAGCTCAATGGTTGTTTTTGCCCACTTCGACATGACCAGATGGGTCTCTACCTCCGGCATTTCCCTCAGCGCCAGCAGCAGCGCCACGCCCAGCGGAGCCCCCGTTGCTCCTGTCATTCCCACGATCAATCTCATTCATCACCTCAATCAATTTGTTCGTGTACGAACATTTATAGATAAACTACTCCCGGATCGCTCTACTGACAAGATCGTTCGTACACGATCACATTAATTGCTAAAAAATCCCGCGTTATCATCCCGGGCTTTAGCGGCTATCATAGGGGGTGATTTTTTCTGTCGGAGTGTTCATGGAACTAAGACAAGAGGCGTTCCACCTGTTACGTCAGCTTTTTCAACAGCATACCGCTAAGTGGCAACATTCCCTGCCGGAACTGACCAAGCCGCAGTATGCTGTTATGCGCTCCATTGCCGAGCACCCGGGCATTGAGCAGGTGGCATTGACCGAAGTGGCGGTCAGCACGAAGGCGACGCTGGCGGAGATGCTCAGCCGAATGGAGGCGCGCGGACTGGTCAAACGCGAGCACGATCCCGCAGACAAGCGCCGCCGGTTTGTCTTCCTGACGCCGGAAGGCGAAGCCCTGCTTGCAGACTGCCAGCCGGTCGGCAACGAGGTGGATGAGGCGTTTTTAGGGCGTCTTAATAAGGCCGAACGGGAGCAGTTCTCTGCGCTCATCAAAAAGATGATGCACGATTAATTCACGCTGGCGCGCATAAAATCAATAAAGGTGCGCACTTTCGCAGGCACGTGCCGGGCATCCGGATAAACCGCGTGGATGCCCTGCCGCGCGAAGGTATATTCCGGTAAAACCGGGACCAGTTTTCCCGCATCAAGCGCATCGCGCACCAGCCATTCCGGCAGTAACGCCACGCCACTTCCCGCAAGCGCAAAAGCCATAAGCGCCTGCGCGCTGTCGGCAAACAGGCGCGGCGCTTTTTTTATCTCAAGCATTTCAGACGCACCGCTGGCATCTTTTACCTGCCAGCGCAGCGGCGACGCTAAGCGCTCGTGAATAATCCAGTCGGCTTGCGCCAGCTGTGCAAGCGATTCAACCGGATGATTCATCCGCCATTCCGGCGTCGCGACGGGCAGGATGGAAAAATGTGAAATCAATGCGGCGTGGTAGCGCGAGTCGGTAAGCGTTCCCAACCGAATAGCCACGTCAAAGCGCTCTGAGATCAGGTCGGCATGGAGTGAAGACGAAACATGACGCACGCGAAGCTCCGGGTGCAGCTGGCTAAACCTTGCCAGCAACGGTACCACGACCCGCGAACCATACTCAGGGGTGGTGGTGATCCGCAATTCACCCGTGAGTCCTGCATGATTCGCGCGAACATCATCCTGCAGCCGTTCTGCGTCCTTCAGAAGCGCCACGCTGCGCTGATGAAAAAGCGCTCCCGCCTCGGTTAATGTCAGGCGGCGGGTGGAGCGCAGCAGCAGCGTCACCCCCAGCTCGGCTTCGAGCTGGCGAATATTGAAGCTGACCACGGCTTTTGTCAGGCCCAGTGCATCGGCTGCGGCAGTAAAGCTGCCGGTATCGGCCACCGCAACAAACATCTGCGTCCGCTGTAGGTTAATCATCATTACGCCTTTTACCGTCAAAATTTTTTTGACAGTATATCGCGCTTTGCCAGGTTTATCCGTGCTTCCGGGGTCGATACGATACGCCACCTCACGGGAGGATCCACCATGACGTATCGCAGCAAAGTCGCCGCTGTCTATCTGCTGGGCTTTTTTCTTGATTTGATCAACATGTTTATTGCCAGCGTCGCTTTTCCGGCGATGGCGCAAGCTCTTAACGCCACGCCTTCAGCGCTTGCCTGGATCAGTAACGGGTACATTGCCGGCCTGACGCTGGCGATCCCGTTCAGCAGCATGCTCACGCGCCGTTTCGGACCAAAGCGGGTCATCCTGATCTCGCTTTTTCTGTTCAGCGCAGCTTCTGCTGCGGCAGGCTTGTCTGCAACGCTGGAAAGTCTGATCGCCTGGCGCGTGCTGCAGGGCGTGGGCGGTGGCTTACTGATCCCCGTCGGACAGGCGCTGACCTGGCAACTGTTTCAGCCTCACGAGCGAGCCAGACTCTCCTCGGCGGTCATGCTGATCGCGCTGCTTGCTCCCGCCTGCTCCCCCGCTATCGGGGGCCTGCTGGTACAGATGCTAAGCTGGCGGTGGATATTTTTCGCGACGCTTCCGGTGGCCATCCTGACCTTTGTGTTGGCCTGCCTGTGGCTTAAACATGAAATACCCGCGATGAAAGCGGCCAGGCTGCTCAACCTGCGGTTGCTCGCGGACCCGCTTTTGCGTTTTGCCATGCTTGTCTATGTATGCGTTCCTGGCGTATTTATCGGGGTGAACGTTACGGGCATGTTTTATCTTCAGCACGAGGCGAACATGAGCCCAGCCGCAACGGGTATGCTCATGCTGCCGTGGTCCGTGGCATCGTTTATCGCCATCACGGCGACGGGACGCTATTTTAACCGTATCGGCCCAAAGCCGCTGATTGTTATCGGCTGCCTGCTGCAGGCGACGGGCATTCTGCTTTTGCTTAACGTCAGTTCGGCTACGCTGCTTCCTGTCGTTGCGTTTACCCTGATGGGCGCGGGGGGAAGCCTGTGCAGCAGTACCGCTCAGAGCAGCGCTTTTCTGACAACGCGCCGGGAAGAGATGCCGGATGCCAGCGCGCTGTGGAATCTCAATCGTCAGTTGAGTTTTTTTGCCGGTGCCCTGCTGCTGGCAGAGGTGCTGAGTCTGGCGCAGAGTTATCTGGCGCCGCTCGCCGCCTGGCACGGAATGTTTCTTTTTGCCGCAGGCATGACCCTATTGCCTGTACTGTACGTTTTCCGACTTAACAATACGCAGGTGCTCGCCCAGCTGCGACAGGAGAATTCATGACGCCTTTTGAACACGACATTATCGACCTCCACATTGCGCTTGAAAACTGGTTAGGCAAAGGCGAAGGCGACTCCGACGCCCTGCTCGCCCGTTTCCGGCCAGATTTTCTGATGATCCCACCGGGTGGCGTTCATATCGACTATCACGGCCTTGTGGACTTTCTGCACAGTCAGCGAGGATGCCGCCCCGGACTGAAGATCGTCATTAACGAATTATCCACGATCGAGCGCTGGGATCGTGGCGCGGTACTGCACTACCGGGAGACGCAAACCCGGCCGGACCTGCCCGTCAACGTGCGCTGGTCAACCGCGGTGCTTAATCAGGAAGGCGGCGGGATTACATGGCGTCTGCTGCACGAAACGGCCCAGCCGTAGCACAAAAGAAAAAGGCCCGTCTCACGACGGGCCTTTTTTGACGAAAGGATGCTTATTCGCGGAACAGCGCTTCGATATTCAGACCTTGCCCCTGCAGGATTTCACGCAGGCGGCGCAGACCTTCTACCTGAATCTGACGAACACGTTCACGGGTCAGGCCAATTTCGCGGCCGACGTCTTCCAGTGTCGCAGCTTCATACCCCAGTAAACCGAAACGACGTGCCAGCACTTCACGCTGTTTGGCGTTCAATTCGAACAGCCATTTGACGATGCTCTGCTTCATGTCATCGTCCTGCGTGGTGTCTTCCGGGCCGTTGTCTTTTTCATCGGCCAGGATGTCCAGCAGCGCTTTTTCGGAGTCGCCACCCAACGGGGTGTCAACCGAGGTAATGCGCTCGTTGAGACGCAGCATACGGCTTACGTCATCAACCGGTTTGTCGAGTTGTTCGGCAATTTCTTCTGCGCTTGGCTCGTGGTCCAGTTTATGGGACAACTCGCGCGCGGTACGCAGATAGACGTTCAACTCTTTGACGATGTGGATCGGCAGTCGGATCGTACGGGTCTGGTTCATAATAGCCCGTTCGATGGTCTGACGAATCCACCAGGTCGCGTAGGTTGAGAAACGGAACCCGCGTTCCGGGTCAAACTTCTCAACTGCGCGGATGAGACCTAAGTTGCCCTCTTCAATCAGATCCAGCAGAGCCAGACCACGATTGCCGTAACGGCGGGCAATTTTCACGACCAGTCGCAGGTTACTTTCGATCATGCGACGACGCGAGGCAACATCACCACGCAAAGCACGACGTGCGAAATAGACTTCTTCTTCGGCCGTTAGCAGTGGGGAGTAACCAATCTCCCCAAGGTAAAGCTGAGTCGCGTCCAGTACACGCTGTGTGGCGCCCTGCGATAACAGCTCTTCTTCAGCCAAATCGTTATCACTGGGTTCCTCTTCTACTAAGGCTTTTTCGTCAAAAGCCTCTGCTCCGTTCTCATCAAATTCCGCGTCTTCATTTAAATCATGAACTTTCAGCGTATTCTGACTCATAAGGTGGCTCCTACCCGTGATCCCTGAACGAGACACCCTGGCTGGCATGCCCCGTCAATTTATCGCTGCGGCAAGTACTGCAGCGGGTTTACGG
The DNA here is from genome assembly GCF_014930775.1 of Enterobacter cloacae complex sp. P38RS. Lineage (NCBI taxonomy): Bacteria > Pseudomonadati > Pseudomonadota > Gammaproteobacteria > Enterobacterales > Enterobacteriaceae > Enterobacter > Enterobacter cloacae complex sp. P38RS. The sequence goes on from NZ_JADBRS010000003.1 coordinate 139,965, forward strand.
ATTTCCCCTTGTAACGAATTTCAAAATGCAAGCGTGTAGAACTGGTTCCGGTGCTACCCATGGTAGCGATTTTTTGCCCCGCCTTAACTTCTTGTTGTTCCCGGACCAGCATTGTGTCGTTATGGGCGTAGGCACTCAGGTAATCATCGTTATGTTTGATGATAATCAGATTACCGTAACCGCGCAGCGCGTTACCGGCATACACAACGCGTCCGTCTGCGGTCGCGATGATAGCCTGTCCTTTACTGCCTGCGATATCGATCCCTTTGTTCCCACCCTCAGAGGTTGCGAAGTTCTCGATAATCTTGCCGTCGGTTGGCCAGCGCCATGCGGTGATGGACGAACTGGCATTCTGACTGCTTGCAGTCGGTTCAGTAGAGCTAACCACAGGTGCCGTGGTCGGTGCTGTGACAACAGTCGCAGTCCCTTTATTATTCGGCAACATTTTGTTAGCAGTCTGATCACCTGAATCCTCAGAATACGTAATTACAGGTTGTGAAGCAACCACCGTGGTGGATTTTTGTGCAGGCTTGACGCTGTTATTTTGAGCCGTCACATCGGCCGCTGAAACCGTATTGCCAGGCGTGAGTGGCGTACCCGTTGCGTTGCCCACCTGGAGCGTTTGGCCAACTTCCAGAGCATACGGGGCCTGGACGTTGTTGCGCTGCGCGAGGTCACGGAAATCGTTCCCGGTGATCCAGGCAATGTAGAACAGCGTATCGCCGCGCTTCACGGTATAGGTACTGCCGCCGGTATAGCTGCCTTTCGGAATGTTCCCATACTGGCGGTTATAGACTATGCGGCCATTTTGGGTCTGAACAGGCTGTTCAACTGGCTGAATCTGCGTTGGCTGTGTAACAGGATGTTGCACAGGCTGAATTTGTGGTGTTTGCTGCGGCGCAGCAGTACCCATTTTAGGCGGAGGCGTGATTAACATTCCGCTGGACGTGTTACCGGAGCCGCTGTTTCCCCCGACGGAACTGACGGGCGCAGGCGCGTTGTTGGAACTTGTACAGCCTGCCAGCCAGAGCGAAACCAGTGATAATGCCGCAACACGGCTGATGGTGAATTTAGGGCTTCCCGCGCTCATTTATCCCCCAGGAATGTGTTAACTACCAGTGACTTAAAATTTACCGTGATGACACGAATCTTTCGCGCCACACCATACGCTGAATTTGCCTTAATAACCCTGGATAAATCCGAGTCTCAGGCCAACTCCCCCTTTACCAGAGGCACAAAGCGCACGGCTTCCACGGTGTCGATAATATACTCGCCGCCGCGCCGACGAACGCGCTTCAATAGCTGCTGCTCGTCCCCGACGGGCAGAACGAGAATGCCCCCCTCATCCAGCTGCGCCAAGAGCGCAGCTGGAATTTCAGGCGGAGCCGCCGTCACGATGATAGCGTCAAACGGGGCGCGAGCCTGCCAACCCTGCCATCCATCACCGTGTCGTGTCGAAACATTATGTAAATCAAGTTGTTTCAGGCGACGACGCGCCTGCCATTGCAAACCTTTGATCCGCTCTACGGAACAGACATGGTGTACCAGATGCGCCAGGATGGCGGTCTGATACCCCGACCCGGTGCCAATCTCCAGCACGCGTGAGTCGGGCGTGAGCTCCAGCAGCTCCGTCATCCGCGCCACCATATAAGGCTGCGAAATCGTCTGGCCTTGCCCGATGGGCAGCGCTACGTTTTCCCACGCTTTGTGTTCAAACGCCTCGTCTACAAATTTCTCACGCGGGACCTGAGCGAGCGCTTCAAGCACGTGCTCGTCGCGGATCCCCTGTGCGCGAAGTTGTTCCAGAAGAGTTTGTACACGTTTGCTTACCATTGCGCGTTCACTCCTGCGCGATCCAGCCAGCCCGACACCACATCATGCGCGCTATACGCGGTTAAATCTACGTGCAGCGGAGTGACCGAGACATAGCCTTCATCCACGGCAGCAAAGTCGGTGTCCGGACCCGCATCGCACTTATCGCCAGGTGGCCCGATCCAGTAAAGCGTGTTGCCGCGAGGATCCTGCTGCGGGATCACCTGATCGGCCGGATGCCGGCTTCCGCAGCGCGTAACGCGAATGCCCTTAATTTCATTGAGAGGAAGATCCGGCACGTTGATGTTCAGAATGCGCCCGGTACGCAGCGGCTCGCGGCCGAGCGCCCGCAGGATCGAGCAGGTCACCGCGGCGGCGGTATCGTAGTGCGTGTGGCCGTTTAACGAGACCGCCAGCGCCGGGAACCCCAGATGGCGCCCTTCCATTGCCGCCGCTACCGTTCCGGAGTAAATCACGTCATCGCCGAGGTTCGGCCCGGCGTTAATGCCGGAGACGACGATATCCGGACGCGGGCGCATCAGCGCGTTCACGCCCAGAAACACGCAGTCCGTCGGCGTGCCCATCTGCACGGCAATATCGCCATTTTCAAAGGTAAAGGTGCGAAGCGACGACTCCAGCGTCAGTGAGTTAGACGCTCCACTGCGGTTACGATCGGGGGCCACGACCTGCACATCCGCAAATTCACGGAGGTGCTTCGCCAGGGTCTGAATGCCCGGCGCGTGGATCCCGTCATCGTTACTCAGCAATATTCGCATAATCACCCGAGGTGTTGATTAGTTCCCTGACAACACTGGTGGCAAAGCTACCTGCCGGCAGCCAGAAGCGTAACTCGACGGTCACGTCATCCCACCAGTTCCAGCTTAACTGCTGCGGATAGAGCAGCATCGCGCGGCGCGCTGCTTCGACTTTTTCCCGCACCAGCAAGGATTGTAATTCCGGCGCATCCGCCACGGCGGACTGCTCAGCGCTCAACGCGTCGCCCTGGGTGCCCCAGTCGCCTGAGCCCGGCAAAGCTGCGGTAATCATCAGCGCTTTGGCATCCACGCGCGACTGCACATCGGCCATTTCTTCGGCCGTTGCCACAAACCAGCTTCCGCGTCCCGCTAATTGTAGCGCATCGCCAACAACAACTTGATTCGCGTCCGGTTTTTTCAGCCTTTCGCTCACAATCTGATTAAACAACGCGCTGCGGGCCGCCGACAACCAAAAACTGCGTTTATTCCTGTCGCGCACCGGCGCATCGCTTTGCGCCCAGCGCAGCGCGCCCTGCAGGTTGCTGCCGCCAATGCCAAAGCGCTGCGCGCCAAAGTAGTTCGGAACGCCGCGTTCATTAATGGCGTTGAGACGTTTTTCAACGTCTTCACGGTTAGTCACTTCGCGCAGCACCAGCGTAAATGCGTTGCCTTTCAACGCCCCCAGGCGCAGCTTGCGCTTGTGGCGGGCGTACTCCAGCACCTTACAGCCTTCAAGCTCAAATTTGCTTAAATCAGGCATCGCATTGCCGGGCACGCGGGCGCAGAGCCACTGCTCGGTGACGGCGTGTTTATCTTTCTGCCCGGCAAAGCTCACTTCCCGGGCGTGAATTTTGAGGAATTTTGCCAGCGCGTCGGCCACAAAGCGGGTGTTGCAGCCGTTTTTCAGAATACGCACCAGGATATGTTCGCCTTCGCCATCGGGCTCAAAGCCCAGATCCTCCACCACGAGGAAATCTTCCGGGCTGGCTTTCAGCACCCCGTTCCCCTGCGGCTTGCCGTGCAGGTATGTCAGATTATCGAAGTCCGTCATTTTACCGCCTTCACCAGCAGCGCCACGGCTTCACAGGCAATCCCTTCGCCACGACCGGTAAAGCCCAGCTTCTCCGTGGTGGTGGCTTTGACGTTGACGTCGTCCATATGGCAGCCCAGATCTTCAGCGATAAATACGCGCATCTGCGGAATGTGCGGCAGCATTTTCGGGGCCTGGGCAATAATCGTCACGTCGACGTTGCCGAGGGTGTAACCTTTCGCCTGAATGCGGCGCCACGCTTCGCGCAGCAGTTCGCGGCTGTCCGCCCCTTTAAAGGCCGGGTCGGTGTCCGGGAACAGCTTACCGATATCACCCAGCGCGGCAGCGCCGAGCAGCGCGTCGGTCAGCGCATGCAGCGCCACGTCGCCATCAGAATGCGCCAGCAGCCCTTTTTCGTAAGGAATACGTACGCCGCCAATGATAATTGGGCCTTCTCCGCCAAAGGCGTGTACATCAAAACCGTGTCCAATTCGCATTATGCCTTCTCCTGATGGGTCGAACGGGTAAGATAAAATTCCGCGAGCTGTAAATCTTCCGGGCGCGTCACTTTTATATTATCAGCGCGCCCTTCAACAAGCGTGGGGTGAAAACCGCAATACTCCAGCGCGGAGGCTTCGTCCGTGATGGTCGCGCCTTCATTAAGGGCACGCGTTAAGCAGTCGTGGAGCAGTTCGCGGGGGAAAAATTGCGGCGTCAGCGCGTGCCATAAGTCGACGCGCTCAACGGTGTGGGCGATGGCACGCTTGCCCGGCTCGGCACGCTTCATGGTGTCGCGCACCGGCGCGGCCAGAATGCCGCCCACTTTACTGGTTTCGCTCAGCGCCAGCAGGCGTGCCAGGTCGTCCTGATGCAGGCACGGACGTGCCGCGTCATGGACCAGCACCCACTGGGCGCTTCCGGCAGCCTGAATGCCCGCCAGCACGGAATCGGCGCGCTCGGCGCCGCCATCAACTACGGTAATCTGTGGGTGGTTTGCCAGCGGCAGCTGCGCAAAGCGGGCATCGCCGGGACTGATGGCGATGACCACGTGCGTCACCCGCGGGTGCGCCAGCAGCGCCGCCACGGCGTGCTCAAGGATCGTTTTATCGCCAATTGAGAGGTACTGCTTGGGACATTCTGTCTGCATGCGCCGGCCAAAACCTGCGGCCGGCACCACGGCACATACGTCCGAAAAAGTTGCTGCCATGTCGTAATCCTGGGCCTGATTATCGATTGTTTTGTGCTGAGCCCTGATTGCGTTTAGACGCATCCGGAACCAGACGATAAAAGGTTTCGCCCGGCTTAGTCATACTGAGTTCATTGCGTGCGCGCTCCTCAATCGCCTCTTGGCCGCCATTGAGGTCATCAATTTCAGCAAAGAGTTGATCGTTACGCGCCTTAAGTTTGGCATTTGTTGCCTGCTGAGCCGCGACGTCATCGCTCACCCGGCTGTAGTCGTGCAGCCCGTTCTTACCGAACCACAACGAATATTGCAGCCAGACCAGTAAAGCCAGCAACAGCAGCGTTAGTTTACCCATCCTGCCCCCTGAAAAAACGGCATCATCATCCCATAACTTTCCGTTCGACTCTACTGCGGGGTTTTAATTATGTCGCAAGTTAGCCCATCAGCCATAAAAACAGCAGGCCAAAGATGACGACAACGGTGGCAATCGTGATAACCGTACTGTACAGGAGCTTGCCGTTGAAAAGAGAGTGCAGCGCAACCCCGACAACGACCGCAACGGGCATCAGCGCCAGGAAGAAGGGCCAGGTGTAGAGAAAGAAGAAAAGGGTGTTACCACCATAGATCAAAAACGGGATACCCAGCGCCAGTAACCACGACGCAAAGCCGACTATCGCCCCAGGGAAGGACCAGGTCGTCTCATTGTCGGTGGTTAACGGTTCCGACCCGGTGGTGATAATGTAGTTTTCACTGTTGCGCATAGCTAATCCTGTGACCGTGACTCATCGTTCGGGAAGACAGCTCCCGAACGATACCGCCTCAGGATCTGATAATATCGTCCCGTCTGAGCAGGTCTAATAATTGGCTTACTAAATTTGTTACCAATTGTTGACCTTCCAGGTGAATCTCAGGCGATTCAGGCGCTTCGTAAACCGAGTCAATTCCGGTGAAGTTTCGCAGCTCGCCGGCACGCGCTTTTTTGTACAGCCCTTTCGGATCGCGCGCTTCGCAGATCTCCAGCGGCGTATCGACAAAAACTTCGATAAAGCGATCCTGACCCACGCGCTCGCGCACCATCTGGCGCTCGGCGCGGTGCGGCGAGATAAACGCCGTCAGCACCACCAGCCCGGCGTCAGCCATCAGGCTGGCGACTTCACCTACCCGGCGAATGTTCTCTTTGCGGTCGTCGTCGCTGAACCCCAAATCGCTGCACAGGCCGTGACGCACGTTGTCGCCATCCAGCAGGTAGGTACTTACTCCCTGCCGATGCAGCGCCTCTTCCAGCGCGCCCGCCACCGTGGATTTACCGGAGCCAGACAGCCCGGTAAACCACAGCACCACCCCACGGTGGCCGTGAAGCTGTTCGCGCTGGGCGACGGTGACCGGATGAGGATGCCAGACGACGTTCTCATCATGGGCGGCCATTACTTGCCTCCCAGCAGATCGCGGGCGCCCCAGTGCGGGAAGTGCTTACGCACCAGCGCGTTCAGCTCCAGCTCGAAGGCGCTGAACTCAGAGGTCACGCTCGCCTGCGCGTTAGGCTCGCGCACCATGCCAGCACCGACGGTAACGTTGGTCAGGCGGTCAATAAAGATCAGCCCGCCCGTCACCGGGTTCTGCTGATACGGATCCAGCACCAGCGGCTCGTCGAAGGTCAGATCCACCAGGCCAATACCGTTCAGCGGCAGCTCGCTCACGTCACGGTGGGTCAGGTTGTTGATGTCCACCTGGAACTGAATGCCGTCCACGCGGGCGCGGGTTTTCTTGCCCGCAATTTTGATGTCGTAGCTCTGGCCTGCGGTCAGCGGCTGTTCGGCCATCCACACCACGTCCACGGAAGCGCCCTGCACCGCCGCCAGCGTCTCCTGCGCGTCGACCAGCAGGTCACCGCGGCTGATATCAATTTCGTCTTTCAGCACCAGCGTGACCGCTTCCCCTGCCCCGGCTTCCTGCAGGTCGCCGTCGAACGTCACGATGCGAGCGATTGCCGACTCCACGCCGGATGGCAGCACCTTAACGCGCTGCCCCACCTTCACGGAACCGGAAGCAATAGTGCCGGAGAAGCCGCGGAAATCGAGGTTTGGACGGTTCACGTACTGCACCGGGAAGCGCATTGGCTGAGTGTCGACCACGCGATGAATTTCAACGGTTTCGAGCACTTCCAGCAGCGTCGGGCCGCTGTACCACGGCATGTTTGCGCTCTGGGAGGCGACGTTATCCCCTTCCAGCGCCGAGAGCGGCACAAAGCGAATATCCAGGTTGCCCGGCAGCTGTTCGGCAAAGGTCAGGTAGCTCTGGCGGATCTCCTCGAATTTTTCTTCGCTGAAGTTCACCAGATCCATCTTGTTGACCGCCACCACCAGGTGCTTGATCCCCAGCAAAGTGGAGATAAAGCTGTGGCGACGGGTTTGATCCAGCACGCCTTTACGGGCGTCCATCAGCAGGATCGCCAGATCGCAGGTGGATGCGCCGGTCGCCATATTGCGGGTGTACTGCTCGTGGCCCGGGGTGTCGGCAATAATAAACTTGCGCTTCTCGGTGGAGAAATAGCGATAGGCCACGTCAATAGTGATGCCCTGCTCGCGCTCCGCCTGCAGGCCGTCCACCAGCAGCGCCAGGTCAAGTTTTTCGCCCTGGGTGCCGTGACGCTTGCTGTCGTTATGCAGGGAAGAGAGCTGATCTTCATAAATCTGGCGCGTGTCGTGCAGCAGGCGGCCAATAAGGGTACTTTTCCCGTCATCCACGCTGCCGCAGGTCAGAAAGCGCAGCAGGCTTTTATGTTGTTGGGCGTGCAGATACGCTTCCACGCCGCCTTCGTTGGCAATTTGTTGAGCAATAGTGGTGTTCATGGCGGCTCCTTAGAAATAACCCTGACGTTTCTTCAGCTCCATGGAGCCTGCCTGGTCGCGGTCAATCACGCGCCCCTGTCGCTCGCTGGTGGTGGACACCAGCATCTCTTCGATGATCTCCGGCAGCGTCTGCGCGTTCGATTCCACCGCGCCGGTCAGCGGCCAGCAGCCGAGGGTACGGAAACGGACCATCTGTTTTTTGATCACTTCACCCGGCTGCAGGTCGATACGATCGTCGTCAATCATCATCAGCATGCCGTCGCGCTCCAGCACCGGGCGCTCGGCGGCCAGGTACAGCGGAACAATCTCGATGTTTTCCAGATAGATGTACTGCCAGATATCCAGCTCGGTCCAGTTAGAGAGCGGGAAGACACGAATGCTTTCGCCCTTGTTGATCTGGCCGTTGTAGTTGTGCCACAGCTCCGGGCGCTGGTTTTTCGGATCCCAGCGATGGAAGCGGTCGCGGAAGGAGTAGATTCGCTCTTTGGCGCGGGATTTTTCTTCGTCACGCCGCGCGCCGCCGAAGGCCGCGTCAAAACCGTACTTGTTCAGCGCCTGCTTCAGCCCTTCGGTTTTCATGATGTCGGTATGCTTGGCGCTGCCGTGGACGAACGGGTTAATGCCCATCGCCACCCCTTCCGGATTTTTGTGCACCAGCAGCTCGCAGCCGTAGGCTTTGGCGGTACGGTCGCGGAATTCGTACATTTCGCGGAATTTCCAGCCGGTATCCACGTGCAGCAGCGGGAACGGCAGCGTGCCAGGATAAAACGCTTTACGCGCCAGGTGCAGCATGACGCTGGAATCTTTACCGATGGAGTACATCATCACCGGGTTAGAGAACTCGGCGGCCACTTCGCGGATAATATGGATACTTTCCGCTTCGAGCTGCCGCAGGTGAGTAAGTCGTTTTTGGTCCATAACCGTTCCTTAAGCCAAATTTACAACAGAAGAACCAAAGCCTTCTGTATCGGTTGTGTGTTGGAACCAGGCGAGGGTGCTGTGCAGCTGCACCACCTCTCCCACCACGATCAGGGCAGGCATCGGGGCGTCTTTCGCCAGGGTTGCAAGGTCTTGTAATGTGCCGATAGCGACATGCTGATCGACGCGCGTACCGCGAGAAATGACGGCAACGGGCGTCGTCGCCTCGCGACCGTGCTGAATAAGCTGTTCGCTGATGTCCGCCGCCTTCATCGTGCCCATGTATATCGCCAGCGTTTGTCGGCTCTGGGCGAGGTGCGACCAGTCGAACGGCGTGCTGTCGGCTTTATAGTGCCCGGTCACAAAGGTGACGCTCTGGGCGTAATCGCGATGGGTCAGCGGAATGCCGGCGTAGGCCGTCACGGCTGACGCCGCCGTGATGCCGGGCACCACCTGGAACGGCACGCCAGCTTCGGCTGCCGCCTGCAGTTCTTCACCGCCGCGACCGAAAATGAACGGGTCGCCCCCTTTCAGGCGCACCACGGTTTTGCCCGCTTTCGCGGCGTCAATCAGCATCTGGTTGGTATCGTGCTGCGGCACGGAGTGTTCCCCCGCCCGTTTGCCGACGCAGATTTGCTCCGCATCGCGACGGATCAGCTCGCGCACGCCATCGGTGACCAGGTGGTCGTAGAACACCACGTCCGCATCCTGCAGAACCTGCAGGCCGCGCAGCGTCAGCAAACCGGCATCCCCCGGCCCGGCTCCCACCAGAATAATTTCCCCGCCCGTACTGCCGGGGTTATCCAGTTCGTCTTCGAGAATTTTCTGCGCCGCCGTCTCATTGCCCGCCTGCATCAGGCTGGCAAAGCGGCCGCGAAATACGCGCTCCCAGAAGCGACGGCGTTCCGTCACGCTGGTCAGGCGGTTTTTCAGATGGTTGCGCCAGTAGCTGGCTTTCTCCGCCATGCGCCCGAGGCTGGTCGGCAGCAGCGCTTCGATCTTTTCCCGCAGCACGCGCGCCAGCACCGGCGCGGTGCCGCCGGAGGAGATCGCCACCAGCAGCGGCGAGCGGTCAACGATCGACGGGAAGATAAACGAGCATAAAGGCTGGTCGTCCACCACGTTCACCAGACGGTAACGGGCCTGGGCCGCGTCGGAGACCCGCCGGTTAAGTTCCCGATTTTCAGTCGCCGCAATCACCAGCACCACGCTGTCGATCTGTGACTCGTCGAAATCCGCCTCTTCAACAACCCGCACCTGTGCCCCTGCGCGCTGCAAAAACGCGATTTTGCGATCGGCAATTTCTCCCGTGCCGACAACCAGTACCGGTCGGTCTTTTAAGGCGGCAAAAAGGGGCAGATAGTCCACAGGCAACAACTCACTAACAACGAGGAATAGAGGGACTATAGGGGGCGGCTTAGATCGAATGAAATTACGAATTGGAATGAGTAGTTACTCAATGGAATAACGCCGTGAAAAAGCAAATACCAAAAAATGCTTAACACGCGAAATTTCGGGCATTTAAGAGCAATTCAAATTGTGTATGGACGATCACAGTTTCATACTATGCACGTTATTATTTTGCTCTGTTTTTAAGGACTCACTATGTTTTCCGCAACGCGCCACCGTATTGCTGCCCTGGCGCTCGGCGTTTGCTTTATCCTTCCGGCTCAGGCAAAAAATCAACCTTATGGTGAAATCGCCACTATGCAGGCGCGACATATTGCGACGGTTTTCCCTGGCCGCATGACCGGTTCACCCGCGGAGATGCTCTCCGCCGACTATATTCGCCAGCAGTTTGCACTGATGGGCTACCAGAGTGACATACGCTCGTTTCACAGCCGCTACATCTATACCTCACGCAATAAAACGCAAAACTGGCATAACGTGACCGGCAGCACGGTGATTGCGGCGCATGAGGGGAAAGCAGCTGAGCAGATTATTATCATGGCGCACCTGGATACCTATGCGCCAATGAGCGACGCCGATATTGATAATAACCTCGGTGGACTGACGCTGCAGGGCATGGACGATAACGCAGCGGGTCTCGGCGTGATGCTTGAACTGGCTGAACGCCTTAAAAATATTCCGACGAAATACGGTATTCGCTTTGTGGCGACCAGCGGCGAAGAAGAAGGAAAACTCGGCGCTGAGAATCTCCTTAAACGGATGAGCGCTGAGGAGAAGAAAAATACGCTGCTGGTGATTAACCTCGATAACCTGATCGTGGGCGATAAGCTCTATTTTAATAGTGGACAGAGCACGCCGAGCAGCGTGCGTAAACTCACCCGCGACCGTGCGCTGGCGCTTGCCCGTACGCATGGCGTCTATGCCGCAACAAACCCAGGCGGTAACCCGGATTATCCAAAAGGCACTGGCTGTTGTAACGACGGGGAAGTGTTTGATAAGGCAGGCATTCCGGTGCTGTACGTCGAGGCGACGAATTGGGCGCTGGGCAAAAAGGATGGCTATCAGCAGCGCGCTAAATCGAAAGCGTTCCCGGACGGGACCAGCTGGCATGACGTGCGGCTGGATAATCAGCAGCACATTGATAAAACGCTGCCGCAGCGGATTGAGCACCGCAGCCGGGATGTCGTGAAAGTGATGCTACCGCTGGTGAAGGAGCTGGCGAAAGCGGGCAAAGCCTGAGGTTTTTAAGTATAGCGGGGCCTGATGCCCTCACCCCAACCCTCTCCCACAGGGAGAGGGAGGATAAAGGATCACCCTTCGTGCAGCCCGCACTCGCGCTTCAGCCCGAAGAATCGCGTCTCTTCTTCCGCCATTCCCGGTTCCCATTTGCGCGTGGTGTGGGTGTCGCCCACGGACAGGTAGCCCTGGTCCCACAGCGGATGGTACTTGAGCCCGTGTTTTTGTAGATACTGATACACCGTGCGGTTATCCCAGTCGATAATCGGCAGCACTTTGAACACGCCGCGCTGTACCGCCAGTACCGGTAAGGTTGCGCGGCTCCCGGACTGCTCGCGGCGCAGGCCGGCAAACCACGTTTGGGCGTTCAGCTCTTTCAGCGCCCGGTTCATCGGCTCAACTTTGTTGATCTCATTGTATTTCTCAATGCCCTCAACGCCCTGCTCCCACAGCTTGCCGTAGCGCGCCTCCTGCCAGGCCGCGCTTTCCGTTGCGCGGTAGACTTTGAGGTTCAGCCTGAGCTTGTCCGTCAGCTCGTCGATAAACTGGTAGGTTTCCGGGAACAGGTAGCCGGTATCGGTGAGGATCACCGGTATGTCCGGACGGATCTGATTCACCAGATGCAAACTGACCGCCGCCTGAATACCAAAGCTTGATGAGAGCACATACTCTCCCGGCAGGTTTTCCAGCGCCCACGCCACGCGCCCTTCGGCGTCCAGCTTTTCAAGGTGAGCGTTAGTTTCTGCCAGGGCCAGAATGCGTTCGACTTTTGGCAGGTCATTAAGGGCGTTTAGATCGAGTACGGACATAATTACCTCTCGTGGTTACTCCCAGAAATCCCTGGCGGGATCGAGCACCGGGCGAATGATGCCCGCACGCACCGTAAAGTCGCCGAAGCCTTCACCCGCTTCGCGCTCTTTCGCCCAGCGCCCGACAAGCTCGTCGATGGAATCAAGAATTTCCGGCTCGGTGATGTTCTCGCGGAACATACGTGGAATACGCGTGCCGATACGGTTACCGCCCAGGTGCAGGTTATAACGACCCGGCGCTTTCCCCACCAGCCCCAGCTCGGCCAGCATCGCACGACCGCAGCCGTTCGGGCAGCCCGTCACGCGCATAACAATATGCTCGTCCGGAATACCGTGTTTTTCCAGAATCGCTTCCACTTTGTCAGTAAATGACGGCAGGAAACGCTCGGCTTCGGCCATCGCCAGCGGACAGGTCGGGAACGACACGCAGGCCATGGAGTTTTCACGCTGTGGCTTCACCGCATTCATCAACCCGTGCTCGCGCGCCAGCTCCTCAATTTTCGCCTTTTCGCTTTCCGGCACGCTGGCGACGATCAGGTTCTGGTTAGCGGTGATACGAAACTCGCCTTTGTGGATCTTCGCGATTTCCAGCAGACCGGTTTTCAGCGGGCGGCCCGGATAATCCAGAATACGGCCATTTTCAATGAACAGCGTCAGGTGCCAGTTATTGTCGATGCCTTTCACCCAGCCGATGCGATCGCCGCGACCGGTGAATTCGTAAGGGCGGATCGGCTCAAATTTGATCCCCGCACGACGCTCCACTTCCTCTTTGAACGTTTCAACGCCCACGCGCTCCAGAGTGTACTTGGTTTTCGCGTTTTTACGGTCGGTACGGTTGCCCCAGTCGCGCTGGGTGGTCACTACTGCTTCCGCCACGGCCAGCGTGTGCTCCAGCGGCAGGAAGCCGAACTCGCTCGCGGTGCGGGCGTAGGTTTTCTTGTTACCGTGCTCAATAGACAGGCCGCCGCCCACCAGCAGGTTAAAGCCAATCAGCTTGCCGTTTTCGGCAATCGCCACGAAGTTCATGTCGTTGGCGTGCAGATCGATGTCGTTCTGCGGCGGGATCACCACCGTGGTTTTGAACTTACGCGGCAGGTAGGTCTGACCGAGGATCGGTTCTTCGTCGGTGGTGGCGACTTTCTCCTGATCGAGCCAGATCTCCGCATAGGCGCGGGTACGCGGCAGCAGGTGCTCGGAAATTTTCTTCGCCCACTCATACGCTTCGGCGTGCAGCTCGGACTCGTACGGGTTCGAGGTGCAGAGCACGTTACGGTTCATGTCGTTGGCGGTCGCCAGCGCGTCCAGACCCACGGAGTGGAGCATCTGGTGCACCGGCTTGACGTTCTTCTTCAGAATCCCGTGGAACTGGAAGGTCTGACGGTTGGTCAGGCGGATGCTGCCGTAGATCGTGTTTTCACCGGCAAACTTGTCGATCGCCTGCCACTGTTTGGTGGTAATCACCCCGCCCGGCAGACGGCAGCGCAGCAGCATCGCGTGACGCGGCTCCAGCTTCTGTTCTGCACGCTCGGCGCGGATATCGCGGTCGTCCTGCTGATACATGCCGTGGAAACGGATCAGCAGAAAGTTGTCGCCTTTGAAACCGCCGGTCAGGCCGTCATTCAGATCTTCAGCAATGGTGCCGCGCAGATAGTTGCTTTCCAGCTTCATGCGCTCGGCGTCTGTCAGTTTACCTTCGACCACCAGTGGCCCTGGATGTTTTTCGCTCATTAGTAGACATCTCGCTGATAACGGCGCTCAACGCGCAGCTCACTTAAAAATTCATCCGCCGCTTCGGCATCCATACCGCCGAATTCGGCAATCACTTCCAGCAGTGCCTGCTCAACGTCTTTCGCCATGCGATTGGCGTCGCCGCAGACATAAATGTGGGCACCGTCATTGATCCAGCGCCACAGCTCTGCGCCCTGTTCGCGCAGTTTGTCTTGTACGTATACTTTTTCTTTCTGATCGCGGGACCAGGCCAGATCGATGCGGGTCAGTACGCCCTCTTTGACGTAGCGCTGCCACTCAACCTGGTAGAGGAAATCTTCGGTAAAGTGCGGGTTGCCGAAGAACAACCAGTTTTTACCCGGCGCGTCGTCCGCGGCACGCTGCTGCATAAAGGCGCGGAACGGCGCGATGCCGGTGCCCGGGCCAATCATGATCACCGGCGTCTCCGGGTTCGCCGGCAGGCGGAAGTTGTCGTTGTGCTCGATAAAGACGCGCACCTCGCCCTCTTCTTCCACGCGGTCCGCCAGGAAGCTTGATGCCCCACCCGCGCGGGCGCGGCCTTCGATGTCGTAGCGCACCACGCCGACGGTAACGTGAACTTCGCTTTCCACTTCCGCCTGGGAAGAGGCGATAGAGTACAGGCGTGGGGTCAGCGGACGCAGCAGACCGATCAGCGCATCGGCATCCAGCTGTGCCGGAGAGAAACGCACCATATCGACAATCGGCGTCGTCGCGGCGTAATGCTGCAGCTTCGCCTTATCGCCCACCAGCGGCAGCAGGGATTCGCTGCGCGTTAGGGTGGCATAATTCTCGACGATATTCGGGGTGTTCACCGTCAGCTCGAAATGCCACTGCAGCGCCTCTGAAAGTGGCTGGGTTTTGCCGTCAACGGTGACGGGCTCGTCACCCTTCAGCCACAGCAGTTCCACCAGCTCTTTCACCAGCGCCGGATCGTTCTGATACCAGACGCCCAGCGCATCGCCAGGCTGATAGCGCAGGCCGGAGTCGCCAAGATCGATTTCAATATGGCGCACGTCTTTTTCCGAGTCGCGGCCCGTAATTTTCTGGTTCACCGACAGGCTCGCCGTCAGCGGCGACTCTTTGGTGTACGGGCTGGTGTGGATCTCATTGACGGTGCCCGCAGCGGTCACCGCGGCCTGCGCTGGCGTCTCTTTCGGGACGCGGGCTTTCAATACCTCAACGATGCGCGCACGCCATTCAGCGGCGGCAGTCTGGTATTCCACATCCGCGTCCACGCGGTCCAGCAGGCGCTCCGCGCCCAGCTCCGCCAGCTTGCTGTCGAAGTCTTTACCGGACTGGCAGAAGAATTCATAGGAGGTATCGCCCAGGCCAAAGACGGCAAACGCCGTGCCGTTCAGCTTCGGCGCTTTTTTCGAGAACAGAAACTTATGCAGCGCCACCGCTTCTTCAGCGGGTTCACCTTCCCCCTGTGTCGAGGCGACCATCACCAGCAGTTTTTCTGACGCGATTTGTTTGAATTTATAATCCCCGGCGTTGACCAGGTTCACGTTCAGTTTGGCGGCCAGCAGATCATCACGCAGCGCTTCGGCCACGCGGCGGGCGTTGCCCGTCTGCGAGGCGCTTATCAGCGTAATGGCAGGAATTTCCACGGCCGTTGCCGGTGCGCCAGCCACAGCGCCAGGCTGCTGGTTGAGCATTCCCCAGAAATAACCGGAGACCCAGGCAAGCTGAGTGGGAGAAAAATCAGAGGTGGCAGCCTGAAGGCGCGCCAGTTGCTCCGGGTTAAGGGGAAGCAAATTTGAAGGTGGGGCCTGTGTTGTCATGCGTCGTTATGTTCCAGTAGCCAAGCGGACTTTAAGCGAATAAATCCAAACTGAAGATAAGGTTAACGGCGTGGATAATAACAATTAAAGAAGGGATGGAAATAATAAATAACCAAATGGACTAACCTGTTTTAGTTATCGTTCTTAGCGATAAAAACGATTGAATAAACATTTGAAATAAAAGAATAAAAACCAATAATCACCCTGAATGCCGGGCGTTAATCGTTCAGAGCCGTTTTAGTTAATGCTAAAAATTGTGCTTTCCGGTACTATGCGGCGGTTTTTTCCGCATTACTGAGAGCGATCATGTCCACCACACTGTTTAAAGATTTCACCTTCGAAGCCGCCCACCACCTTCCGCACGTTCCTGCAGGACATAAATGCGGCCGCCTGCACGGGCATTCGTTTATGGTGCGTCTTGAGATCACCGGTGAAGTTGATCCGCATACCGGTTGGATCATGGACTTTGCCGAGCTGAAGGCCGCGTTTAAGCCGACCTACGATCGTCTGGATCACTACTATCTCAACGATATTCCGGGTCTGGAAAACCCGACCAGCGAAGTGCTGGCAAAATGGATCTGGGATCAGATGAAGCCGCTGGTACCGCTGCTGAGCGCGGTGATGATCAAAGAAACCTGCACGGCAGGCTGCGTGTATCGCGGAGAGTAAAAAAAGCCCGGCAAAACCGGGCTTTTTTTTAGGCAATATTCAGATACTTGTGCGTCTGCATCGACAGGCGCCAGTTGCGCGCAATGCAGGTTTCAATGCACAGGCGCGTCGCATCCTCTTTCTGGCTGATCGGCTGCAGGGCGATTACCCGCTGCTTCTCATCCGTCAGCGTTGCCAGCAGTTCATCCAGCGCTTCGATATCACGTACGCGTCCTACCGGATGCTTAATTTCATCCGCGCGCTCCAGCGCCTGAGACAGCACGTCATACCCGCCACGCATATTCACTTTTGGCGATACCGTCACCCAGGTGGTGTGTGAACAGCGCACTTCATGGGTGCCGCTGGTCTCAATCTGGCAGCTGTAGCCGTTCTTTTCGAGCAGCTCGGTCAGCGGCGTCAGATCGTGAATGCAGGGTTCGCCGCCGGTGATGACGACGTGGCGAGCCGTCCAGCCCTGGCGACCAATTATGGCCAGCAGGTCTTCTGCACTGCCCGCGCCCCACTTATCGCTCTCTTTGGTTTTCGCCAGAATGCTAAACAGCGACACTTCCCGATCTGCGAGCTTATCCCACGTATGTTTGGTATCACACCAGGCACAGCCAACCGGGCAACCCTGTAAACGAATAAAGATAGCGGGAACGCCGGTAAAGTAACCCTCGCCTTGCAGGGTCTGGAACATCTCGTTAATCGGGTACTGCATAGTCATCTCAGTAAAGGGGATAAACGATAAGTATCGCAGATCCCCGTCGGATGGTCATGCTCCATCGGTGCTTTGCGCGCTAATCGCCGCCATAAAGCGCGCGGTAATTTGCTGTGGGCGGGTGATCGCCCCGCCGACAACGACAGTATGCGCGCCCAGCGCCAGACACCGGGCCGCGCGCTCGGGCGTATCCACGTTGCCTTCGGCAACCACGGGGACCGTCACGGCCGCCAGCACCGCTTTCAGGAACGCACTGTCATTCTCCGGAAGCGTATGGCCTGCCGTTTCCGCCGTATAGCCGTACAGCGTGGTGCCAACGCAGTCAAAGCCAAGCGTCTGCGCCGTCACGGCTTCGTCTACGGTGGAAATATCTGCCATCAGCAGTACCGAGGGGTAACGTGAGCGGATGGCCGTGACCAGTGTTTCCAGGGATTCACCGCCAGGACGTTCCCGCGCCGTCGCATCAAGGGCAATGATTTCCGGAGAGACGGCCATGAGCTCATCCACCTCTTTCATCGTAGCGGTGATAAATACTTCGCTCCCTGGATAGTCCCGTTTGATGATGCCGATAACCGGTAAAGACACCTGCTGCTTAATGGCCTCGATATCCACCACGCTGTTGGCGCGAATGGCGAAGGCTCCGCCCTGTGCCGCCGCCAGCGCCATTCGCGACATGATAAACGGGCTGTGCAGCGGTTCGTTTTCCAGCGCCTGACAGGAGACGACCAGTTTTCCCTTCAGGTTATCCAGTACATTTTTCATTACGATAAGATCTCTTCCACTTCGTTTTTGATAATCGTGACGTGCGGGCCATAAATGACCTGTACACCGTTACCGCGCACGATAACGCCGCGCGCGCCGGTGGCTTTCAGCGCCGCGTCATTCACTTTGCTGCCGTCTTTGACCGTCACGCGAAGCCGCGTGGCGCAGCAGTCCACCTCTTCCAGATTGTCTTTTCCGCCTAACCCGGCGATCACCGCCGCAGCGCGCTCGCTTTGCGGCAGGCTGACGTCATCAACCATCGCCTCCTTTTCACGGCCCGGCGTGGCGAAATCAAAGCGGTTAATCAGGTAGCGGAAAGTGAAGTAGTAGAGGAAGAACCACGGCACGCCGACCAGCGGAACGAACATCCAGTTGGTTTTGGCCTCCCCCTGCAAAATGCCGAACAGCACGAAGTCAATAAAACCACCGGAGAAGGTCTGCCCGATGGTGATGTGCAGCATGTGCGCGAGCATAAACGCCAGCCCGTCAAACAGCGCGTGAATGACGTAGAGCACCGGGGCAATGAACAGGAAGGAGAACTCGATGGGCTCGGTAATTCCCGTCAGGAATGAGGTTAACGCCGCGGAGAGCAGCAGCCCGGCAACGCGCTTTTTGTTCTCCGGTTTCGCCGTGTGGTACATCGCCAGACACGCGCCGAGCAGGCCAAACATCATCGTGATAAAGCGCCCGGACATGAAGCGTGACGTGCCTTCATAGAAATGCTGCGTGTTCGGGTCGGCGAGCTGAGCGAAGAAGATCCGCTGCGTGCCCTCAACCAGGTGGCCGTTGACGATCTCGCTGCCGCCGAGCGCGGTGGTCCAGAACGGCAGATAGAAGATGTGGTGCAGACCAAACGGGCCAAGCATGCGCAAAATAAAGCCGTACAGCAGCGTGCCAAGATAACCGGTGGCATCCACCAGCCCGCCCAGACCAAAAATAAGCTTCTGGAAATGCGGCCAGACCACGGTCATGATCGCGCCAACGAGTATTGCCGCCAGCGAGCTGATAATCGGGACAAAGCGCGAGCCGCCAAAAAAGCCCAGGAACTGCGGAAGCGCTATCTTATTAAACCGATGATGCAGCGCGCAGGTCACGAGACCAATCACCACGCCGCCAAACACCCCGGTTTCCAGCGTCTGAATACCCAGCGTCATGCCCTGCCCTACAGCGCCCGGGTTCTCGTGCGCCAGTTTGCCTGTGAGGATCAGCAGCGCGTTGATGGTGGCATTCATCACCAGAAACGCGAGTAGCGCTGCCAGCCCCGCCGTGCCCTTATCGTTTTTTGCCAGCCCGACGGCCACCCCAACCGCAAACAGCACCGAGAGGTTCGCAAACACAATCGAACCCGCACTGCTCATGATGGTGAAAATGGCCTGCAGCCAGCTCACATCTAAAAACGGATAGGCCGCCAGCGTATTGGGGTTCGATAACGCCCCGCCGATACCGAGCAGCAGACCCGCCGCGGGCAATACGGCGATAGGCAACATAAAGGATTTGCCAAAGCGCTGCGCTTTTTCAAACCATCCACCCGACGAAGCGCCACTGAATATTTGCATCATTTTTTCATCCCCCCATTAAAAGATGAAAATTTTTACCATATAAATATTTATAGTGAAAATTATCATCACAAACCAGGAGGCCGATCATACTTTTTTAAAATGACTGGCATCTTTCCCCCGCTTTCCGCCACACTAGTCGCAGTGAAACACATTAAGGACGTGGCATGTCGGACCATGAAAACCTGCTGCTGAAGCTCCGCCAGGAGGCTTCCGGGTACAGCCCAACGCAACAAAAACTCGGTGAGTTTGTCCTCAGCGACCCTGCCCGGGTGCTCTACCTGACCATCACCGAACTGGCGCGAGAGAGCCACACCAGCGAGGCCAGCGTGACGCGTCTTTGCCGGACGCTGGGGTGCAAGGGGTATAACGAATTCAAAATGGCGCTGGCGCTGGATATTCAGCAGGGCCAGCCCGCGCGTCAGGCGGGGGATGAGATTGACAGCGTGGTGGATGAATCGGTGCAGGCTTTGCAGGATACCGCGAGACTCCTTGACCGCGCGCTGCTTGAAAAAGCCGCACTGGCGCTGCATCAGGCGCAGTCCGTGCAGATTTATGGCGTCGCGGCCAGCGCGATCCTCGGGGAGTATCTGCATTACAAGTTATTAAGGCTGGGTAAATCCGCACAGCTGTTTAGCGATATGCACCGCGCAGCCATGAATGCGACCACGCTTTCGGCAGAGACGCTGGTGGTGGCGATCTCCAGTTCCGGTTCAACGCGAGATTTACTTCACGTGGTGAAACTTGCCCGCAAGCGCGGGGTGAAGGTTCTGGCGCTCAGCAACACGCCCCGCAGCCCGCTGGCGTCTCTTAGCGATATGCTGCTGGTGGCCGCCAAGCCAGAAGGCCCTCTTAGCGCGGGCGCGCTCAATGCCAAAGTTGGGGTGATGCTGCTGGTCGAATTACTTACGACATCCATGATTGCGCTGGATGGTCATTACGCTGACGTCAGCCAGCAAACGGCCAGCGCCACGCTTCCTCTTCTGCTCTGAAAACCATTCGCAGGCTAAATAAAATAGCCTGCGTTTTATTTTTCCTCAATTTAACTTAAGCAGGGCTCAATTCATTTATATGATAAATGCTTGGTGTAACAAATTATTTTATTTATTACAGTTTGAATTATTTTTCATGCGCTACCCCAAGATGAAAAAACAGATTAAAATCATCAAGTTAAAATAAAAACATGAATAAATTGAATTTTTACGCTTTCTGCAATGTCCAATATTTTCACCTGATTTCCTTTCCTTAAAATAAGCTTAAGACGCTGTCGGTCCCGACGTTTTATTATTTAAACGCCGTTTACTTTTGCGCGCCTACAATCCGCCTCATCAATCATAATGAGACGGTAATAATGAAGATGTTATTAATTACAGGCGTGACCGGGTTTCTGGGCGGTGCAGTACTTGAAAAAATCCTGACCAGCGATCAATCCGTAAAACTCCTTTTGCTTGCCCGTGCCGGCGATCCGCAAAGCGGGCTGGCGCGCGTGCAGGAGAACATGCGTAAGTTCAACATTTCTGAGGAGAAACTGGCCTCCCTGAGCGTGGATAATATCCTCATCGGCGACCTCAGCCAGCCGGAAGCCTTTCTGAACGATCCCCGTCTGGATCAGGTTACGCATGTCGTTAACTGCGCGGCAGTTGCGTCTTTTGGCAATAACCCGCTGATCTGGAAGGTGAACGTAGAGGGTACGCTAGCGCTGGCGCGCCGCATGGAGCAGGTCGCAGGGCTGCAGCGTTTCCTGCATGTAGGCACCGCAATGTCATGCACGCCGGAGCAGGATTCGCTGGTCGCCGAAAGTGCGGAATTCAGAGAAAACGCTGAGCACCTGGTGGAATATACGTATTCGAAGTCAACCATCGAACAGCTGATGCGCCAGGAATGTCCTAACCTGCCGCTGCTCATCGCCCGTCCGTCCATCGTCGTCGGCCATACCCGCCACGGCTGCACGCCGTCGAGCAGTATCTTTTGGGTCTTCAGCATGGGCCTGATGCTGCAGAAGTTTATGTGCTCGATGGAAGACCGGATCGACGTTGTCCCGGTAGATTATTGCGCCGACGCAATGTTAATGCTGCTGAGCAGCAACGCGCGTCCGGGGGAAGTGGTACACATTTCAGCCGGGGAAGAGAACAGCGTTCGCTTTGCGGATATCGATCGGGCAATGGCGCAGGCGCTGGAGAAAGCGCCCGTTGGCGATAAGTACGCGCAGGTCAGCTACGAAACGCTGGTCAAAATGCGCCGTGAACTGAAAACCATTTTTGGTCCGTGCAACGAACGTCTGATGCTGAGAGCGATGCGCTTATACGGTGCCTTTGCCACGCTGAACGTGCGCTTCAGCAACGATAAGCTGCTCAGCATGGGGATGCCGAAGCCACCTCGTTTTACGGATTATATCGCCCGCTGCGTGCAAACCACCCGGGGACTGACCATTCCCGAGCAGATGGCGGTCGATTTTAAATAATCAAAAAAAATGCCAGTCATTCGACTGGCATTTTCATGTTAAGGCTTAAGCAATTATGCCTGACCTTTGATCTCTTTACGACCGTTGTAAGGTGCTTTTTCACCCAGCGCTTCTTCGATACGAATCAGCTGGTTGTATTTAGCAACACGGTCAGAACGGCTCATAGAACCGGTTTTGATCTGGCCAGCAGCGGTACCAACAGCCAGGTCGGCAATGGTCGCGTCTTCAGTTTCGCCAGAACGGTGAGAGATAACAGCGGTGTAGCCAGCGTCTTTCGCCATTTTGATCGCAGCCAGCGTTTCGGTCAGAGAACCGATCTGGTTGAATTTGATCAGGATGGAGTTAACGATGCCTTTCTCGATGCCTTCTTTCAGGATCTTGGTGTTGGTTACGAACAGATCGTCACCAACCAGCTGGATTTTGTCGCCCAGTACTTTGGTCTGGTATGCGAAACCATCCCAGTCAGACTCGTCCAGACCGTCTTCGATAGAAACGATCGGGTACTGTTTGGTCAGATCTTCCAGGAAGTGAGTGAACTCTTCGGAGGTGAACGCTTTGTTGCCTTCGCCAGCCAGAACGTATTTACCGTCTTTGTAGAATTCAGATGCTGCACAGTCCATCGCCAGGGTGATGTCTTTGCCCAGCTCGTAGCCTGCTGCTTTAACCGCTTCAGCGATAACAGCCAGTGCTTCTGCGTTAGAACCCAGGTTTGGCGCGTAGCCACCTTCGTCACCAACAGCAGTGTTCATACCTTTAGCTTTCAGAACTTTAGCCAGGTTGTGGAACACTTCAGAACCCATACGAACCGCTTCTTTCAGGGTTTTCGCGCCAACTGGCTGAATCATGAATTCCTGAATATCAACGTTGTTGTCTGCGTGCTCACCACCGTTGATGATGTTCATCATTGGTACAGGCATAGAGTATTTGCCTGGGGTGCCGTTCAGTTCAGCGATGTGCTCGAAAAGTGGCATACCTTTAGCAGCGGCTGCTGCTTTGGCGTTCGCCAGGGAAACGGCCAGGATTGCGTTCGCACCGAAGTTAGATTTGTTTTCAGTACCGTCCAGATCGATCATGATCTTGTCGATGCCAGCCTGATCTTTGGCATCTTTGCCAACGATAGCCTGAGCAATAGGACCGTTAACAGCGCCAACCGCTTTCAGTACGCCTTTGCCCATGAAACGGGATTTGTCGCCATCACGCAGTTCCAGCGCTTCACGGGAACCCGTAGAAGCACCTGATGGAGCAGCTGCCATACCGACGAAACCACCTTCCAGATGAACTTCGGCTTCAACGGTCGGGTTACCACGGGAGTCGATGATTTCACGACCGATGACTTTAACGATTTTGGACATTAGATTTTCCTCAGTACAAGTTAAACTAAAACTCCAGACAAACAACGCGTACCGTTGGTACGCGTTGCCGTTCTAACTTTTTTACTTCGCCTGACGCTTCTGGTACTCGCTGGCGGCTTTCACGAAGCCTGCAAACAGCGGATGTCCATCACGCGGCGTTGAAGTAAATTCCGGGTGGAACTGGCAGGCAACAAACCACGGATGGTTTGGCACCTCGATGATCTCGACTAACTGATCGTCCCCGGAGCGACCCGCAACACGCAGGCCCGCGGCTTCAATTTGTTTCAACAACATATTGTTGACTTCATAGCGGTGACGATGGCGCTCGGTGATGACCGGCTCGCCGTACAGCTTGCGAACCACGCTATCGTCGGACAGCTGGCAGGCCTGCGCGCCAAGACGCATAGTGCCACCCAGATCGCTCTTCTCGGTACGGACTTCGACGTTACCGTCTTCGTCGCGCCATTCCGTAATCAGCGCCACGACAGGGTACTTACAGTCTGGCACAAATTCCGTAGAGTTCGCGTTTTCCATTCCCGCTACGTTGCGCGCAAATTCGATCAGCGCAACCTGCATACCCAGGCAGATGCCGAGGTATGGAATATTGTTTTCACGCGCATAGCGTGCAGTGGCGATCTTGCCTTCAACACCACGGTAGCCGAAGCCGCCAGGGATGAGGATAGCATCCAGATCTTTCAGAATTTCAACGCCACGTGTTTCAACATCCTGCGAATCAATCAGCTTGATGTTCACGGAGACGCGGTTCTTCAGACCACCGTGCTTCAGCGCTTCGATAACGGACTTATAGGCGTCCGGCAGTTCGATGTACTTGCCGACCATACCGATAGTCACTTCGCCTGCCGGGTTCGCTTCTTCATAAATAACCTGTTCCCATTCAGACAGGTTAGCTTCCGGACAGTTCAAGCTGAATCGTTTACAAATATAATCGTCCAGACCCTGTGATTTCAACAGGCCCGGGATTTTATAAATGGAATCGACATCTTTCATTGAAATAACGGCTTTTTCAGGCACGTTACAGAACAATGCAATTTTCGCACGTTCGTTCGCTGGAATGGCACGATCGGAACGGCAAACCAGGATGTCAGGCTGAATACCGATGGAGAGCAGTTCTTTAACGGAGTGCTGAGTCGGTTTGGTTTTCACTTCACCTGCCGCCGCCATGTAAGGCACCAGCGTCAGGTGCATGAACAGCGCGTGTTCACGACCAATGTCTACCGCCAGCTGACGAATCGCTTCGAGGAACGGCAGGGATTCGATATCACCCACGGTACCGCCGATTTCAACCAGCACAACGTCATGCCCTTCGCCACCGGCAAGGACACGCTCTTTGATGGCGTTAGTGATGTGTGGGATAACCTGCACGGTCGCGCCCAGGTAGTCACCGCGGCGCTCTTTACGCAGAACGTCAGAGTAGATGCGGCCAGTCGTAAAGTTGTTACGACGGGTCATTTTGGTACGAATGAAACGCTCGTAGTGGCCAAGATCCAGATCGGTTTCAGCGCCGTCTTCAGTAACGAACACTTCCCCGTGTTGGGTTGGGCTCATGGTGCCAGGATCGACGTTGATGTACGGATCCAGTTTCATCATGGTCACATTGAGGCCACGGGCTTCAAGAATGGCTGCGAGGGAGGCTGCGGCAATGCCTTTACCCAGAGAGGATACGACCCCGCCGGTCACAAAAATATAGTTCGTTGTCATGCTGAACCTGAGAAGTTAGGGTGAAACGATGGAATAACCAGGACGGGAAAGTAGTATACCCGAACACGGCGAGCGCCACAAACTTTCATTCTCCGTCTCCATTCCAGGCCATGACAAACATAAGGAGTGAGAAAATAGCCCCTTTTGGGTAAATGTTTTTGACGCAAATCAAGCGCTTGTCATTTAAAAAATCACACAAATTGCGCTTGATCGCAAAATTCCGTTAGAGATCAGATTCCTGGCGTTTTACTTCCTGCCAGACTTCTTCCATCGCGTCGAGGTCAATTCCGGTCATTTCCAGGCCGCGCGAGGCCACAATCCGCTCGACTTCACGAAAGCGTCGTTCGAATTTCAGGTTGGCTTTTTGCAGCGCGGTTTCCGCTTTTACCCCTAGATGGCGAGAAAGATTGACGGTGGCGAACAGCAGGTCGCCCATCTCTTCCTCCAGCCTTGCTTCATCGACCACCGCCTGCTGCGCTTCGTGCATCACTTCGTCGATCTCTTCATGCACTTTATCCAGCACGGGTCCCAGGGAATCCCAGTCAAATCCTACCGCCGAGCAGCGCTTTTGAATTTTGTGGGCGCGCATCAGCGCGGGCAGGCTCAGCGGGATGTCGTCCAGCGCAGAGTGTTGGGACTTTTCAGCGCGCTCGGCGCTTTTAATCTGCTCCCAGCGGGCCAGCACCTCTGCGCTGTTTCCTGCGGTGGCATCGCCAAAGATATGCGGATGGCGGCGCTCCAGCTTGTCGCTGATAGCGGCACAGATATCGTCAAAGTTAAAGCGCCCTTCCTCCTGCGCCATCTGGGCGTAGAACACTACCTGGAACAGCAGGTCGCCGAGTTCACCGCGCAGGTCATCGAAATCCTCACGTGAAATGGCGTCCAGCACCTCATAGGTCTCTTCGAGGGTATAAGGTGCGATGGTCGCGAAAGTCTGCTCCTTGTCCCACGGGCAGCCGTTTTCCGGGTCGCGCAGGCGTTTCATGATGCCGAGCAGGCGGTCGATTTGAGTCATAGTTCTGTCCTGATGTAAAAATGCCGGGTGGCGGCGTTGCCTTACCCGGCCTACGGAAGAGGATGTTTAGCCGCCGTGCAGACGACGTGCGTCAATCACATCCGGCACCTGGTTCAGTTTGCCCAGCACGCGGCCGAGCACCTGCAGGTTGTAGATTTCGATGGTCATATCGATGGTGGCAAGCTGCTCGCGGGTATCGCTGCGGCTGGCAACGCCCAGCACGTTGACCTTCTCGTTGGCGAGAATGGTGGTGATGTCGCGCAGCAGCCCGCTGCGATCGTTGGCGGTGACGCGCACCACCAGCGAGTAACCGGCGGAATAGCTCTCACCCCAGACCGCTTCCACGATACGCTCCGGCGCGTGGGACTGCAGTTCGGCAAGCTGGTCGCAGTCGGAGCGGTGGATCGAGATCCCGCGCCCCTGGGTGATAAAGCCGACGATATCGTCCCCCGGAATCGGCTGGCAGCAGCGGGCAATGTGGTGCATTAGGTTGCCCACACCCTCGACCACCACGCGGCCGTTGTCTTTGCTGCGCTGCTGCGGGGCATAGGTTTTCTGCTGCAGCTGCTTCAGCGCCGCCGCGTCCTGCTCTTCCGCGCTAGGCTTGTTGAACTGGGCCTGCAGGAAGTTGACCATCTGATTCAGACGGATATCACCGCCGCCAATCGCCGCCAGCAGCTCGTCCAGCTCGTTGAAGTTGTAGCGCGGCAGCAGGAATTTCTCTGCTTCTTTCAGGCTGATCCCTATATGCTCCAGCTCGTCGTCAAGGATCTGGCGACCGGCAAGAATGTTTTTGTCACGATCCTGCTTGCGGAACCAGGCGTGAATTTTGGAGCGCCCGCGGCTGGTGGTGACGTAACCGAGGTTCGGGTTAAGCCAGTCGCGGCTCGGGTTTGGCTGCTTCTGGGTAATGATTTCAATCTGGTCGCCCATCTGCAGCTGATAGGTAAACGGCACGATACGTCCGCCGATCTTCGCCCCGATGCAGCGGTGCCCCACGTCGCTGTGGATGTGGTAGGCAAAATCGAGCGGCGTGGAGCCAGCCGGCAGGTCGACAACGTCCCCTTTCGGGGTAAAGACGTAGACGCGGTCATCAAAGACCTGGCTGCGCACCTCGTCGAGCATTTCGCCGGAGTCGGCCATCTCCTCCTGCCACGCAATCAGCTTGCGCAGCCAGGCGATGCGGTCTTCGTGGCCGGAGCGTGCCCCGCCAGAAGTGCCCTCTTTGTACTTCCAGTGCGCGGCTACGCCCAGCTCGGCGTCTTCGTGCATCTGTTTGGTGCGGATTTGAATCTCGACCGTTTTGCCGCCGGGGCCAAGCACCACGGTATGTATGGACTGGTAGCCGTTCGGTTTTGGGTTCGCGACATAATCGTCAAATTCATCCGGCAGGTGGCGGAAGTGAGTATGTACTATCCCCAGCGCGGCGTAGCAGTCCTGCAGACGCTCCGCCACGATACGCACGGCGCGCACGTCAAACAGCTCGTCAAAGGCGAGGTGTTTCTTCTGCATTTTGCGCCAGATGCTGTAGATGTGCTTAGGCCGACCGTAAACTTCGGCACGGACGTTCTCTTCTTTCATAGCCTGGCGCAGCCCGCTGACAAACTCGTCGATGTAATGCTCACGATCGATACGGCGCTCATGCAGGAGTTTGGCAATGCGCTTGTATTCTGCCGGATGCAGATAGCGGAAGCAGTAATCTTCCAGCTCCCATTTCAGCTGACCAATACCTAAGCGATTCGCCAGCGGCGCATAGATGTTCGTACACTCTTTGGCGGCCAGCACGCGCTCGTCTTCCGGCGCATCTTTCACTTCACGCAGATGGGCAATACGCTCGGCCAGCTTGATGACCACGCAGCGAAAATCATCCACCATGGCCAGCAGCATCCGGCGGACGTTATCAACCTGCTCAGAGGAGACGGAATCGGTATGCGCGGCTTTTAGCTGGCGAATGGCCGCCATATCGCGCACGCCGTGGATCAGCGCAACGACGGATTTGCCGACGCTGTCGCGCAGCACATCTTCGCTGACCACATCCGCATCCGCGAGGGGGAACAGCAGCGCGGCCTGCAGCGTTTCGATGTCCATGTTCAGCATGGACAAGATTTCAACCATCTCCACGCCGCGCCACAAGAGCAGATCGGCATCCGGGTGTCCCTGCGTGGTGCGCAGACAGTAGGCCCAGGTTTCGGTTAAGCGTTCACACGACTGCTGGCTGGAAATTCCCAGACTTGCGATCCATTTTTGTGGGTCAAACTCCCCAGCTTTATTGAGATGTGCACTTCTTACCGCAACCATTGTCCTCTCCTTTAGGGACCAGGGCCTGTCGAAGTCGACAAGCCAAACAAATTAGATGTGCTCGAACAACGCCATCGATTCCAGATGTCCAGTGTGCGGGAACATGTCCAGCATTGCCAGACGCCGAATCTGGTAACCCGCGCTGATTAACGCCTCACTGTCACGGGCAAGCGTTGCCGGGTTACAGGAAACATAGACCACGCGCCTGGGCGCGAGTTTAATAATATGCGCCATGACGCCTGGGGCACCTGCACGCGCCGGGTCGAGCAGGATTTTGTCGAAACCCTGCTTTGCCCACGGCTGTTGAGTGACATCTTCCTCAAGATTTTGATGAAAGAATGTCACATTTTGCAAGCCGTTCTGCTCTGCGTTTTCCTGGCCTTTGACCACCAGCGCCTCAACGCCTTCCACCCCGACCACGCTTGCCGCTCTGCGCGCCAGCGGCAGGGTAAAGTTACCCATGCCGCAGAACAGATCGAGCACACGGTCAGTGGGCTGTACGTCAAGCCATTCCAGGGCCTTCGCCACCATTTGCTGGTTTATGCCGTCGTTGACCTGGATAAAATCACGCGGACTGAACGTTAAGCGTAGCCCGTCTGACGCATACCAGGGAGCTTCGCCCGATACCTGTTCAAGTATCTCGCTTTGCGGCGCGAGGAAAAGCGCAAGCTCATGAGAATGCGAAAAGCGTTCCAGTTTTTCGCGATCTTTTTTCGACAGCGGCACGGTATGGCGCAGCACCATCAGCGGGCCGTTGTTCGCCAGCACCAGTTCAACGTGGCCCAATGAACGCACCCCGTCGAGCGATGCAAGACAGCGGTGCACGTCCGGAAGTAACGCCTCAAGATGGGGCACCAAAATGGGGCACCGCTTCACGTCAACAATATCGCTGGAGGCCGCTTTGCGAAAACCCATCTCCAGCCGCTCCGTTTTGGGCTGATAGCTCAGGCTCAGGCGCGCGCGGCGGCGATAGCCCCAGGGCTCATCGGCGATAACCTCGTCAACTTCGTGTTTAAGGAGGCGCGCCAGCGCGCGGCTTTTACTTTTTTGCTGTAATTCTGTGCTCGCATGCTGTTGCTGGCAGCCTCCGCACACGCCAAAATGGGGACAGCGGGGCTCCACGCGCTCCGGGCTCGCGTTGAGGCGACGCTTCACCTGTCCGCGCGCGTACTGACGCTTGTCTTCCGTCAGCGTAATTTCTGCTCGTTCTCCTGGCAGCAAACCTGTTATAAACAGAGTCTTACCGTTGTGACGAGCCACTCCCTGACCAAACGGATCAAGGTCCGTGGCTTCAACAGTAATGATTTGACGCGTCGTCACGCGTCGCTTTGCAGAGTAGAATTGCGCCATCGCCGAGATTTTTCTCACATAAACATAATTATCTTAATTGTCCCATAACGGAACGCCATGACCAACTACAGCCTGCGCGCGCGCATGATGATTTTGATCCTCGCCCCCACCGTTCTCATCGGTTTGCTGCTGAGTATCTTCTTTGTGGTGCACCGCTATAACGATTTGCAGCGACAGCTGGAGGACGCGGGCGCCAGCATTATCGAACCGCTTGCCGTCTCCAGCGAGTACGGCATGAACCTGCAAAACCGCGAATCCATTGGGCAATTAATCAGCGTGCTTCATCGTCGCCACTCGGATATCGTCCGTGCCATTTCCGTCTACGACGAACATAACCGCCTGTTTGTCACCTCAAACTTTCATCTCGATCCGGCGGCCCTGAAAATCCCGGACGGAACGCCCTTCCCGCGCCACCTCACAGTACTGCGGCGCGGCGATATCATGATCCTGCGCACGCCGATCGTGTCGGAAAGCTATTCACCCGATGAGTCTGCGCAATCCGATGCCAAATCCAGCAATAACATGCTGGGATATGTAGCGCTTGAGCTGGATCTCAAGTCGGTACGGCTGCAGCAGTACAAAGAAATTTTTATCTCCGGCGTGATGATGCTGTTCTGCATTGGTATCGCGCTGATCTTCGGCTGGCGTCTGATGCGTGACGTCACGGGCCCCATCCGCAACATGGTTAATACCGTTGACCGCATCCGCCGGGGACAGCTCGACAGCCGCGTGGAAGGGTTTATGCTGGGCGAGCTGGATATGCTGAAAAACGGCATTAACTCGATGGCGATGTCGCTGGCGGCCTATCACGAAGAGATGCAGCATAACGTTGACCAGGCCACCTCTGATCTGCGCGAAACGCTGGAGCAGATGGAGATTCAGAACGTTGAGCTGGATCTGGCGAAAAAGCGCGCTCAGGAAGCGGCGCGTATTAAGTCTGAGTTTCTGGCCAATATGTCGCACGAGCTGCGTACGCCGCTCAATGGCGTGATCGGCTTTACCCGCCTAACTCTGAAAAGCGAGCTGAATCCTACTCAGCGGGATCACCTGCACACCATTGAACGTTCGGCCAATAACCTGCTGGCGATCATTAATGACGTGCTGGACTTCTCCAAGCTGGAGGCGGGTAAACTGATTCTGGAGAGCATCCCGTTCCCGCTGCGCAGCACGCTCGATGAAGTCGTGACGCTGCTCGCGCACTCGTCGCACGACAAGGGCCTTGAGCTAACGCTCAATATTAAAAACGACGTGCCGGACAACGTTATTGGCGATCCGCTGCGCCTGCAGCAGGTCATTACCAATCTTGTCGGGAATGCGATTAAATTCACCGAAAGCGGCAACATCGACATCCTGGTAGAAAAACGCGCCATCAGTAATAACAAGGTGCAGATTGAGGTTCAAATCCGCGATACCGGTATCGGCATTCCGGAGCGGGATCAGTCGCGTCTGTTCCAGGCCTTCCGCCAGGCAGACGCCAGCATCTCCCGCCGCCATGGCGGTACCGGACTGGGGCTGGTGATCACGCAGAGGCTGGTAAACGAGATGGGCGGCGATATCTCTTTCCACAGCCAGCCAAACCGCGGCTCAACCTTCTGGTTCCATATTAACCTCGACCTCAATCCGAACGTGCTGACCGACGGCCCGGTGACGGACTGTCTGAAAGGTAAGCGCCTGGCCTACGTCGAGCCTAACGCGGCAGCGGCGCAGTGCGCGCTGGATATTTTAAGCACCACGCCGCTGGAGGTGGTTTACAGTCCAACCTTCTCAGCCCTGGCCATTGATCATTACGACATTTTGCTGATGGGGATCCCGGTGACCTTCACCGGCGAGCTGACCATGCAGCAGGAGCGGCTGGCGAAAGCCGCGTCGATGACCGACTATCTGCTGCTGGCGCTGCCCTGCCACGCTCAGCTTAATGCGGAAGAGTTGAAAAACGACGGTGCGGCCGCGTGCCTGCTTAAACCACTCACCGCGACCCGCCTGCTGCCCGCCCTTACGGAGTATTGCCGTCTTAGCCAGCACGCACTGCCGTTGATTAACGACGAGCAAAAACTGCCCATGAGCGTGATGGCGGTGGATGATAATCCGGCAAACCTGAAGCTAATCGGCGTATTGCTGGAAGACCAGGTTCAGCATGTTGAGCTGTGTACCAGCGGCGCCCAGGCGGTTGAACTGGCTAAACAGATGCAGTTCGACTTAATTCTGATGGATATTCAGATGCCGGGCATGGATGGCATTCGTGCCTGCGAGCTGATCCACCAGCTCCCGCATCAGCAGCAAACCCCGGTGATTGCGGTCACCGCGCATGCGATGGCCGGTCAGAAAGAGAAGCTGCTGAGCGCCGGGATGAATGATTACCTGGCGAAACCTATCGACGAAGAGAAGCTTCATAACCTGCTGTTACGCTATAAGCCGGGGCACATTGGCGGAACATATACGGTTTTCAGCGAGCCGGTTGAGGTAAGCGTTAATCAAAATGCGACCTTTGACTGGCAGCTGGCGCTGCGCCAGGCGGCAGGGAAACCCGATTTAGCACGAGAGATGCTGCAAATGCTGGTCGCGTTTCTGCCGGAGATCCGTAATAAGGTTGAAGAACAGCTGGTGGGCGAGAACCCGGAAGAGCTGCTGGAAGCGATCCACAAGCTGCATGGCAGCTGCGGCTACAGCGGCGTACCGCGTCTGAAAAACCTCTGCCAGCTGCTGGAGCAGCAGCTGCGCGCGGGTACGCCGGAATCGGAGCTTGAACCGGAGTTCCTGGAACTGCTGGATGAGATGGATAACGTGACGCGGGAAGCGATGAAGGTGTTGGGGAGCTGAGGGAAAAGCCCGGTGGCGCTACGCTTACCGGGCCTACAGGTGCGCTAACGTAGGCCGGGTAAGGCGAAGCCACCACCCGGCAATCACAGTTAAAATGCCTGCCCTACTTTCAGCACCGCCGCGATATTCCTTGCGGCCATCTGTACATTCGCGCTGGCATTTTCCAGCGCGTCCTCCAGCGAGCAGATGGTGTAGATCACGCTAAACACCGCGTCTAAGCCGTGATCGTGTACCACGCCAACATCCGCCGTCAGGCTACCTGCAATGCCGATAACGGGCTTATTAAAGCGTTTCGCCACTTTCGCCACCCCTACCGGCACTTTGCCATGGATCGTCTGGCTGTCGATGCGGCCTTCCCCGGTGATCACCAGATCCGCATCGGCCACCTGGTCGGCCAGGTGTAGCGCATCGGTCACAATCTCAATGCCCTGGCGCAACTGCGCACCACAAAAAGCGTACAGCGCCGCGCCCATACCACCCGCCGCACCGCCGCCAGCAAGGTTGAGCACATCAATGTCCAGATCCCGGGCAATGACTCTCGCATAGTGCGCAAGCGCGTTGTCCAGGGTGACGATCATCTCGGGTGTGGCGCCCTTTTGCGGGCCAAATACCGCTGACGCGCCATCCTTACCGGTGAGCGGATTCGTCACATCGCAGGCGACTTCTATCCGGCACTCCGCCAGACGCTGGTCGAGGCCGCTCAGGTCGATCCGCGCAAGCTTATCCAGCTCGCCCCCGCCCTGCCCCAGCGGCTGTTCATTGTCGTCCAGCAGCTTCGCCCCCAGCGCCTGCACCATCCCGGCGCCGCCGTCATTGGTGGCGCTGCCGCCGATACCGATGATGATATGCTTAACGCCCGCATCCAGCGCGTGGCGGATAAGTTCCCCCGTGCCCCAGGAGGTCGTTTTCAGAGGGTCACGCAGTGAAGGGGCTACCAGTTCCAGACCGCTTGCCGCCGCCATTTCAATAAAGGCGCTCTGCTCGTCACCGGATATCCCATAAAACCCGTCCACGCGCTCGCCCAGCGGACCGGTCACCGGAACGTGCACAATGCGTCCCCGGGTTGCCGCGATCATCGCCTCAACCGTGCCTTCACCGCCATCAGCGACCGGCAGTTTGACGTACTCCGCCTCAGGGAAAATCTCGCGAAAACCGCGCTCGATCGCTGTCGCAACCTCAAGCGCACTCAAACTTTCCTTATACGAGTCCGGTGCGATAACAATTTTCATAAGCCATCCTTACGCATAGTCGTTACGTTAAGCATACACCACGTAGGAAACCGCTCGTGGGAGCGGTCCCAATGCGTTTATCGTACCATGCACGGACGTTTATTGTCGAATGTCCAGTCAGGGATCAGGTACTGCATCGCCATCGCGTCGTCGCGCGCGCCCAGACCGTGTTTTTGATACAGTTCGTGTGCTTTCATTACCTGATCCATATCCATTTCAACCCCCAACCCCGGCGTGGACGGCACCTGCACCATGCCACCTTTGATCTCAAACGGCTCTTTGGTGAGGCGCTGATTACCCTCCTGCCAGATCCAGTGCGTATCGATAGCGGTAATGGTGCCCGGCGCGGCGGCGGCGACGTGGGTAAACATCGCCAGCGACACGTCAAAATGGTTGTTGGAGTGCGAGCCCCAGGTCAGGCCAAACTCGTGGCACATCTGCGCCACGCGCACCGAGCCCTGCATTGTCCAGAAGTGCGGGTCCGCCAGCGGGATATCCACCGATTGCAGAGAGAGCGTGTGCCCCATCTGACGCCAGTCGGTGGCGATCATATTGGTCGCGGTCGGTAGCCCCGTAGCGCGACGGAATTCCGCCATGACTTCGCGGCCCGAAAAGCCTTGCTCAGCCCCGCACGGATCTTCCGCGTACGCCAGCACGCCTTTCAGCTGCTTGCCAATATCGATCGCTTCATCAAGCGACCACGCGCCGTTCGGATCCAGCGTCACGCGCGCCTGCGGGAAACGTTTTGCCAGCGCGGTAATGGCTTCCGCCTCCTCTTCCCCCGCCAGCACGCCGCCTTTCAGTTTGAAATCATTGAAGCCATATTTTTCATACGCGGCTTCTGCCAGCCGCACCACCGCATCCGGGGTCATCGCTTCTTCGTGACGAACGCGGTACCAGTCACATTGCTCATCCGGCTGGCTCTGATACGGCAGCGGCGTCAGCTTGCGGTCGCCGACAAAGAACAGATAGCCGAGCATCTCCACTTCACTGCGCTGCTGGCCCTCGCCCAGCAGCGACGCGACGTTAACGCCCAGGTGCTGGCCCAGCAGATCCAGCATCGCGGCTTCAATGCCGGTCACCACGTGGATAGTGGTGCGCAAATCGAAGGTTTGCAGGCCGCGGCCGCCGGCATCGCGATCGGCAAAGGTATTGCGCACGGTGTTGAGGACATTTTTGTACTCACCCAGCGTTTTGCCCACCACCAGCGGAATGGCATCCTCCAGCGTTTTGCGGATCTTCTCCCCGCCCGGAATTTCACCCACGCCGGTATGGCCGGCATTGTCTTTGATAATGACAATATTGCGCGTGAAGAACGGCGCATGCGCCCCGCTCAGGTTCATCAGCATGCTGTCATGACCTGCGACCGGAATGATTTGCATGGAGGTGACGACAGGGGTCGTAAAAGTACTCATCGTGTAATCCTTTTATTAGTGACGTCCAAAAACAGGGCGCTTACGGTCAAATGTCCAGCCGGGGATAAGGTACTGCATCGGGCCCGCGTCGTTACGCGCGCCGCCTGGTAGCTTTTTATACGCCTCATGGGCTTGATGAACCTGATCCCAGTCAAGCTCCACGCCCAGCCCCGGCGCATCGGGTACGGCAATTTTACCGTTTTTGATCTCCAGCGGATTTTTCGTCAGGCGAGCTTCGCCTTCCTGCCAAATCCAGTGGGTGTCGATGGCGGTCGGGTTACCCGGCGCCGCCGCGCCAACGTGGGTAAACATTGCCAGCGAGATATCGAAATGGTTGTTGGAGTGGCAGCCCCAGGTCAGGCCCCAGTCATCGCACAGCTGCGCCACGCGCACCGCGCCGGAGAGCGTCCAGAAGTGCGGATCTGCCAGCGGAATGTCGACGGCGTTCAGCATCACCGCGTGGCCCATTTCGCGCCAGTTGGTGGCGATCATATTGGTCGCAACCGGCAGCCCGGTTGCGCGGCGGAATTCCGCCATCACCTCGCGGCCAGAGAAGCCCTGCTCCGCGCCGCACGGGTCTTCCGCGTAGGTCAGCACGTCACCGAGACCTTTACACAGGCTAATCGCCTCATCCAGCAGCCAGGCGCCGTTCGGGTCAACGGTGATGCGCGCCTCCGGGAAGCGTTTTTTCAGCGCCCGGGCCGTTTCAATCTCCTGCTCGCCGGGCAGCACGCCGCCTTTCAGCTTGAAATCCTTAAAGCCGTAGCGATCCTGCGCAGCTTCAGCCAGGCGCACAACCGTCTCGCTGGAGAGCGCTTCCTGATGGCGCAGCTGATACCAGTCGTGGTCACCCGGTGAACGAGCCAGATAGGGGAGATCGGTTTTATTGCGATCGCCAACGTAGAACAGATAGCCCAGCACGGTGACCGCATCGCGCTGTTTGCCCGGCCCCAGCAGTTCGCAGACCGGAACGTTAAGGGCTTTACCGAGTAAATCCAGCAGCGCCGCTTCCAGGGCGGCGACCGCATTGACGCGCAGTTCAAACGTCCACGCGCCCTTGCCGAAGGTATCAAAGTCCGCCGACTGATTGCCCTTATGCACCCGCTGAACCACCTTGTTCAGACGAGCCACTTCCTGACCCACGACCTGTGGAATAGCCTCTACCAGGGTCTGGTAGATCACTTCCCCGCCGGGGGCTTCACCTACCCCGGTATTGCCTGCACTATCGGTCAACACCACGATATTGCGGGTAAACCATGCGTTATGCGCGCCGCCAATATTGAGCAGCATGCTGTCCTGACCGGCCACCGGGATAACTTTCATTTCCGTGACGATAGGGCTTGATTGTGTTGTCATCATCCGCGCTCCACGACAGGTTTAAGTTCGACGCGTTTAATATCGCCCACCAGCACCAGGTAACTCAGCACCGCCACCAGGGCATGCACACCAACGTAGATCAGCGCGCCGTTGAAAGACCCCGTGGTGCCGACGATGTAGCCGATAGCGATAGGCGTGACAATCCCGGAAACGTTGCCGAACATATTGAACAGACCGCCGCTCAGGCCGCTGATCTCTTTCGGTGCCGTATCCGCCATCACCGCCCAGCCCAGCGCGCCAATCCCTTTGCCGAAGAAGGCCATCGCCATAAAGCCGATAATCATCCACTCGGCACTGACGTAGTTACAGAACACCATGGTCATGGAAAGCAGCATGCCGAGCACAATCGGCGTTTTACGCGCGATGTTCAGCGAACCCGTGCGGCGCATCAGCCAGTCGGAAATGACCCCGCCAAGCACGCCGCCGATGAAGCCGCAGATTGCCGGGACCGAGGCAACAAACCCCGCTTTGAGGATCGACATGCCGCGCGCCTGCACCAG
Source organism: Enterobacter cloacae complex sp. P38RS (assembly GCF_014930775.1). NCBI lineage: Bacteria > Pseudomonadati > Pseudomonadota > Gammaproteobacteria > Enterobacterales > Enterobacteriaceae > Enterobacter > Enterobacter cloacae complex sp. P38RS. Next base: position 176,720 of record NZ_JADBRS010000003.1, read on the forward strand.
ATAAACCGGGAACCAAGTGATAAAGAAGTAGGTTAAAGCGTTGATACAGTACTGGCCGAGATAGATACCGATCATCATGCGCGAGCCGACGAGCTGCTTGATCTGCGCCCATTTCTGGCTGAAGGGGACTTTTGCTTTGTCAGATTTCTGATCCATATTGATCAGCGCCCCGCCCTCAGCAATGTATTCCAGCTCCTTCTTGTTCACGCCAGGGTGCTGATTCGGTTCGTGGATCACTTTCAGCCAAATAAAGCTGATGACGATCCCAAGCCCGCCCATAAAGAAGAAGACGTGCGACCAGCCCACCTCATGCGTCAGCCAGCCCATAATGGGTGCAAAGATCACCGTTGCGAAATACTGGGCGGAGTTAAAAATTGCCACCGCTGTTCCCCTCTCCTGCGCAGGAAACCAGGCCGCGACAATGCGGCTGTTGCCCGGGAAGGAAGGGGCTTCCGCCAGGCCTACCAGAAAGCGCAGCGTAAAGAGCGCCACGATAATGCCAAAGCCGCTGAAGATATCGACGAAACCCTGCAAAAGGGTAAAAGCAGACCAGATAAAGATGGACCAGAAATAGACGCGTTTAGAGCCAAAACGGTCCAGCAGCCAGCCGCCAGGAATTTGGCCGATGACGTAGGCCCACGAGAATGCAGAGAAAACGTAACCCATGCCCACCGGATCAAGGCCGATGTCTTTTGCCATTTCCGAGCCGGCAATCGACAGCGTGGCGCGGTCACCATAGTTAAAGGACGTGACGATAAACAGCATCACCACTATCCAGTAGCGGGCGTTAGTGCGCTTTTCAGCGCTGCTCGCTGCGTGGCTTAATGTACTCATTGTTGCACTCCTGAAACATAGCTTTCGCCTGTTCATTCTGTACAGCACCGGTAGGGTAATCAGAATGAGATAAGTTTTGTCGTTTTAGTACGGCCTGGAGCCGTTTTATTGTGACCGGAAAAGTATATGAAGGAGTGACAGGTTCGCTCACCGTGCAGAAACACAACATTGAGGAGTGTGGGGAACGTGGTTTGAGGCATAAGCCCAAAGCAGTGGAAGATACTTCACGGAATTGAGGATTTGATGCGGCTTTGTTGCCGGGAGGCGGCTACGCCTTACCCGGCCTACGAAACTATTTAAGAAGCGTTGCCCAGTGTTCAACCCACGGGTTCGACTCGCTTTCGGGTTCAGGATGCTCACCGGCATCAATCAACAGCATCTCGCCGACGCGCTGGGCGCTCTGTTCCTGAAGAAGCGCATCGAACTGCTTGCCGCCGCCGCAGAAGTTGGCGTAAGAGCTATCGCCGAGGGCAATAATGCCGTAGTGAACGCCCGGCTGGTAGCCAAGCCGATCTTTAATGCCCTGGAAAAGCGGCACGATACTGTCCGGGAGATCGCCCTGACCGGTGGTGGAGGTCACTACCAGAATGTATTTATCTTTATACTTTTCCCAGTCCGCCAGCTCCGGGTCTTCACAGACCGTGGCTTTATGGCCCTGGCTTGTCAAAATCGCCTCAGCCTCTTCCGCTACCAGCAGCGAGTTGCCATACATCGTGCCGACAAAAATGCCTACTTCAGCCATGCTTTGCTCCCGTAATTATTGCGCTTACCGTTCATCCTGAACGTTGCCTGATACAAACTCAACCCTTTCATTTTCGGGGAGTTGTCCCCGCCAGCCAAACTGTGACAGCGCCTGCATCCAGACGTCGTCCAGCCCGGCACGAATAATCAGTGGTTCACCGGTAAACGGGTGAATCAGGCTAAGCTCGCTGGCGTGCAGCATCAGTCTGTTACAGCCAAAATGCTCTGCCGCGCTGCGGTTCTGGCGCAGATCGCCGTGCTTGCTGTCGCCAATAATCGGGTGGCGCAGGTGCGCAAGATGACGGCGAAGCTGGTGCTTGCGTCCGGTTTTGGGCAAAAGCTCAACCAGGCTGTAGCGCGTGGTGGGGAATTTGCTGGTTGCTACCGGTATTTCCGTTGTCGCCATGCCGCGATAATCCGTCACCGCGGGCTGCGGGCCTTTGTCATCGCGGGCAAATTTATCGGCGATTTTGTCCAGCTCCTCCACCAGCGGATAGTCCAGCGTGGCGGATTCGGTCAGCCAGCCACGAACGATCGCGTGGTAGCGCTTCTGGATCTGGTGCTGTTCGAACTGCTGCGCCAGCAGGCGGCCCGCCTCGCTGGAAAGCCCCATCAGCAGCACGCCGGAAGTCGGTCTGTCGAGGCGGTGCGCGGTAAACACATGCTGACCAATCTGGTCGCGCACGGTTTGCATCACCACCACTTTCTCATCGCGATCCAGCCAGCTGCGGTGCACCAGCCAGCCAGACGGTTTATTCACCGCCACCAGCCACTCGTCCTGATAGAGGATTTCCAGCGTCATGCCTCTTCACCGGCAAACAGGGCGTCCAGTTTTTCCAGCTCAACCAGCGTCACATCGCGCGCAGGGTGCGTCGCCTCAAGCGCCATTTCATAGTAGGGAGAAACGGCGAACGCCTGCGGCAAAGGGTGACCGCCTTCCAGCAGCGCGTGCATGCGCGGAATTAATACCCACTGGAGCCACTCGAACGGTGCCAGCGTATCCAGGCAGAATGGCTGGGTACTGGCAAACGCTTCCGGATTCGGCGCGGTCTCCTGCCACAGCTGATGCTGGCGCAAAAGGGCTTCGATGGCGTGCAACTGAGCACGAACGCTATCGTGTTGCGTCATAGTAACCTCAACTGAAAAAGTGAACGGCGCGCAGCATAGCATTGCGGAAGACAGAAATAAAAAAGGGAGCACTGTAAAAACAGTGCTCCCGGTTCGTTTCGCAGCATTCCAGCTACAATTCGTGCTCCCTGCTCTTCCGTGACAACTTTTCCTGATGCCCGAAGGCCTGGTCATCCTTATACCTTTTGCATCCTGCACACATCTTCCTGACGTGTTTGTTTCGTCCTGAAACGTCCTGGCCTTCCTGACCCACCGACCATCCTGTTCGGTTCTCGTTCTCCTTCCTGGAGGTGTCCCTTACGCGTCCTGCGTTATCCTTTTGCTTCATCCTGAAGCCTTCCTGCAGCGCCATCCTGACGTGTCCTGAGTAAGAAACGCCATCATCCTGATGTTCGTTTCTCGTGTCGGCGTCCTGTCGACGGAGATAGAATCCGCTATTCCGCTTCGTCTTACAACCCACCCTTGCAGCACTGTAAGCCGTAAGAAATCCCTAAAAAAGATGCGATGAACAACTAATTCTTTGAAAAACAGAGTGATATTAATCTGAATTAAATAAGGCAATACTGAATGATCCAGCGATCTCTCACAAACCTTGTAAGAGATCTCTCACACGCGTCGTAGCATCATGGATTACAGAAGTGGCTCAAGCCGGGTAAGGAAATCCGCAAGAGAGGGGGCGAGAGTTTCGCGATTGCGGGTACCGATGGTCTCTTTAATCACTTCCCCGGACAGGTTGCAGACGGATATCACATCCAGTTCGCTGTCCAGCGTGGCAATAAAGAGCGTCGGAGAAAGCTTAAGGCGTTTTTGCGTGACCAGATGACCAATCAGGTTTTCCTGAACACGCTGCAGATCGTCTTCGCTCCAGGTCTGCAACAGCGTCAGCGTCAAATCACCCAAGCGCGCGAGCATATCCCCTGCAAACTGCGTGGCATAAAACGCGTGAACCGCTGGTTGTACCACAAGGTCCATAGCCCGTTCAACCGCATTTACATTTTGCTCAGCGGTATTAGGCTTCGGCTGCCAGATAACATAGTCATCCTGCGAAGAGATAATGCACGGCGACGGCACGCCATATAAATCAGCGCTTTGCGGCCATGTTCCGTGCTTTTCATGCCACGCGTCGCAATAGCGGGTTGTGAAGGTAGTAAGGGCATTTGCAGTTTCGATGTCCACCGATTTCTCTCTTCTTGTAAGACAGGATAAACTCTGCCCATAAGTGTACCTGTAAAGTGGCTATGAAACATGTCTTACGAAAATCATCAGGCGTTAACCGGCCTAACGCTGGGTAAATCGACCGATTACCGCGATACCTACGATGCAAGCCTGCTGCAGGGCGTGCCGCGCAGCCTGAACCGCGATCCTCTTGGACTGCATGCGGACGCATTGCCGTTTGTCGGCGGCGATATCTGGACGCTGTACGAACTCTCCTGGCTTAACGCGCGCGGTTTGCCGCAGGTGGCCGCGGGCCACGTTGAGCTGGACTATGCCAGCGTGAACCTGGTGGAATCCAAAAGCTTTAAGCTCTATCTCAACAGCTTCAACCAGACCCGATTCAACAGCTGGGACGAGGTTCAGCAAACGCTGGAGCGGGATTTAGCCGCCTGCGCGCAGGGGAACGTGTCCGTCTCGTTATACCGCCTGCACGAGCTGGAAGGACAGCCCATTGCCCATTTCCACGGAACCTGCATCGACGAGCAGGACATCGAGGTGGAGAATTATGAATTCAGCGCCGATTACCTCGAAAACGCGGCGAGCGGAAAAGTGGTTGAAGAGACGCTCGTCAGCCATTTGCTGAAGTCCAACTGCCTGATTACCCACCAGCCGGACTGGGGTTCGGTGCAGATCCAGTACCGAGGCCCGAAAATTGACCGGGAAAAACTGCTGCGCTATCTGGTGTCGTTCCGCCATCACAACGAATTTCACGAGCAGTGCGTGGAGCGTATTTTTAACGATATTCAGCGTTTCTGCCAGCCGGAGAAACTGAGCGTTTACGCGCGCTATACCCGCCGTGGCGGGCTGGACATTAACCCGTGGCGCACTAACACCGATTTTGTGCCGGCAACGGGCCGGCTGGTGCGTCAATAATATAAATATTTTCACAATATGCGTGCGGTATTCCTCCGAAGTGTTGTGAAACGTCACGCGCCAGGGCTATTGTAATCAAAGGGAATGACGATAATCGTCCCATAAGGAGCTCACTTGATTACACATATTAGCCCGCTTGGCTCAATGGATATGTTGTCGCAGCTGGAAGTGGACATGCTTAAACGCACGGCCAGCAGCGATCTTTATCAACTGTTTCGTAACTGTTCACTTGCCGTACTGAACTCCGGAAGCCTGACAGATAACAGTAAAGAACTGCTGTCCCGCTTCGAAAGCTTTGATATTAACGTGCTGCGCCGCGAGCGTGGCGTGAAACTGGAAGTGATCAACCCGCCGGAAGAGGCCTTTGTCGACGGACGTATCATTCGTTCCCTTCAGGCCAACCTGTTTGCCGTCCTGCGCGACATCCTGTTTGTTAACGGGCAGATTCACAACGCGGGCCGCTTCCAGCATCTCGACCTGGAAAGCTCCGTTCATATCACCAACCTGGTGTTCTCTATTCTGCGCAACGCCCGCGCCCTGCACGTTGGCGAAGCACCAAACATGGTCGTCTGCTGGGGCGGCCACTCGATTAACGAAACCGAATATCTCTATGCCCGTCGGGTCGGAACGCAGCTTGGCCTGCGCGAGCTGAATATCTGTACCGGCTGTGGTCCGGGTGCAATGGAAGCACCAATGAAAGGTGCAGCCGTGGGTCATGCGCAGCAGCGTTACAAAGAGGGGCGGTTTATCGGCATGACCGAGCCGTCAATCATCGCCGCTGAGCCGCCTAACCCGCTGGTCAATGAGCTGATTATCATGCCGGATATCGAGAAGCGTCTTGAGGCGTTTGTTCGTATCGCTCACGGGATTATCATCTTCCCGGGCGGCGTGGGAACGGCGGAAGAGCTGCTCTATCTGCTGGGGATTCTGATGAACCCGGCCAACAAAGATCAGGTTCTGCCGCTGATCCTGACCGGCCCGAAAGAGAGCGCCGACTACTTCCGCGTGCTGGACGAGTTTATCGTGCATACGCTGGGAGAAGCCGCGCGTCGTCACTATCGCATCATCATTGATGATGCGGCGGAAGTGGCGCGCCAGATGAAAAAAGCGATGCCGCTGGTGAAAGAGAATCGTCGTGATACCGGTGATGCGTACAGCTTTAACTGGTCAATCCGCATTGCGCCTGACCTGCAGATCCCGTTCGAGCCGACCCATGAAAATATGGCGAACCTGAAACTCTACCCGGACCAGCCGGTGGAAGTGCTGGCCGCCGACCTGCGTCGCGCCTTCTCCGGGATTGTGGCGGGCAACGTGAAGGAGATGGGCATCCGCGCGATTGAGCAGTATGGTCCGTACAAGATCCACGGCGACCCGGAGATGATGCGCCGTATGGACGACATGCTTCAGGGCTTTGTGGCTCAACACCGCATGAAGTTGCCGGGTTCAGCCTACATTCCGTGCTACGAAATCTGCACGTAACGCTCAGTTTCTTCTTCTCAAAGCCGGGGCACCCTGTAGCGGGTCCCGGCTTTTTTATTAGCGAATCAATTCATAGGCCTCACTTATAACTTTAACAAACTTACGGCGAACGCAATCGATTACCTCCATTTAACAACCGTAATTTATCAGCCTTAAACTAAATTACCCGCAAGAAAATCCTAAAAAGCCATATCTTTACAGCGGAAGACACCTATATTGCGGGCCGCTCTTTTAGCCCACATGTCGTTGGTGGTAGCCTTCGCGCCCGTAAATTCTATTTGATGTTTTTTTAACAGATAAATGGTCTAAAGATGCCCACATCATAAGTGGATTATTGCATTTGGGATCGCGATCACTGATAGATTCATAACGAGAATGTATCTTTCCGCCCGCCAATAGTTACGGGCGAAAATTATTAAAAAACCGTCACTGAACGAATTTCATATTACCGTCAGGCACTTTTTCATCGGATTTGACTAAAAACCTGACAATTTGCTTCCTCCAGGAGATACAGATGGAAACCACTCAAACCAGCACCGTTGCTTCGATTGAATCCCGAAGTGGTTGGCGCAAAACGGATACCATGTGGATGCTGGGCCTTTACGGCACGGCAATCGGCGCTGGTGTACTGTTCCTTCCTATCAACGCAGGCGTCGGCGGTCTGATTCCGCTGATCATCATGGCCATCATCGCCTTCCCGATGACCTACTTCGCACACCGCGGTCTGACCCGCTTCGTGCTGTCCGGTAAAAACCCGGGCGAAGACATCACCGAAGTGGTTGAAGAACATTTCGGCGTTGGCGCAGGTAAACTGATTACCCTGCTCTACTTCTTCGCGATTTACCCAATCCTGCTCGTCTACAGCGTGGCGATCACCAACACCGTAGAAAGCTTCATGACGCACCAGTTGCACATGACGCCGCCACCGCGTGCCATTCTGTCTCTGATCCTGATCGTCGGCATGATGACCATCGTGCGCTTCGGCGAGCAGATGATTGTTAAGGCCATGAGCGTGCTGGTCTTCCCGTTTGTGGCTGCGCTGATGCTGCTGGCCTGCTACCTGATCCCACAGTGGAACGGTGCAGCGCTGGAAACCCTGTCCCTGAGCAGCGCGTCTGCGACCGGTAACGGCCTGCTGATGACCCTGTGGCTGGCGATCCCGGTAATGGTCTTCTCCTTCAACCACTCCCCAATCATCTCCTCTTTCGCCGTGGCGAAACGCGAAGAGTACGGTAATGGTGCAGAGAAGAAGTGCTCCAGCATCCTGGCCCGCGCTCACGTGATGATGGTGCTGACCGTGATGTTCTTCGTCTTCAGCTGCGTACTGAGCCTCTCCCCGGCGGACCTGGCGGCAGCGAAAGAACAGAACATCTCTATTCTGTCTTACCTGGCGAACCACTTTAACGCACCGCTGATTGCGTGGATGGCACCGATCATCGCGATGATCGCCATCACCAAATCCTTCCTGGGCCACTACCTGGGCGCGCGTGAAGGCTTCAACGGTATGGTGATTAAATCTCTGCGCGGTAAAGGCAAGAGCATTGAAATCAACAAGCTGAACAAAATCACTGCACTGTTCATGCTGCTCACCACCTGGGCGGTAGCGACCCTGAACCCAAGCATCCTGGGCATGATTGAAACCCTGGGTGGCCCGGTTATCGCGATGATTCTGTTCCTGATGCCGATGTACGCGATTCAGAAAGTGCCTGCCATGCGCAAGTACAGCGGCCAGGTCAGCAACGTGTTTGTGGTTATCATGGGCCTTATCGCTATCTCTGCGATCTTCTACTCCCTGTACACCATGTTCTGATGAACGCCCGCGCCGCCTTCGGGCGGCGCACTCCTCCCCCTCTGACTGAAAGCAATGGACGCATCATGATTAGCGTATTCGATATTTTCAAAATCGGTATTGGTCCTTCCAGCTCTCACACCGTCGGACCAATGAAAGCCGGTAAGCAGTTCACGGATGACTTGATTGCACGCGGCATTCTGCACGACATCACCCGCGTGGTTGTCGATGTGTACGGCTCGCTTTCCCTGACCGGGAAAGGCCACCATACCGATATCGCCATTATCATGGGCCTGGCGGGAAATCTGCCGGATACCGTTGATATTGACGCGATCCCTGGCTTCATCCAGGACGTGAACACCCACGGTCGTTTGCTGCTGGCAAACGGTGAGCATGAGGTTGAATTCCCGGTTGACCACTGCATGAATTTCCATGCGGACAACCTGTCGCTGCACGAAAACGGCATGCGCATTACCGCGCTGGCCGGCGACAAAGCGGTTTACAGCCAGACGTATTACTCCATCGGCGGCGGCTTTATCGTCGATGAAGACCACTTTGGTCAAACCACCACCTCTTCTGTTGAGGTCCCGTATCCGTACAAAACCGCGGCAGATCTCCAGCGCCACTGCCAGGAGACGGGGCTTTCCCTCTCCGGCCTGATGATGAAAAACGAGCTGGCCCTTCACAGCAAAGAGGAGCTGGAACAGCATTTCGCTAGCGTCTGGGAAGTGATGCGCGGCGGCATTGAGCGCGGGATCACCACCGAAGGCGTTCTGCCGGGCAAGCTTCGCGTACCGCGTCGTGCGGCGGCGCTACGTCGTATGCTGGTGAGCACCGACAAAACGACAACGGACCCGATGGCCGTCGTCGACTGGATCAACATGTTCGCCCTGGCGGTGAACGAAGAGAACGCCGCAGGGGGCCGCGTCGTCACGGCGCCAACCAACGGTGCCTGCGGTATCGTTCCGGCCGTGCTGGCGTACTACGACAAGTTTATCCGTGAAGTGAACGCTAACTCCCTGGCGCGCTACCTGCTGGTCGCCAGCGCGATTGGTTCTCTGTATAAAATGAACGCTTCCATTTCCGGTGCGGAAGTAGGCTGTCAGGGCGAAGTCGGCGTGGCATGCTCCATGGCGGCAGCGGGCCTGGCGGAACTGTTGGGCGCAAGCCCGGCGCAGGTCTGCATCGCTGCGGAAATCGGCATGGAACATAACCTGGGGCTAACCTGCGATCCGGTTGCCGGACAGGTACAGGTGCCGTGCATCGAGCGTAACGCCATCGCCTCCGTCAAAGCGGTGAACGCGGCGCGTATGGCGCTGCGCCGCACCAGTGAGCCACGCGTCTGTCTCGATAAAGTTATCGAAACCATGTACGAAACCGGTAAAGATATGAACGCCAAATACCGCGAAACCTCTCGCGGCGGCCTGGCGATGAAGATCGTAACCTGCGATTAAGCCTCTCAGGAAGCCTCGTTTTGCGAGGCTTCTTCCTGTTTTCCCTCACGCTATTCGTTTCATCCTGCCGACAGTGATACCCTTTACCCATTAGATTTAAGGGAGAATATCTGTGGCTGTTCATTTGCTTATCGTCGACGCGCTCAATCTGATTCGCCGAATCCATGCGGTACAAGGCACGCCCTGCAAGGACACCTGCCTGCACGCGCTGGAGCAGCTTATTCGCCACAGCGAGCCGACGCACGTCGTGGCCGTGTTTGATGACGAAGCGCGCAACAGCGGCTGGCGACATCAGCGCCTGCCCGACTACAAGGCTGGACGCGCGCCGATGCCGGACGATCTCCATGCCGAAATGCCCGCTCTGCGTGCCGCCTTTGAGCAGCGTGGCGTCCCCTGCTGGGGTGCACAGGGCAATGAAGCCGACGATCTCGCGGCCACCCTGGCCGTAAAAGTGGCAAGTGCCGGGCATCAGGCCACTATCGTTTCAACTGACAAAGGCTACTGCCAGCTGCTCTCCCCAACTATCCGCATTCGCGACTATTTTCAAAAACGCTGGCTGGACGCGCCGTTTATTGCCAGCGAGTTCGGCGTCTTGCCTGAGCAACTGCCGGATTATTGGGGTCTGGCAGGCATCAGCAGCTCTAAGGTTCCGGGTGTCGCCGGTATTGGACCAAAGAGCGCCGCCCAGTTGCTGACCGATTTTCAGAGTCTGGAAGGGATTTACGCCCGTCTGGATGAGGTGCCAGAAAAGTGGCGCAAGAAGCTGGAGGCGCATAAAGAGATGGCGTTTATCTGCCGCGAGGTGGCGACGCTACAGACAGATTTACAGCTGGACGGGAATTTACAGCAGTTGCGGTTAGAACGTTAAAACGTCAACACGGTTTTGTAGGCCCGGTAAGCGCAGCGCCACCGGGCAAAACAAAGCACGCACTATCGCTCGTCGCGACGTCCGCCTACAGCCGCCCACCAGCGACGGATGTGTACCGTTACCTCTTCGCGGTCGTGGTACAACTGACGCGCCTGGATCTCCACGTTAATACCGTGCTCATCCAGCTGTGCCTGAATATAGGCCAGGTTCTGGGATACCTCCTCGTAGCGCTTTTTCATCGGCAGCTTGAGGTTGAAAATGGTCTCACGGCACCAGCCGTTCACCAGCCAGGAGGCCATCAGCGCGGCCACTTTCGCCGGCTTCTCCACCATGTCGCACACCATCCACGAGATGTTGTTGCGGGTTGGGCGATAGCGGAAACCGTCTTCTCGCAGCCAGGTGACCTGCCCTGTGTCCATCAGGCTTTGCGCCATTGGACCGTTATCCACAGACGACACCCACATGTTGCGTTTCACCAGCTGATAGGTCCAGCCGCCCGGGCACGCGCCAAGGTCGACGGCATACATGCCGTTAGCCAGACGCTCGTCCCACTCATCTGCCGGGATAAAGACGTGAAACGCCTCTTCCAGCTTCAGGGTTGAACGGCTCGGCGCATCTGCCGGGAACTTCAGGCGCGGGATGCCCATAAAGAATGGCGAATTGTTATTGGTGTACGAATAGCCCGCATAGCAGCAGCCCGGTGCGATAAAGAAGATATGCACCACCGGACGCTTCGGCGTTTCGTAGTTTGTCAGTATGCCCGCGTCACGCAGCGCTGCGCGCAGCGGCACGGTGAACTTACGGCAAAACTTCATCAGCTCTTTGCTTTCGTTGGTATCGGCAACCTCAACGCGCAGGTCGCCGCCCTTCTCCACCACGCCCTGCAGCATGCCCACAATCGGCGTGATGCGATCTTCCGGCGGAAGATCTTTCAGCAACTCACCCGCGACGAACATCTGGCGGGCGAAGATCAGCGAGCTGAACGGCAGCTCGCGCGCCAGCTTATCGGCGTCTTCAGGCTGATAACATTCGAATACCACATAGCCCGCATTTTCTTTTACGCGAGCAAAGCCGAAGACTTCGCGCTTCGCCGCTTTATCGGTAATTTCCGCGGCGCACTCTTTCTCAAACCCCGGGCGACAATATAAAACAACCTTATTCATGAACAACGCCCTTGCGTTTCAGACGGATAGCTCCGATAAACATTAATACCCAACCCGCCAGGAAGCTCACGCCGCCGACAGGTGTAACAAACGCCCACAGGCGCAAATGCGAGAGGGCCAGACAGTAAAGGCTGCCGCTAAACAGCACGGTACCCAGCGCCATAAATACGCTACTCCAGTAAAACCAGATGCTTATCCGGCGCTGCATCGCTACCGCCAGCCCAAAAATAGCCAGCGTATGAAACGCCTGGTATTCAAGGCCGGTCTGGATCCAGCCCATCTCGACGGCGCCCAAAGACTTGCTCAATACGTGCGCGCCAAAGGCGCCCAGTGCAACAAAAATAAAGCCACTCACCGCGGCAAAAATCAGCATGAATCGGCTGGTCATGTTTAAGTCCTGAATTAATGCGTGCCCGGCACACAAACGTTATTGTTCATACCTGAAGCGGAATTTTTCTTGCTCGCTTGCCGCTTTCGCCAGTATCCACTGCCGGAAGGCGGCTATTTTACCCAGTTCTGCCTGACTGTCATGACAAACCAGATAAAATGCATTCTTGCTGACCAGTACATCATTAAAAGGGCAAACCAGACGGCCTGCCTCAATTTCGGACTGCGCCATCACGTTGTTCGCCAACGCCACGCCCTGTCCGTGAATGGCAGCCTGTAGCACCATCGCACTATGGCTAAAAATGGGGCCCTGCTGCACGTTTATATGACTAAGACCTAATTGACGGGTATAAGTTTGCCAGTCGCGGCGAGAGGCATCATGTAAAAGCGTATGCTGCGCCAGGTCAGCGGGTGTTTTCAGCGCCTTGTCGCCTGTTAATAGCAGAGGCGAACAGACCGGCAGCAGATATTCTGCGTATAATTTCTCGACACGCAAGCCCGGCCAGTTGCCGCGACCATAAAAAATGGCGACATCCACATCATCGGCCAGCTTGTCTTCCTGACGATCCACCGCCTGGATTCGAACGTCGATCCCCGGATAAGCTGAGTTAAAGCTTGAGAGTCTTGGCACCAACCACTGAATGGCAAAACTGGGCAATAAACTAACAGTCAGGGCACCTTTTGCACTGCGGGCCTGCAGCTTACGCGTGGCTTCCGTGAGCTGGGAAAAAATCTCTTTAATATCCTGAAAATAGCTCTGCCCCTCTTCGGTCAACAGCAAGGAACGATTGCGTCGGCGGAACAGCTTAAGGCCCAGGAAATCCTCCAGGGACTTGATTTGGTGACTTACTGCGGCCTGTGTCACAAAAAGCTCATCTGCCGCACGGGTGAAGCTCAGGTGACGTGCTGCTGCATCAAAAACGCGTAATGCATTAAGGGGTGGCAATCGCTTTGACATGGTTATCTGGCTTAGATGTTAACGGAATTTAACAAACAGGAAACAACGTTTAACCTATTAGTTTTTTTTATCTGAGCCATTATAATTTGTCCGTTGAGGAACTACCAGCAAATACCTATAGTGGCGGCACTTCCTGAGCCGGAACGAAGAGCTTTTTTCGGAATGCGTGTTCTGAAGGGCTTTTGGCTTACGGTTGTGATGTTGTGTTGTTGTGTTTGCAATTGGTCTGCGATTCAGACCACGGTAGCAACGCTACCAATTTTTCACTTCCTGTACATTTACCCTGTCTGTCCATAGTGATTAATGTAGCACCGCCAATTTGCGGTGCTTTTTTTTCGCCTGCGATCGGTTAATGCTCGATCTCTTTCATCTCTTTCACGTCCGTGCGGTTGATCTGCTGCTTGTTCCCGTTAGCATCTTTGTACGAAATCATCCCGGTATCGTTATCGGTAGTCGGTTTCCCTTCCGAAACGATAGAACGACCATCGTTTGTGTGCATCACGTAGTTGTTACCAGAACAGGCGCTCAGGGCAAAAGTAAACGCACAGGCAGAAATGATTGCAGCTGTCTTATTCATGATTATTCTCCTTTAGCAATTAATGCTATTCAAACCTCGATTTATAACAGGCTAAAACATCCGCCTAACACTATTTAGCATAACCTGCTTTTTCGAGGTCGCCAGGATAAGCAGACAAATCTGATAGATATCAACCTCCTTGCCCTGCCGCTTAAATTGCGCGACGATCTCTCTATCGACACGAGGAATTCCATGAACGCTTTCAGTCCTGCGCAGTTTCGCGCACAGTTTCCGGCGCTGGCCGATGCCGGTATTTATCTTGATAGCGCCGCCACGGCCCTGAAGCCCCTGGCGGTGATCGAGGCCACGCAGCAGTTCTACAGCCTGAGCGCCGGCAACGTACATCGCAGCCAGTTTGCCGAAGCGCAGCGCCTGACCGCGCGCTATGAAGCCGCACGCGATCAGGTTGCACGCCTGATCAATGCCGAAAGCGGGAAAAATATCGTCTGGACGCGCGGTACGACTGAAGCCATCAATATGGTGGCCCAGTGCTATGCCCGCCCGCTGCTGCAGCCAGGGGACGAGATCATTGTCAGCGAAGCAGAGCACCACGCTAACCTGGTGCCGTGGCTGATGGTGGCTGAGCAAACGGGCGCGCGCGTTATTAAGCTCCCGTTGAGTGCAGACTTTCTGCCTGACGTGGCCCGTCTCCCTGAGCTGATTACCCCCCGCAGCCGTATTCTGGCGCTGGGGCAGATGTCCAACGTCACCGGCGGCTGTCCGGATCTGGCTCGCGCCATTGAGATTGCCCATGCCAGCGGCGTGGTGGTGATGGTCGACGGTGCTCAGGGCGTGGTTCATTTCCCCGCTGATGTGCAGGCGCTGGATATCGACTTCTACGCCTTCTCCGGGCACAAACTCTACGGGCCAACCGGGATTGGCGCGCTGTACGGTAAGCCAGAACTGCTGGCAAAAATGACGCCGTGGCTCGGCGGCGGCAAAATGATTACCGAGGTGACCTTCGACGGTTTTAAAACGCAGGAGGTGCCTTACCGTCTGGAAGCGGGCACGCCGAACGTGGCCGGGGTCATCGGCCTCAGCGCCGCACTTGAATGGCTGGCGGAAACGGACGTGGTTCAGGCGGAAAGCTGGAGCCGAGGGCTGGCGACGCTGGCTGAGGAAGAACTGAAAAAACGCCCGGGTTTCCGCTCGTTCCGCGTTCAGGATTCCAGCCTGCTCGCCTTTGATTTTGCTGGTGTGCATCATAGCGATATGGTGACGCTGCTGGCCGGGTACGGCATTGCCCTGCGCGCCGGACAGCACTGCGCCCAGCCGCTGCTGGCGGCGCTCGGCGTAAGCGGTACGCTGCGCGCCTCGTTTGCGCCGTATAATACCCAAAGCGATGTCGACGCGCTGGTTAGCGCCGTTGACCGCGCCCTTGAAATACTGGTGGATTAATGACTAGCGCTGCTTTAGCCGGACATCCGTTTGGCACGGTCATCACTGAAGAGACCTTAAAACAGACCTTCGCCCCGCTCCAGCAGTGGGAAGATAAATATCGTCAGCTGATCCTGCTGGGTAAACAGCTCCCAGCTCTTTCCGACGATCTTAAAGCGCAGGCGAAAGAGATTGCGGGCTGTGAAAACCGCGTCTGGCTGGGCGTGAGCGTCTCCGGCGAGAAGCTGCATTTCTTCGGCGACAGCGAAGGGCGCATCGTCCGGGGCCTGCTGGCGGTCCTGTTAACCGCCATTGAGGGGAAAAGCGCGGCGGAATTGTTAACGCACTCGCCGCTGGCGCTGTTCGACGAGCTGGGGCTGCGCGCGCAGCTTAGCGCCTCGCGCGGTCAGGGCCTGATCGCGCTCAGCGACGCGGTGCTGGACGCCGCACGTCAGGCTCAGGCCTGACGTTCCGCCTTCGCCATCATTTTCTTCAGGGCGTGAGAGACCGCCACAAAGCCAAAAGAGGCGGTTACCATGGTGGCCGCCCCAAAGCCTGACGCGCAGTCCATGCGTTTTGGCCCTTCCGCCGTGCTTTTCATCGCACAAACTGAACCATCCGCCTGCGGGTAGACCAGCGCTTCGGTGGAGAACACGCAGTCGACGCCCAGCTTGCCCTTGCTGTTCTTCACCACATTGAAGTCGCTCTTCAGGCGTTCACGCAGCTTGGCAGCCAGCGGATCCTGAATGGTTTTCGCCAGATCGGCAACCTGGATCTGCGTGGGATCGATTTGCCCGCCCGCGCCGCCGGTCGTGACCAGCGGCACCTTGTAACGACGGCAGTATGCGATCAGCGCCGCTTTAGGCCGCACGCTGTCGATGGCGTCAATCACATAGCTGTAGCCTTTGCTCATGTACTCCGCGACGTTATCTGCCGTCACAAAGTCGTCGATCACCGTCACCCGACACTCCGGATTGATGAGGCGAATGCGCTCCGCCATCACCTCGGACTTCGCCAGACCGACGTTATCACGCAGGGCGTGGATCTGACGGTTAGTGTTGGTCACACAAACGTCATCCATATCAATCAGCGTGATTGCGCCAATCCCGGTTCTCGCCAGCGCTTCCGCCGCCCAGGAGCCGACACCGCCAATGCCCACGACGCAGACGTGCGCATCCGCAAACAGCTGCAGGGCTTTTTCACCATAGAGACGTGCCGTGCCGCCAAAACGCTGGCGCCAGGCATCGCTGATTACCACAGACATAAAACCTCAGATGTAAAAAGGGTGAGGTTTTCCTCACCCTGAACAGTAATCCGTATTGCGCTCAGAATACCACAATCAGCCGCTGAATACGTTTCCGGTGCCCGGCGCGGCCTTCAGCACCCATACGCGTCCGTAGTGGTTATACCAGCCTGCACGGTGACCGGCATCCGGGCCAATGCCCTGATAGATATCAAAGTGCTGGCCCTTAATCGCTCCGCCCACATCCAGGGCTACCATCAGACGCAGCTCATATTTGCCGTTGAACTTGCCGTTGTTGTCGAGCAGAGGGACTTCCGCCAGCAGCGTGGTACCCGCAGGAATGATAGAACGATCCGATGCCACCGACGCGCGGCCAATCAGCGGCACGGCGCTGGCCCCTTTCACCGGGGCGAAGTTTTGCGGCTTGAAGAAGACGAACGATGGGTTCTGCTCCAGCAGCTCGCGCACCTCGGCTTCACTGTGCTTTTCGCCCCACTCGCGGATCGCCTGCATCGACATATCTTCTTTTTTCACTTCGCCGCGGTCAATCAGCACCTTACCGATGCTGCGGTAGGCATGGCCGTTTTTCCCGGCATAGCTGAAGAAGTTGAGCGGTGAACCGTCGCCAAAATCAATGTAGCCGCTGCCCTGCACGTCCATGATGAAATTATCCATCAGGGAGTTGCTGTAGGCCAGGACGTAGTTTTCGCTCAGCGCACCGGCGTAGATTTCGGCGCGGGACGGCAGACGGCCGCGTTTTGGCGGCATACGGTAGATAGGGTACTGGAACTCGCCCTGGCGCGTGTGTCGCGCCTGAACCACGGGCGTGTAATAGCCGGTGAACTGGACGTTGCCGTAGTTATCCGCCCCTTCCATTTGCCAGGCATCAATACCAAACTGGCGCATGTTGCGCGTATCGCCGCCCGCCTTCAGCCAGTCCTGTACCGCGCTATAAACATTGTTCTGTGAGCTATACAGACGCGGCGACGCATTGCGGATCTGGTAGACCTGCTCGGAGAAATCACCGGCGTTGATCGGCGCGCCAACGGCGTCAGGCTGATTAACTAAAGAGAAAGGCTGGGATAACTTCCCGTCTTTATACTGCTGACCGCGATCGGTCGGTTTGGAAGAACAGGCCGCAAGAATCGCTACCATTGCGCCCGCCATCAGATACTTCGCCCAACGTCCTTTCATTATATCTCGTCTTTAAGTTGCCCATTTCCGCGTGATGAAGATAACAAACCGACAAAGCGAATGAAATGCGATCGCATGCCCTTTGGCAAATTCAGAGCAAAAAATAGTCTAAATGTCGCAATGCCGTTCACTTTACATACAAAGTTAATGATTTATGTGAAAAAGGGGTTGCATCACAAACCTATCCGAGTATAGTGCGCTTCCACGGACGCGGGGTGGAGCAGCCTGGTAGCTCGTCGGGCTCATAACCCGAAGGTCGTCGGTTCAAATCCGGCCCCCGCAACCAACACTTCTAAAAACAATAAACACCCTTAAGGGTGTTTTTTTGTATCTGTCGTTTGTGAATTTGCCGGGCATTTCACCCGGCTAAAAACCTACCCGCGCCGCGCCAGCGTCGCCCCGTCTGAGAAATACGCCCGTATCCCCGCCAGAATCGACTCCGCCACCTCCTGCTGGAACTTTGCCGTCTTGAGCTTACGCTCTTCTTCAACGTTACTGATAAACGCGGTTTCTACCAGAATGGACGGGATATCCGGTGCCTTCAGCACCGCAAACCCGGCCTGCTCAACGCTGTTTTTGTGCAGCTTATTGATGTTCCCCAGCTTGCCCAGCACCGCTTTACCAAACTTCAGGCTGTCGTTAATGGTCAGGGACTGCACCATGTCGAACATGGTGTGGTCGACGTAGCGGTCGCCGCTTTTGCTCACGCCACCGATCAGGTCCGAGGCGTTCTGGGTGTCCGCAAGGTATCGCGCCGCGGTACTGGTCGCGCCCTTGGTTGAGAGCGCAAACACCGACGAGCCGCTCGGCTGGCGGCTGGTAAAGGCATCCGCATGGATCGAGACGAACAGATCGGCACGCTGCTTCTGCGCTTTCGCCACCCTCACCTTCAGCGGGATAAAGACATCCTCATTGCGCGTCATGTAGGCGCGCATATTGCCCTCTTTATCAATTAACGCCTTCAGACGACGGGCAATTTGCAGCACCACATCTTTTTCACGCGTATGGTATTTCCCCACCGCACCGGAGTCTTCGCCGCCGTGGCCGGGATCGAGCATGATCACAATCGGACGATCGCGCCCTGCTTTCCCCGGCTGCGGGCCGCTTTGCGCAGGCGGCACCTGACGCTGAAGATCGCCTTTGTTGTAATCCTCCAGCAGGGCGAGAAGCGGATCCTGAATATCCGTCGCATTCGCCGGGTAAAGATCCATCACCAGACGCTCTTTAAACGTCGCGACGGGCGCCAGGGCGAACAGCTGCGGCTTAACGTTCTGCTTAAGCTCAAACACCATGCGCACGGTTTGCGGATCAAACTGACCGACGCGCGCCGATTTAATAAACGGATCGTCACCGCGGATCTGCGCCGCCATGCCTTTCAGCACGGAGTTGAGGTTCACCCCTTCGAGATCCACCACCACGCGTTCAGGGTTGCTGAGGGCAAATTGCTTATATTTCAGCACGCGATTGGATTCAACCGTCACGCGCGTATAGGTCGACGACGGCCAGACGCGCACCGCCACCACCTGACTCGTGGCGGCAAGACCGACCTGGCTGACGCTAAGCAACCACATTGCCCCGGCCCCTTTTAACAAACGGCGGCGGCTTATTGCTGAATTGGATCCCGACATGCTTCTCCCGAGCAAGAAAACAAACTGATATACAAAAGTGCAGATTGACCGAAAACTTTAACGAATGACGCATAAACTGTCATCTATAAAAGGGTAAACAATCATACGTTAACGCACGGATTACTTATTAATTTCTGTAGGTCGCAGAAAATTTGCACTTGCACACGCGCCCACAATCGAATAAAAATACATAAATTACGAATAAACATTCATTAAGGGTTGTGCCATGGTGAAGGAACGTAGAACCGAACTGGTCCAGGGATTCCGCCATTCTGTTCCCTATATCAACGCCCACCGGGGAAAAACGTTTGTCATCATGCTGGGCGGCGAAGCCATTGAGCATGAAAATTTTTCTAGCATCGTCAATGACATTGGCCTGCTGCACAGCCTCGGGATCCGCCTGGTGGTGGTCTATGGCGCGCGCCCGCAGATCGACGCCAACCTGGCCGCTCACCACCACGAGCCGATTTACCACAAACATACCCGCGTCACGGATGCCAAAACCCTGGAGCTGGTGAAGCAGGCGGCGGGTCTGCTGCAGCTGGATATCACCGCTCGCCTGTCGATGAGCCTGAACAACACGCCGCTACAGGGCGCGCATATCAACGTCGTGAGCGGCAACTTTATCATTGCCCAGCCGCTCGGCGTGGACGATGGCGTGGATTACTGCCACAGCGGCCGCATTCGTCGTATTGATGAAGAGGCCATTCACCGTCAGCTCGACAGCGGTGCCATTGTGCTGATGGGGCCGGTGGCGGTTTCCGTAACCGGTGAAAGCTTTAACCTGACGTCCGAAGAGATTGCCACCCAGCTGGCGATCAAGCTGAAGGCGGAAAAAATGATTGGGTTTTGCTCCTCCCAGGGCGTCGTAAACGATGAAGGGGTGATTGTGCCGGAACTCTTCCCGAATGAAGCGCAGGCCCGCGTTGAAGCGCTGGAAGCCGAAGGGGATTACCACTCCGGCACCGTCCGCTTCCTGCGTGGCGCCGTGAAGGCCTGCCGCAGCGGCGTGCGCCGTAGTCACCTGATCAGCTATCAGGAAGACGGAGCTCTGCTGCAGGAGCTGTTCTCCCGCGACGGTATTGGCACCCAGATTGTGATGGAAAGTGCGGAGCAGATTCGCCGCGCGACCATCAACGATATCGGCGGCATTCTGGAGCTGATCCGTCCGCTGGAACAGCAGGGTATTCTGGTTCGTCGCTCCCGCGAGCAGCTGGAGATGGAGATCGACAAATTCACCATTATCCAGCGCGATAACCTGACCATTGCCTGCGCCGCCCTCTATCCGTTCCCGGAAGAGAAAATCGGAGAAATGGCCTGCGTGGCGGTGCACCCGGATTACCGCAGCTCTTCACGCGGCGAAATGCTGCTTGAGCGCGTGGCGGCACAGGCGCGTCAGATGGGGCTGAGCAAGCTTTTCGTCCTGACGACGCGCAGCATTCACTGGTTCCAGGAGCGCGGGTTCACGCCGGTGGATATTGATTCTCTGCCGGAAACGAAGAAAGAGATGTACAACTATCAGCGCCGTTCGAAAGTGCTGATGGCCGACCTGGGGTAATCCTTTCTTTGCCGGCATCGTTCAGAGGGAGTCAAATATCGCGCTCAGCCCGCTTCGGCGTTCCGTGCGGGTGGCAATCGCCTGTACCAGCACCCGTTCATCGGTATACAGCGACAGGCGCTGACGCGCGCGCGTAATGGCGGTATAGATCAGCTCGCGGGTAACGACGGGGGAAAGCTGTGTGGGCAGGATAAGTGCCGCATGGTTAAACTCAGAACCCTGGGATTTATGCACCGTCATCGCCCAGGCAGTTTCATGCTCGGGCAAACGGCTCGGCTGGAAGGACTTCACGCTACCGTCCGGCATCTGGAACCAGACGCGGAGCCCCTGCCCACG
This sequence comes from Enterobacter cloacae complex sp. P38RS, assembly GCF_014930775.1. Classification (NCBI taxonomy): domain Bacteria; kingdom Pseudomonadati; phylum Pseudomonadota; class Gammaproteobacteria; order Enterobacterales; family Enterobacteriaceae; genus Enterobacter; species Enterobacter cloacae complex sp. P38RS. Next base: position 197,522 of record NZ_JADBRS010000003.1, read on the forward strand.
ATCGAGCGCAATCCCGATATCCCCGTTAAACAACCCCAGCGCGCTGTCGTTGCGGGAGATCATCACCGGCCGGCCTTCATACCAGCGCGAGTGCGGAGTACGGTTGATTTTACGCTTTTGCGCCAGCAGCTGTTCCAGCCTGTCGTTCAGGCCGCTGACGCCAAAGGGCCCTTCCCTCAACGCGCAGAGCAGCTGGTATTCGCCAAACGCGGCAATGACCTGCTCCGGCGTGCTTTGCTGCTGTACGCCCGTCAGAAAATGTTGGTACCCCAGCAGGGCGTCATCCAGCATCGCCTGATACTCTTCCCCGGTTTGCAGCGATTTTTTCTCAATATCGGTAAAGGTACCGTCAAATACCGCACAGGTAGCGTGCCGGTCGCCCCGGTTCACCGCCGCCGCAAGCTGACCAATGCCGGAGTCGCTGCCAAAACGGTAGCTTTTTTGCAGTAAACACAGGCTGTCGCGCAGCGCCCCCGCAAGTAAATGGTTCTCAGCCGCGAGCGAACATCCGGTCAGGCGCGCCAGCTCCTCAGCGCGTTCAGCGGTATACCCCAGGCTGGCATAGGTGCAGATATCGCCCAGCACGGCCCCGGCCTCCACGGAGGCAAGCTGATCGCGGTCGCCGAGGAAAATGACGCGCGCGTGCGGCGGCAACGCATCAATCAAACGCGACATCATCGTCAGGTCAATCATCGACGCTTCATCCACCACCAGCACGTCCAGATGCAGCGGGTTACCGGCATGGTAGCGCAGACGCTGGCTACCCGGCTGCGCGCCGAGCAAGCGGTGCAGCGTGCTGGCTTCGTTAGGGAAAAGCGCAAGCCGCTCCCCGGTAAGCGGCAGTTTTTGCAGCGCGCCGCCTAACGACTCCGTCAGACGTGCAGCCGCTTTACCGGTGGGTGCCGCCAGGCGGATACGACACTTTTGCTCACCCGATAACTGAATCAGCGCGGCAAGCAGCTTAGCCACGGTGGTCGTTTTACCGGTGCCCGGCCCGCCCGAAATCACCGATATCCGCCGCGTTAACGCCACTGCTGCCGCCACTTTCTGCCAGTCTGTCTCGTCGTCAGAGGTAAACAGCGTATCCAGCGTTTGCCGGAGCAGTGCTTCATCGCACGGGAGCGGAGCATTGGTCTCGCTGAAGAAGCGCGCCACCGTCAGTTCGTTACGCCACAGCCGGTTCAGATACAAACGTTCAGCCGTCAAAATCATTGGCGTACCGGTATCGGCGCTGCTGACGGCGGGCGAGCGGAGTAATATTTCTTGCCAGTCCACTGCCTCACCCAGAAGCGCGAAACACGCCTGTAAAGCCGGCGGCATTTTCTCATCCACCACCAGACGTGAAAGCGGCAGACAGACATGCCCTTCTCCCGCATCTTTACTCAGGATCGCCGCGGCAAGCATAACGGCAGGCTCTTCACCCGCCACCATCATGGCAAATTGTACGTCCAGGTGGCGAAGTGCACGTTGTTCAATTGCGTCCAGCAGTAGCGCCTGCATCGTCATGCTACCTCCTCCGTGCTTGCAGCAAACAGGTTATCCATCTTTTCAATCAACTCCACAGCCGGGCGGGTGCTGAAGATACCCGAACGCGGGTCGTTAGCATCCACGCCGCGCAGGAACAGGTAAATGACGCCGCCAAAATGATCTTCATAGCGATAATCGGCCATGCGATGGCGCAGGTAACGGTGCAGCGCCAGGGTGTAAAGCTGATACTGCAGATCGTAGCGATGCATTTGCATCGCTGAGGCCATCGCCTGCTGGGTATAAGCTTCGCTGTTTGCCCCCAGCCAGTTCGATTTGTAATCCAGCAGGTAGTAGCGCCCTTCGTGGCGGAAAACCAGGTCGATAAAGCCTTTCAGCATCCCCTGCACCTGGCGGAAATTCAGCGGCGGACACCCGGCGGATAACGGATCGTACTCGCGGATCAGCGCATCAAGCGCCTCGGCCCTGAGCGGGCTGGCGATGGGGAGGTAAAACTCCATCTCCACCTGCTTATCTTTGGCGGTCAACTGGCTCAGCGAGATCCCCTGCGCCGTGAGCGGCGCGTGCAGAACAGCGCGGATCCATTCAGTGAGAACCGGCTGCCACTGTGCGTCGTAGCCGCCGCTCTGTAACATCTTCAGCACCCACTCTTCTGATACCGGCTGGGTAAAATCCAGCTCTTCAAACAGGCTGTGCAAAAACGTGCCCGGCGAGGCGCCGCGCGGAAACTGATGCGGCGTGAGCGCCGGCTCGACGGGCACGCTCCCGGCCCCAGCGGCATCCACGTCCAGTTTTGGCATCAGATCCTGCGCAATACTCTGTCCGTGCTGCTGTAAACCGGAGTAACTGGTAACGCGCCAGTCGTCAGCGATTGTGCGAGCCACCTCGCGGGCATGCAGCGCTGACTCTCCCTGCTCCGGCGTCTGCCAGCGGCTGCTGTCGGGCTGGGAGGGAATATGCAGGGCAACATGCTCTGAGCAAAGTGATTCGATGCACTGGCGCAGCCCTGCGGCATCTTTAGGCTCGCCGCGCTGAATAAGCCGCCCCAGCGCGCTCAGATGAAAATCACTCTCGCCGCTCTTTTCGCCACGGCGACGGAACAGCGGCGCGACGCCCAGGGAACAGTGCCAGACCGAACGGGTCAGCGCCACATATAGCAGGCGCAGGTCTTCCGCGAGACGCTCGGCTTCGGCCAGCTCGACGCTGGACTCCGCGTTGCTGAGGTCGAGTACCGCTTCGAACGACTCGCGATCGTGGTAAAAAGCCTGGTCCTGTACGCGATAATTGGCGATAAACGGCAGCCAGACCAGCGGATACTCCAGGCCTTTCGACTTGTGAATGGTGACGATTTGCACCAGATGTTTATCGCTCTCGAGGCGCATCTGCTGGCTGGAAGAATTGCTGTTAGGGTCGGCAATCTGCTGGGCCAGCCAGCGCACCAGAGCATGCTCGCTCTCCAGCTGCGTACCCGCTTCCTGGAGCAGCTCGCTGATGTGCAAAATATCGGTCAGACGGCGCTCGCCGCCCGCTGTCGCCAGCATGTTTTCCGCAATGTGACGATGTGCCATGAGCTCGCGCACCATCGCCATCACGCCGCGCTTCTGCCATTTTTCACGGTAGCGCACAAACTCTTCTACCACAGCATCCCACGCGGATTCGTCAGTATTAAGCGCATCAATGTCACGCGCGTTCAGCCCGAGCATCGCGCTCGCTAAGGCGCTGCGGAGCGTGCTTTCACGCTCCGGGGCCAGCACAGCCTGCAGCAGCCATAGCATCTCGAGGGCTTCCAGCGTTTCAAAAACGCTGTCGCGGTTGGAGAGGTAGACGGAAGGTATATTCAGTAGCGTCAGGGCGTCGCGGATAAGCGCGGCCTCCTGACGGCTGCGCACCAGCACCGTGATATCGGATGCCTTTACCGGGGCTGGTTTATCCTCCTTCCACAGCAACGCATCGCCGCGCGCGCCTGCGCTGAGCCAGTCCCTAATTTGCGCCGCACAGTGCTGGGCCATAGCATTTTGATAGTCCGCGACGCCCCAGCCTTCCCCATCAAGTAGCCAGAAGTTCATGGCTGGCTGAGTTTCGCCATTAACCTCGAAGCGCAACGCGGTATTTTTAGGGGCGAACTTGACCGGCTGGAAAGGGATCTCCCGGAACATAAACGCCGTATCCATGCGGCTGAAGAGCGCATTGACGCTTTCCACCATGCCGGGAGAAGAGCGCCAGTTGGTGTCGAGCGTGTAGTGTGCGTCAACCTCGCTGCGGGCTTTCATGTAGGTAAAAATATCCGCACCGCGGAAGGCGTAAATGGCCTGCTTAGGATCGCCGATTAACAACAGCGCGGTGCCGGGCTGCTGGCGCCAGATACGGCGGAAAATGCGGTATTGCTGTGGGTCGGTGTCCTGAAATTCGTCAATCATCGCGACCGGAAAGCGGGTGCGAATCGCGGCGGCAAGCGCTTCGCCATTCTCACTGCACAGCGCCGCATCAAGTCGGCTCAGCATATCGTCGAACCCCAGTTCGCCCCGGCGACGCTTTTCACGCGCGACGGCGTCGCGGATCTCCGTCATGGCGCGAGTGATCATCAGATCGTTGAGCGTCAGGGGCTCCGCCAGCAGGGTTTCAATCGCCTGAAACAGGGGATGTTCAGGCACGATACCGTCGGCTTTGGTCCGCTCAACCAGGAAACGCCGGGAGAATTTCTCCAGCGCATCCGGGAGCTGGTAACCGCGCGTCTCTTCTTGCGCCCACGCGCTGATCTTCTCGATCCATTTGCCCTGGTTGCCGCGATTGAACTTACGTCGATCGATCCCGGAATTCTCGATGATCGCGTCAATCTCGCCGACTGACTCAATCCATTTTTGTTTGATGTCAGCAATTTTCGCGATGATTTTTTCATGCCGCGAGGCCAGGGTTTCATCTGCTGGCGGCGGGGATTTGATGACCGGCGCCTCACCCTGCAGATAACGATCGATGGCGCGCAGCAGTGCTTCGGGCCCCTTCCACAACGCATGTACCGCTTCCGCAATATCCCGCTGTAACGGATAGCAGTGTCGACGCCAGAAATCCGCGCAGGCCTGATAGCGAAGCACGGATTCATCTTCAATAAGCTGTTGCTCAAACAGCATGCCGGATTCAAACGCATTCAGGCTCAGCATGCGCTGGCAAAAACCGTGAATGGTGAAGACGGACGCTTCGTCCATCTGTCTTTCTGCGAGGAGCAGCCACTGGGCTGCCTGTTGCTTATCGGCAATATCTTTCAGAAGGCTCGCGTAAAGAGGGTTATCCGTGCTCTGGCGCAGACAGGCGATGCGCAGTTCGTGGATATTGGTCCGAATACGGCCGCGCAGCTCAGCGGTGGCGGCCTCGGTAAAGGTAACAACCAGCAGCTCTTCAACGCTCAAAGGACGAGGAAAAGCGGCGTTACCGCCAAGCCCTAACAGCAGGCGCAGATAGAGCGCGGCGATGGTGAAGGTTTTTCCCGTTCCCGCTGAGGCTTCAATCAATCGTTCACCCTGCAGAGGTAAACGTAAGGGATCAAGGGACTCAGCGGTATCGGTCATTCTTTCTTACTCCAGGGCATAGATTGCTGCAACGCGCTGACGCTCTTCCAGACTTTCCAGCCTTTCGGGTTCACGTAGTCCGTTTTCCCGTTCTGGCTACCGGATACCTGAGACAGGATAGTGATGCCCTGCGGCTTAATCACGGCCTGATGGAAGAAATCGGCAGCCTTCTGCGGCGTCAGCTGTTTTATCTCAGCCACTACTTTATCACGCGAATCAAATTTCAGATTACCGCGATCGAAATCTTTGCTCAGCTGCGACGCCTCTTCGCCCAGCGTCTGCGGCGGCTGCATCACCTGCGCGATGACGGCCTGCTGGATCTGAGCAAACTCTTCCGGCTTCATGGCCCGCAGTTTTGCTTCCACCTGCGGGAAGAACGCCTGATAGCGGCGCCAGAGATAGGCTGGCTGTTTGTCGCTGCTTTGCAGCAGGAAGCCCAGCCCCCATTGACGCCCCACGTTCATTGAGAAAGCAAATACCGCATAGCCAAGCTGCTCTTCTGTGCGCAGCTGGTTATAGAACCACGGCTGAATAATCTGACCCAGAACGGCGCTCTGCGCAGAGCTTGCGAATTCATCATAGCCCGTTGGCACAAACACCGCGGCCAGCGCGGAATCGGTGCTGCTCCCCGCTTTTTCAAAGATCACATTCTGTTTTTTCTCAACCAGCACGTCCTGGTTACGGCACCACTCGTCCCCTTTCGAACCGAGCTGCGTGCGAACATTTTCTGCCAGCGTTTTGGCCTGATCTTCGCTCATGTTGCCGACGATAAGAAACTCCGGGCGCGTGTTGGTTTTTAGCAAGTCACGGTAAGCCAGCACCTCTTTTAATGAGATTGATGGCAGCAAGGCACGGCGTTCTTCACGCTGGAAATAAGGTATTTGCGACAGCATTTGCGCCGGCATAAGCGCCTGATCGTAAGCTTTGCCCTTTTCTGCAGAATCCATCATCTGCGCATACCAGGATTTAGCCTGCTCAAGCTGCTCTTCCGTTGGAGTGTAGCTGAAGTAACCCTCGAGCAGTGCCTTGAAAAGCTGAGGCAGACGCTGAGTATAGCCATTTGCATTAAGCATCAAACCGTTGTTGGCATTGGTGGAGAAACTGATCCCGCCCACGGCCGCCTGGTTGCTGAGCTGATCGAGCGCGATACCGGCCAGATAGTCATTGAGCGCGAACATCACCTGATTTTTGGCGCTGTTCATCGCTTTCGGGTTACGCAGGACCACGCTGACATCGGCCTTTGGCTCGCTCGCAAAATAACGGCTTGGGGTATACACCACGCGCAGCGTCGGTTCATCAATAATGAGCTCCGGGTGCGGATAATCCTTAGTCGTTTTGATCAGCGAGAAATCATCCGGGATATAGGGGTTCAGCTCCGGCAGCTTCAACGCAATCTCACCGGCCTTCTTCTGCCAGTCGGCGAAGGTCTGGTCGCTGATTTTGTCGACCTGATAAGGGGCATCAACAAAGTATGCCGTCTTGTTATGCGGTTCGTTCGGGCTGATGTACCAGATACGGGCATTTTGCGGCGTCATCATCGCCAGGCGCGCTTTTACCGCCTCGGCATCATAACGATCGGCAATATTGACCGCGTCGAGCGTGTGCGCCACCGGCACGCGGATCATGGTATCCGCCAGCCACTCCACGTAATCCATATCGCGGGTAATGGACGGGTAACGGAAATCGAGATCCAGCACGTGCGCCAGTTCATCAAAATAGCGCTTATCGACGCCTTTCTCGCGCAGTAAAGAGAGGTAGCTAAAGATAGCCGCCACCACTTCATCACGGTTGGCCTGACCTTTGTCGGTCAGGGTGGCGGAGATCGCCAGCACGCCGCTGTTGCCGTTTACCACGGGATCGGAATCGGCGCGGATCCCTTCCACCAGCCCCTGTTTTTGCAGCCAGTCAGATAAGGTTCCCGGGGTGCGGTTACCAATCAGGTAGGTCACCAGCTCGTCGGTTTTACTGCGAAACTGGGCTGTGTTGTTATCAATGCGGAACTCAACGCGCAGCACTTTGCGGGGCATGGCAGGAACGTAGTGGATGACGATCCCTTTTTGCGCGTCCGTGACAACCGGTACGTCTATCTTCGGCAGGTCAATATTTTTATTCGGCACCCGGCCAAACGTTTGTGCCGCCAGTCCGGCAAGCTCCGGCAACGGTTTGTTGCTGTAAATAACCGCCTTCATCAGGTTGGCGGAGTAGTATTTGTCACGAAACGCATGCAGGGCGTCAATGACCGGGCTTCCCGGTTTATCGCTCAGCGTCTCCAGGTTACCGCCCGAGAAACGTGAGCCCGGATGCGCCGGGTTGATGGTCTCGGCGCTGACCTGCGCCATACGCATACCGTCCCGGGTACGGGCCATGGTCAGCTCCGCATTGACGGCATTGCGCTCGCGGTCGGCGTATTTTTTATCCAGCAGCGGCGCGGCGATAGCATCGGCAAGACGATCAACCGCCCCTGCCAGCGCGTCATTTTCGACTTCGAGATAAAAGGCCGTGCGGTACGGTGCCGTGCTGGCGTTGTGGCTGCCGCCGTGCATTTTCAGGAATTCAGAAAGGCTATCCGGCTGCGGATATTTTTTAGAGCCCATCAGCGTCATGTGTTCGAGGTAATGCGCCAGCCCCGGATGCGCCTCAGGATCTTCCAGCGATCCAACCGGCACCACTAACGCCGAGAGGGATTTCACCGCCTGCGGATCGGAAACCAGCAGCACGGTCATACCGTTATCAAGGCGGATAGCCTGATACTGACGGGTATCTTTTTCGCTCTTACGGATAGTTTCCTGAACGGGTTGCCAACCGGAGTCTGCGTGAGTGACGGGTGCCCAGAGGGCGAAAAACAAAACAAACGCTTTAAACAAGGTGCTGCCTGGCATTACGACCTCTTTATCACGGCTACATCATTAACAAACTGCGTGCTGGACACGCCAACATCTCATTCTTTGGGTACATCAGTCCGTGATAAGAAGTGCATCATAAATGAACACCCCATACTGCGCAATTTTTATACAGCACTCAGGACTGATTAAACTTAAACAACGGTAACAGGTAGCGCTGTGCCTCTTCCTTAATAGCCTCGAAGTATTCTGGCTCAAGCGTTCGCCATAGACGTTGATACCAGACATCCTCACCTTCACCGCGTACCATCATGTTTCCTTCATAGGCCTGCATAAATTTACTGCGTGCTTTCTGCAGCGAAGCCTCATCCGTTAACATCGCATCATTCTGCGCGTCATAACAGGCTTTTATCCACGCACCGCCACTTTCGGGCAGTAACAGGAGGGGTTTGTTCATTCCCTGAAGATAGCCCTCAATATACAAGGACAGATAGCGTAACGCCTGTTCTGATTCCATAGGTGGGAAGCGCCATTCGCCCTCTTTGCGCACGAAGATCCGGCTTTCACCTTTATTCCCACCCGCACTGTAGACAAGATGTTCCAGCCAGAGTTGCAATCCTTGTGAAACGCTGAGCAGAGAAGGCCGCCAGCGCAGTAGCCCATCTGGCTGAACCTGGGTTAGCCAGCCCGTGAGCTGTATGCCCTTGCAGCTGAGATCGATTTCGATGCTGTGTCCGGGCTGGCGGTGCTCCCTGACGCGCTCCGCCAGAGCGGTCATCTCCTGGCACTGCGCCTCCCAGACGATTTCCCCAAACGCACCGTAAGGTAGTTGCCCTGCGGCACGGTAGCGGCGGTAAAGTTTGTCTGCATCTTCCTCTTCAACCAGCGCATTAAGCAGTTGAAGGTTTAGCTGATAGCGCTCCAGCCCATCCAGAGTAAAGGGTTCTGCATCAGGAATTTCGCTCTCTTCAGAGCGGAAGTTGACCTGTAATCGCTGCTGGAAGAAGGCGCGCACCGGATGCGCCCAAAACCGCTGAAGCTGTTCGAAAGTCAGAGTGTTGATGGGCAGCGGATCAAGCGGCTGAATAAAATCCGTATGGGCTCTCCCCTCTTTTTTCGCTGCTGGCAGCCATTCGCGGGCATAGCTCTGCTGTTCGCTGACAATATAGTTTACCGGGTCAAACGGCATGCGGCTGTGGATACAGGTAATGTGCGCCTTCACCCGCTGCTCGCTTTCGTCGCAGTTAAGCGCCTCATCCCCAGCCAGATAGTGGCTCTGGCCGATATAGTCCACCAGTTCCTGCACCAGAACGGAGGGGAAGCGCTCGCTGTTGTCCTGAATGGAACGACCGATATAGCTGATATAGAGCTTACTTTGAGCGGAGATGAGCGCTTCAAGGAAGAGATAGCGGTCATCATCACGACGGCTACGGTCCCCCCGCTTTGGATCTGCGTTCATCAAATCGAACCCCAGCGGTGCCAGGGCCCGAGGATAAATACCGTCGTTCATGCCGAGCAGGCAGACCACCTTAAAGGGAATTGAGCGCATTGGCATCAGGGTACAGATATTGATGGGGCCTGCCAGGAAACGCTGGCTGATTCGCTCCTGGTCAAGGCGCTGCGTCAACTCATCTCTCAGCAGCGACAAAGGAATCACTTCGCGATAGTGGGAATTCACGCCCTCGTCAACGATAGCCTGCCACTGCGTTTCAATGAGCGCCATCGCCGCTTCGGTGTCGTTGTCTGGCAGGAAGAAATCATTAAGTAACGCCCTGCACACCGGGAGCCACTCTTCAAGAGGACGCGGCTGCATTAGCTCACGGCGCCAGCGGTTAAGCTGCATCAGCAAAGAAGCTAAATGCCCTACCAGGTCAGCAATCAAACCGCTGGACTCATCGTAAGGCAGCACTTCGTTCCACTCGCCCTGGCTGCTCTCCATGGCGTAGCCCAGCAGCATACGCGTCAGGCCAAACCGCCAGGTATGCTGGCCGGTTGGGGGAAGCTCGAATTCCTGGACGTTATCGTCATCGATGCCCCAGCGAACGCCTGATTCGTTTACCCACTGGCGAAGGTAGCGCAGCCCTTCTTCATTGATGTTGAAGCGGGCTGCCAGCACGGGAACATCCAGTAACGCCAGAACATCTTCGGAGATAAACCGGCTATCCGGCAGTGAAAGCAGGGTGATAAATGCCTGCAATGCCGGGTGAGACTGACGGGCACGACGGTCAGAGATGGCGTAAGGCAGATATCGCTCACCCGTCGCACTGCCGAATACGGCCTGAATAAAGGGACTGTAGCTGTCGATGTCCGCCACCATCACCACGATATCGCGCGGCGTCAGTTCAGGGTCGTCCTGCAGCATCGCCAGCAGCCGATCGTGAAGCACTTCGACCTCACGCTGCGGGCTATGACAAACATGGATCGTGATACTGCGATCCTCAGCATCCAGCTTCCGCTTGCTGTCGCTGCGCTCAAACTCTTTCGCCGTCACGCCCATGACGGCGCGGTTCTCCAGATCCAGAATATCTAACTGAATATTATGCAGCAGACTATCCGGGGCGATCTCGACAAAGGCGTCAACGTCACCTTCGCCTGATGACGTAATATCGGAGAGCATGTGAATGTAATCACGCCCCAGCTTCCCCCATGAGGCAAGCAGTGGATTGGGCAGGTTCTGGATGCCGTCTTCATCAAAAAGCTGCCCGGCAGTCGAGCCGTCTTTAAACAGCGGGACGGATCGTTCTTCAAAAAGGCGCTTTCGCTGGCGAGTCACCAGCCGCGCAAGCCAACGTTCGTCGAGGATATCCCCCCAATACTGTCGGCAAGGGTTGGTGAACAAAATATGAATATCGATATGTTTACCCAGCGCATTCAACGCTTTCAGATAAACAGGCGGTAATGCGGATATCCCACAGATAAAAACGCGTGACGGCAGTCGGGCTGGACGCGCCGACGCATTTTCGAGTATTGAGATAAACCGATCGTACAGGTTGGCACGGTGCCACTTAGGCTGCCCAAGTTTCTCCGTATGCTCGACCAGCGCTTTCCAAAGCGGTGCCTGCCATATTTGCGCCTCCGGTAACCCTTCAACCAGTTCGCCCGCTTCCCAGCGAATTAACCAGTCAGAACGGTAAACAAGATATTGGTCGTAGAGATCGGCGGTGCGCGACGCCAGCTGGAACAGCTTGCGCTTATCGGTATCGTCATTGAGGTAGTGGCGCAGCATGGCGAATTCATCATGCTGGAGCATCTCCGGCAGCAGCGCCATCAGCTTCCAGCTCATGCCCTGCTTGTTGAAGGCGCTCTGCTCGGGGATGTCCGGTAACACGCGAACAAACATCTCCCAGATAAAGCTCGCGGGCAGCGGGAAATCAATATTCGCGGCAATGCCAAACTTACGGGAAAGCGACATTTGCAGCCACTGTGCCATACCGGTGCTCTGCACCAGCACCATTTCAGGCTCAAAAGGATCGTCGAGCCGCTCGCGCTCAACGATAAATTCCATCAGTGCTTCCAGCACATCCAGACGATTTGAGTGGTAGACCCTTAACATAGACGCTCCCGACTACTGGCTAACCGGGCAATGCAGACGCGTTATTTCACCGCGTCGCCCCAGAGGAGAAATAAGTGTAACCGTGATGCTGACACATCCTGCGTGCGTTGTCTGCACCCGACTGACCTGCCAGCCTGCGGGCAGAACATTTGTTGAGAGCTGAGCCTGATTCCAGGCATGGTGCCAGAGCTGACGATACTGGTTAAACAGCGTAAACCGCGCCGCCAGCGCCCGATGATAGCCGGCCAGTGCCGTGACGATGATGACCAGCAGCATCATCGCCAGCAGGACCTCAACCATGCTAAATCCTTTTTCTTTGCTTACGGCAGCTGGCATAGCGAACGCTCCTTTAGCGGGCAAAAATCACTCCAGCCGTGAGGCGAAAAGCGAATATTACCGTCAATAATCTCTCCTGAACGCCAGAGCAGCAGGTCGTTGACTCCGGCAATCAGTAAAACAGTGGTCTCACTCAGCCGCCGCAAACACACTTGCCAGGCGGGTGCCTTTTTGCACTGGACTTCAGGAGCGGGTGACCAGCTCTGAACGCGCCCCCACTCAAGCGCTGACTGTACAGAAGCCTGCTGCTGCAGCGAACGGCTCTCACCGCCAACGAGCGCGCTGAACGTTGTCAGCTGCTGGTTAAGGCCGGTGAGGATCAGCGTACCAAGCACCAGTAAAAGTAGAACCAGCGCCAGCGAAGACATACCGCGTTGACGGTTCACAGGTTGTACCCCGTGACCGTATACAAAGCCTGATAAGGCTCTCCTTGATCGCCGTTGCGCAGGGCGGACAGTTCGATATTCAACTCCGGCGCAAACCCGGCGTGTGTTACTTTCCTCACCACAAAATGCGCGATGGCGAGCCTGTCCGGGTTCGTGAGCTTTTCCCATCCCTGACCTTCACACGAGGTTGCCCCACGAAGCGTTTCCAGCGCGCCCGATTCCAGACGAAAACCGGTGCTGTCGTTTTCTGATGCACTGCGATCCCAGCGACCGTTACTGTTGGCATCCCACCGAACAATGACGCAGCTGCCCTGCCTTGCGATCGCCAGCCCTTGCCCCTGGCAGTTCCCCGCACAGTAACCCGCACGCTGAAGCTGTTTGCCGAGAGCAAACAGGCGCTGCCAGACCTCTTCTTCCAGCTCTCTCTGGCCGGATTGCAGTAATACCGCCTGATGCAATCCGGGTAGAAAGCGCGATGCGCCAATCAACAACAGGCTACTGATGGCCGTAGCAATCAGAACTTCTGTCAGCGAGAAACCGCGTTGTCTCATCGACATGAACCTCCTTGTGAGACCTTACACATTCTGATGCGCCCTCCGTCTGAGACCAGGATAAGCCATTCTCCGGCACGGCTTTGCAGGCGTATCCGCCCTGCCCATGCCGTATCCCTTAACCCATAGAACCCTAATGAAGGTGTGACCTCGCTCACCGCGACCTCTGGCCAGAGTGGAATCAGAACAAAGGGGCTGCCCTTCTCACAGCCTTGTACGGCAGCGCTCACCAGACACTCCAGACCCCCAACCCGCAGCTGGGTTATGTGATGATCGCGGTTGTACCTGTTGGCATCATTTCGCAGAAACACCAGATAGTCGCGCACCTGGCCGGCGGTTTGCCACAGCCGCTGCTGCCGCTGCCAGCTGTCCCAGCCGTACAGACCTGAGGCGCTGAGTATGACAACCAGCGAGACTGCCACCAGCGTTTCGATAAGCGTAAAGCCGTTCTCTTTTTTCATGCGGGAAGTGTGGCGATTCGCCTTGGGCGTGGCGAGCGGTGAATAATGTTTTTACGAGGCGTTATCCGAAATATCAGGAGAGTTGCAGCGCGTTGCACGTTTTCTGGATAACGCCTCGGAAAACGAAATAAAGACGAAAAAAAACCGGCGCTAAACAGCACCGGTTATGTCACGCTTTACCGCATCAGATAGCGACAGGCGCTTTGATGCCAGGGTGCGGGTCGTAGCCCTCAATCTCAAAATCATCAAAGCGGTAATCGAAGATCGATTCCGGTTTGCGTTTGATAATCAGCTTCGGCAACGCGCGCGGTTCACGAGTGAGCTGAAGATGCGTCTGTTCCATATGATTGCTGTAAAGATGGGTGTCCCCACCTGTCCAGACGAAATCACCCACTTCCAGGTCGCACTGCTGCGCCATCATGTGGACTAACAGCGCATAGCTGGCAATGTTAAACGGCAGGCCGAGGAACACGTCACAGGAGCGCTGGTAGAGCTGGCAGGAGAGCTTGCCGTCTGCGACATAGAACTGGAAGAACGCATGGCACGGAGCCAGCGCCATTTTGTCCAGCTCGCCCACGTTCCAGGCGGAAACGATGATTCGGCGCGAGTCCGGATCGTTTTTCAGCTGGTTCATCACGGTGGTGATCTGGTCAATATGGCGGCCATCAGGCGTTGGCCATGCGCGCCACTGCTTGCCGTAAACCGGGCCCAGGTTGCCGTTTTGATCTGCCCATTCGTCCCAGATGGAGACGTTATTTTCGTGCAGATACGCAACGTTGGTGTCGCCTTGCAGGAACCAGAGCAGTTCATGAATGATCGAGCGCAGGTGGCAGCGCTTCGTCGTCACCAGAGGGAAGCCTTCTTGCAGATTGAAGCGCATCTGGTGGCCAAAAATGGAGAGCGTACCGGTACCGGTACGGTCGTTTTTCGGCGTGCCCTCATCGAGCACTTTTTTCATCAATTCAAGATACTGTTTCATGGTTCCTCAGGAAAGTTGTTGCTGTGGACGACGACGATACGCCCAAATCATCATAATGGCACCCGCGACAATCATCGGAATGGAGAGGATCTGCCCCATGCTGATGTACTGTACCCATTCGCCGGTAAACTGCGCATCCGGCTGGCGGAAGAATTCAACGATGATGCGGAACGCGCCATAGCCAATCAGGAACAGTCCGGAAACAGCTCCCATCGGGCGCGGCTTGCGAATAAACAGGTTGAGGATGATAAACAGCACCACGCCTTCCAGCGCCAGTTCATACAGCTGGGACATATGACGCGGCAGCACGCCGTAGGTATCGAAAATGGACTGCCACTCCGGGTGCGACGGCAGCAGCGCGATATCCTCCGCGCGGGAGCCCGGGAAGAGCATCGTGTACGGTACGCTTGGGTCAACGCGGCCCCACAGTTCACCGTTAATAAAGTTGCCCAGACGACCCGCCCCCAGACCAAACGGGATCAGCGGTGCGATAAAATCTGACACCTGGAAGAAGTTGCGTTTGGTGCGTTTGGCAAAAATCACCATCACCAGGATCACCCCAATCAGGCCGCCGTGGAAGGACATGCCGCCGTCCCAGACGCGGAACAGGTAGAGGGGATCGTTCAGGAACACCGGGAAGTTATAGAACAGTACATACCCAATACGGCCACCGAGGAACACGCCGAGGAAGCCCGCGTACAGCAGGTTTTCAACTTCGTTTTTGGTCCAGCCGCTGCCAGGACGGCTGGCGCGACGGCCCGCGAGCCACATGGCAAAAATAAAGCCCACCAGGTACATCAGACCGTACCAGTGAAGCGAAACAGGTCCTACTGAGAAAATGACCGGATCAAATTCCGGAAAATGCAGATAACCACTGTTCATCTGTCACCACAAGATGTTGTTATTCCGCTGAAAGTGGACAGCGGTAGACATGCGATTCTGCCTTAAGCAGAGGCTCCAAAGTTGCGAATCATAGCATAAGGCGGGCGCGGAGGATGCGCCAGAGATGTAAAAGATGTGTATAGGTTTTTGTGCGCACTGGCGCCCT
The DNA here is from genome assembly GCF_014930775.1 of Enterobacter cloacae complex sp. P38RS. Taxonomy (NCBI): domain Bacteria; kingdom Pseudomonadati; phylum Pseudomonadota; class Gammaproteobacteria; order Enterobacterales; family Enterobacteriaceae; genus Enterobacter; species Enterobacter cloacae complex sp. P38RS. The sequence goes on from NZ_JADBRS010000003.1 coordinate 212,721, forward strand.
CTCCACAAGGAGAGGACGAAAGACGATTAGCGACCACCGCGGATCAGGCCGCCCATACCGCGCCGTTCCATAAATGCCGCCACCTGGTGACGAACCTCTGCGGCCAGCTGCGCCTCAAGGCTGCGCTCAGCCAGCTCGCGGGCATCATTGATGTCGATATGCCGCAACAAATACTTCACGCGCGCTACTGCGCGGCCGTTCATTGACAGATGGCGATACCCCAGACCAATCAGGATCGCGACGCACATAGAGTCTCCGGCCATTTCACCGCACAGGCGGAGATCAATACCGTACTGTTCCGCCTCACGGGCAATCATCGCCAGCGCGCGAATGATCGCCGGGTGCAGGCTATCGTAGATACTGGCGACGCGGGTGTTGTTCCGGTCGACGGCCAGAATATATTGCGTCAGGTCGTTGGTACCGACAGAGATAAAATCAACGCGATTTGCCAGCTGCGGCAGCATAAAGACCATAGATGGCACTTCGAGCATGACGCCGATCCGTGGTTTCGGGATCGCATAGCCAATCATCTCTTCCACTTCACGACCAGCACGTTCGATCAGGCGCCGCGCTTCGTCGATTTCATCTATGCTGGTGACCATCGGCAGCAGGATACTGAGATTGCCCGTCGCGGCGTTGGCGCGCAGCATTGCGCGCACCTGGATCAGGAAGATCTCCGGCTGATCGAGCGTAATACGGATCCCGCGCCAGCCCAGACACGGGTTCTCTTCGCTGATGGGCATATACGGCAGCTGTTTATCCGCCCCGACATCCAGGGTTCGCAGGGTGACAGGCTTGTCGTTGAACATCTGTAACATCCCCTGATACTGCGCCACCTGCTCCTCTTCGGAGGGGAAACCGCTCTGCAGCATGAAGGGGATTTCAGTGCGGTATAAACCGATCCCGTCGATTCGGCTGCCAAGCTTCTCTTCGTGCTCGGGGCTTAAGCCGGCGTTGAGCATGACTTTGATCCGCTCTCCGCTTTTCAGCTGCGCGGGCAGGTTAACGTCATCTTCCGCCAGCTTGCTTAATTCATTCTCTTCGCTGATGAGACGCTGATATTCCTGGAGCAGAACCGGCTCAGGATCGACCAGCAGTTCACCGCGGTAACCATCAACCACCAGCGTGCGGCGGTGCAGCACCGAGGGCTGAATATCCGCCCCCATAACGGTAGGGATACCGAGCGCGCGCACCATAATGGCGGCATGGGAGTTCGCTGCACCATCACGTACGACAACCCCGGCGAGTCTGTCCTGCGGCAGCTCGGCCAGCGTTGTTGCTGAAAGTTCATCGGCCACCAGCACAAACCGTTTTGGCCAGGCATTCGGCCCCTGAATGGTATCATCGAGGTGGAACAGCAGGCGCTGTCCCAGCGCGCGGAGATCTCCCGCCCGCTCTTTCAGATAACCGTCGGTCAGGGCAGCGAACTGCTCGGCAAATTTTTCGATGACCTTTTTAACCGCCCACTCCGCGACTGCGCCTTTATCAACCTCAGCAAAAAGCTCACGGCGCAGACGCGCGTCGGAAAGCAGGTGCGAGTAGAGGTCGAAGATGGCCGCCGTCTCTTTTTGCGCACCAGCGGCAAAGCGCTTGCTGTAGCGACGGAACTCATTGGCCGCCTCTTCCAGCGCGGCGGTAAGACGCTCGCGCTCCAGCGCTTCATCAAGCGTAGAGGCTTCGTAGACCTGCTCCATCAACGGCAGCGTGGCGTCCATCCAGCCTTCCGCAATCGCCACCCCTGGCGATGCCGGAAGGGCGCGAATGCGCGTATGGCGGTACTGACCAAAGAGCGCAGCAAGCTGAGACTGAGAGAGGATCGCCGCCATCTGTGTCGCCAGCGTGACGAGGAAAGACTCTTCGCTTTCATCATACTGACGCAGCTCGCGCTGCTGGACGACCAGCACACCGAGTAGCTGACGACGCTGAATAATCGGCACACCCAGAAACGCGCGGAAGCGTTCTTCTTTTACGGAAGGGATGTATTTAAAGCTGGGGTGTTTTTGCGCGTCGGCAAGGTTGATAGGTTCAGCCAGCCGCCCAACCAGACCGACGATACCTTCATCAAATGCGAGCGTTACGGTGCGCCCCCGCGGCTTTTTCAAACCGCGGGTCGCCATCAGGTAATAGCAGCGCCGATCGTGGTCGGCCAGATACACCGAACAGACCTCGGTCTCCATCGCAAGACAGATGTCAGTGACCAAAATATTCAGCGCCTCGTTGAGGCGCGGAGCGCTGGCCACCTTCTCGACTATTTCTCGCAAGCGGGTGAGCATGATTTGCGTAGCTTAACCTCTTTTACGTCGCCAGGCAGGTGCGCTCTGCGGCTTAGGCGGGACCTCCTGAAGCTGCATCACCACACTTGCAAACTCTTTCATCACCCTACGGTAAACATCGCGCTTAAATGACACGACCTGACGAACAGGATACCAATAGCTCACCCAGCGCCAGCCATCGAACTCCGGCGTACTGCTGGTTTGCATATTGATGTCCGAATCGTTGCCCACCAACTGCAGAAGAAACCACTTCTGTTTCTGGCCGATACAAACCGGCTTTGTGTCCCAACGCACCAAACGTTTCGGTAACTTGTAACGCAACCAGTTGCGGGTCGAGGCAAGGATGCGAACATCTTTTCGGCTTAAACCGACCTCTTCAAAAAGCTCCCGGTACATCGCTTGTTCTGGGGACTCCCCCGGATTGATCCCGCCTTGCGGGAACTGCCAGGAGTGCTGACCATATCGACGGGCCCACATGACCTGGCCCTGACGATTACAAATTACTATTCCTACGTTCGGGCGGTAGCCATCGTCATCAATCACCGGACTACCCCAAACTAAACCTTATATATGAATGATTGTTTCACACTACAGTGAGGCGGTAAACCACTCTCTTACAGGCCTGCAACCTAATAACATTTGAATAACTCACAAATAAGCGCAGAGTTATAAACAGATGTGCGGTCTCAAGGGCAATTTTATTCACCTTTTCTGTGGATATAGTTGTGAAGAAGTGTCTGATTACCGATGAACAACCTGAAATGGCCTCTGCCCTCCCGTTTCTCACCTTCAACATAAAGCTATATTTTTCATGATTTTATATTCATATCGACAAACAAAATGCAGAATAGCGTGACGATCGTCACAGCAGGGATCGTCGTGCTGATGAAAGATCGAACAGCGTCGGTTTTATCCACAGATTGTGCCAATAAGTTAGGCACAATTTGTCTGAAATTTGGATTTTCGTCGCACGTCAAGGCTGTAAATTGAAACAGTAGTCAGGGTTATGCCCAGTTATCCCATTTTTCTGTGGATAACATGGTGTAAGATCCTGTTTATTGTCAGTGACCAGATTTGAACAACCCGTTTTGCGTCCCTGATGAAACCGTGAAAAATTCATAAAAAAACTTATAAATCATGCACATGGAATATTGGCACAGAAAAAGTTAAACTCTATCCACAGGGGACTGTTTCTTCGTTTATTTTTTAATCAAAAGGTTATCGTCATGCATCCGCTTTCACCCTTGCTCTCACCGCCTTCGAGCGAAAGCCAGTTGCTACATCAGGCTCAGCGCCTTGCAGGCTTCTCGCTGGGCGAACTGGCGGCGATGGCAGGGCTACAGATCCCGAAGGATCTGAAACGAGATAAGGGCTGGATCGGCATGCTTCTGGAGCTGTGGCTGGGGGCAAGCGCCGGGAGCAAGCCAGAGCAAGATTTCGCGGCCCTTGGCGTAGAGTTAAAAACCATTCCTATCGACCGCCAGGGTCGGCCCCTGGAGACTACCTTTGTCTGCGTTGCGCCCTTAACCGGCAATACCGGCGTAACGTGGGAAACCAGCCACGTGCGCCATAAGCTGAATCGCGTGCTTTGGGTTCCGGTTGAAGGCGAACGGCAGATCCCGTTAGCTGAACGCCGCGTTGGCGCGCCGCTGCTCTGGAGCCCGGATGAAGAAGAGGAGCATCAGTTGCGCCTGGACTGGGAGGAACTGATGGACATGATTGTGCTCGGTCAGGTCGAGCGAATTACCGCCCGGCACGGAGAAGTGTTACAGCTGCGCCCGAAAGCGGCAAACAGCAAAGCGCTTACCGAGGCGATCGGCGCGATGGGCGAACCCATACTGACGCTGCCGCGCGGTTTTTATCTCAAAAAAAATTTCACCGGCGCGCTGCTTGCTCGTCATTTCTTACTTAAAACATAGTTTTTTACTTATTTTGCGAGCTCACAAACATAATCGCCTGGTTTTTAAGATTTTACCGCTTCACCCTGTAGCTATAACGGGTTAATACTACACTATGATTTGATACGAGCCAGATGAGGACGATAACGATGAAAAAATGGGCGGTGTTAATTTCAGCAGTCGGGTTGGCGTTTGCCGTTTCGGGCTGTAGCAGCGATTACGTCATGGCGACGAAAGACGGCCGGATGATCCTGACTGACGGTAAACCTGAAGTCGACGATGATACCGGTCTGGTCAGCTACCACGACCAGGCAGGCAATAAAATGCAGATCAATCGCGACGAAGTCTCGCAAATTATTGAGCGATAACAGTCGGAGGTCAGTAGCCTACTGGCCTTTTTGATTTTTTTCTTCCCCTTTTGCTTCCCCTCTGCCATGTTTATATTCCTTTGTCGGGAGGTTCCTGACGCGCTCTACATGTCTATTGAAGGAAGCCGGCTATGCATTATCACCGTATCCCCCACAGCGCTCTGGAGATAAGTCAATTGGGGTTGGGCACGATGACATTTGGTGAACAAAACAGCGAAGCCGATGCCCATGCACAACTCGATTATGCCGTCAGCCAGGGGATTAACCTGATTGATGTCGCAGAGATGTACCCTGTGCCTCCACGCCCTGAAACGCAGGGACTTACCGAAACCTACGTCGGTAACTGGCTGGCAAAACGCGGTAACCGTGAAAAGCTGGTTATTGCCTCGAAAGTCAGTGGCCCCGCGCGAAACAACGATGCCGGGATCCGCCCAAACCAGATCCTCGATCGCAAAAATATCCGCGCCGCGCTGGACGCGAGCCTGAAGCGCCTGCAAACCGACTATCTCGACCTTTACCAGGTCCACTGGCCGCAGCGTCCAACCAACTGTTTTGGCAAGCTCGGCTACAGCTGGAATGAGAGCGCCCCCGCCGTTACGCTGCTGGAAACGCTGGAGGCGCTGACCGAATGCCAGCGCGCGGGAAAAATCCGCTACATTGGCGTGTCCAACGAAACGGCCTTTGGCGTAATGCGCTATCTGCACCTGGCGGATAAACACGATCTGCCGCGCATCGTCACCATCCAGAACCCGTACAGCCTGCTTAACCGCAGCTACGAGGTGGGGCTGGCTGAAGTGACGCAATATGAGGAAGTGGAACTGCTCGCCTATTCATGCCTCGGTTTCGGCACCCTGACGGGGAAATACCTGAACGGTGCGAAACCGGCCGGGGCGCGTAATACCCTCTTTAGCCGCTTTACCCGCTACAGCGGCAAGCAGACGCAAAAAGCCGTTGCTGCCTATGTGGATATCGCGAAGCGCCACGGCCTGGATCCGGCGCAGATGGCGCTGGCCTTCGTGCGCCGTCAGCCGTTTGTTGCCAGTACCCTGCTTGGCGCGACGACTATGGAACAGCTGAAAACTAACATTGAGAGTTTCCATCTGAACCTGAGTGAAGAGGTGTTAGCCGAGATTGAAGCGGTCCATCAGGTTTATACCTATCCTGCGCCGTAGCTGATGCTTTTGCCGGGTAAGGCGAAGCCGCCACCCGGCTACTTATTAACGGCGACGCTGCCAGATCCACAATCCCGCAATCGCCGCCGCGAACAGCCCACCAAATCCGACGCCAATCGCCACCACCGGGACACCCACTTTTACCGCCAGCGAGTAGAGCCCCAGCATTAACAGCATGGCCAGGTTTTCACCGAGATTTTGAACCGCAATGGCATTCCCCGCCCCGACGGTCTGCTTGCCACGCTCCTGGAGTAACGCATTCAGCGGTACCACGAAGAAGCCCCCCAGAATACCAATCAGGATCAGCAGAGCATAAGCGGGCAATAACGCATGTTGCAGCGAGAAAATAAGCACCACGAGGCCAATCAGGATCCCCGCTGGCATGCAGCGTGCAACCGTTTCAAGCGTCACCAGCTTCGCCGCCGCGCCCGCCCCAGCCACAATCCCGATCGCCACCATCGCATTCAGATAGGTCGGCGTCGCGTTGTCGGTGATCCCCAGCGCCACCGGTACCCACAGAACCAGCAGGAAGCGCAGCGTAACGCCCGCGCCCCAGAACATACTGGTCCCCATCAGGGAGAAACGCGTTTCACCGTTACGCCACAGCACGCGGCAGGCGGTAAAGAAACTGCCGGTCATTGGTTTAAAGCGCCAGGACTGGCCCGGGCGAGCCACCGGCAGCTTCGGAATAAACAGGTTAGCCACGACCGCCCCACCATACACCACTGCACACACGCCCAGGGCCACCAGAACATGCCAGTCGGCCAGCACGCCACCCGCGACGGAGCCGAGGAGGATAGCGGCAATGGTTGACGACTCCATCAGGCCATTGGCTTTGACCAGCTTATCCCCCGTGGTCAGCTCTCCGAGGATGCCGTACTTCGCCGGGGAGTAGGCGGCGGCGCCAATGCCCACCAGCGTGTAGCCAATAAACGGGTTGAAGCCAAAGCAAATACTGGCAGCGCCCAGCAGCTTGAGACCGTTGGCAAACATCATCACCCGGCCTTTCGGGAAGCTGTCCGCCACCTGTCCCACGAAGGGAGCAAATATAATGTAAGCGCCCACAAACACCATCTGCAGGATCGGCTGACTCCAGTCGGGGTAAAACTCGGCTTTCAGCAGCGCCAGCGTGGCAAACAGCAGCGCGTTATCACCGAACGCAGAGAGAAACTGCGCGGCGATGACGGCCATCATGCCTTTCGACGTGAGGGAGGTGTTAGTGTGTACTGACTCACGCATTTTGCTGTTCCGCCTCTTCAATCATACCTTTCAGGGTCACGAAATCGGGCTTCCCGCTTCCCAGTACCGGAAGCTGCTTCAGGTGGCGAATATCGCGCGGCACGGCCAGTTCAGGAATACCGTGTTCACGCGCATAGCTCAGTAACCTGTCGCGCTTAAGCTCTGCGTCAGTGGTAAACAGCACCAGCGCCTCGCCTTTGCTGGCATCGCTCTTTACGACCGTGGCGTGCATCTTCTCGGCGGACACGGCCGTCGCCAGTTGTTCCACCATTTCCAGCGAGACCATTTCACCGGCGATTTTGGCGAAGCGTTTCGCGCGTCCCTGTATCTGAACAAAGCCCTGTTCATCGAAACGGACGATATCACCGGTGTCGTACCAGCCGGTTTCAATCTCGCCGTTGACGTTTTCCGCCGTCGGCGCTTCCAGCACGCCCGGGTTTTCCACGCGCAGATACCCGTTCATCACGTTTGGTCCTTTTAACTGCAGACGTCCCCCGTCCTCAATGCCCGGCACGGCCAGCAGACGCGCGTCCATCCCCGGCAGAATTCGGCCAACCGTACCCGGTTTCGCCGCCATCGGCACGTTAATCGAGACCACGGGCGCACACTCGGTAACGCCATAGCCTTCGAGGATGCGCAGGCCAAACTTGTCCTGCCAGATCTGGCGCGTGCTCTCCTGCAGCTTTTCCGCACCGGCCACCACATACCGCACGCGATAGAAGTCATACGGATTGGCGAAACGCGCGTAGTTGCCGAGGAACGTTGAGGTCCCGAACAGCACGGTGCAGTTACGGTCATACACCAGCTCCGGCACGATGCGGTAGTGCAGCGGGCTCGGGTAGAGGAACACTTCTGCGCCGGTCAGGAGCGGCGTGAACAGCCCCACCGTCAGGCCAAAGGAGTGGAACAGCGGCAGCGCCGACATAAAGCGGTCATTCGCAGTAAAGTCGGCGATGCTTTTAATCTGCTCAACGTTCGCCAGAATGCTCTTGTGGCTGTGGACGACGCCTTTTGGGTTGCCCTCCGATCCCGACGTGAAGAGGATAATCGCGTCATCTTCCGGCTGCTGCTTGACCTGGGCCAGACGCGGCATCAGCAGATGCGCAAAAATCCACAGCTTGTCGCCGGTGGTCACGTCCGCTTTCAGATCCTCGAGGAAGACCCAGCGCACCTGAGTAAGCTGCTCGGGAAGATGCCAGAGCTTGCCTTTGTCAAGGAACTGGCGGGAGGTAAAAACGGTATTAATCTGCGCGGCAGTAATGGCGCTGGTCAGCCCCTTCACGCCCGCCGTGTAGTTCATCATCGCCGGAATACGGCCCCGGGAAACCGCGCCAAAAATCACCGCCGCGCTGATGCCCGCGTTAGGCAGCATCAGGCCTATCTTTTCGCCCTTTTTGCTGTACTTCTCCAGAATACGGCCCACAAACAGGGTTTTGGTCAGCAGTTTGCGATAGGTATCCGGAGTAAAGTTGATGTCTTCAATGCAGTTTTTCTTCGCGCCATAGCGGTACTGCGCGGAAAGCAGGGATTCGTACAGCGTTTCGCGCGGGCGCACGGCCATACGCGCTTCCATCATAATCTGATGCAGCATTTCCCCGGCGATTTTACGGCGATCGCGGGCACGCGGCGCGTCGGGCATCGCTAACGACGTTGGCGGCAGGATATGCAGCGTAATTTTGGGGAACAGGCGCTGCTTCACCAGTCCCTTGAGACGGCTGAAATGAGTAAGCTCCGCGCCTTCAATACGCAGCGGCACCACGGTCGCTTTTGACTTCGCCGCGACAAATCCCGCGCCGTCGTAGATTTTCATCAGTGAACCGGTCACGGAGATTCGTCCTTCCGGGAAAATGACCACCGGACGCCCCTGCTCGACCAGACGTACAAGATGCTTAATCATCATCGGCTTTGTCGGGTCGAGCGGTACAAAATCAATCAGCGGCGTGAGCCAGCGCATGTACCACTGCTGGCTGATGGAGGTATACACCGCAAACACCGGGCGCACGGGCAAAAACAGCGCCAGCAGGATGCCGTCTATAAAGGAAACATGGTTTGGTGTGATGAGCACGCGTTCGCCGCGAAGCGCCCGGGCATCGCCGGTGATGCGGATGCGAAACAGAATACGGAAAAGCGTACGGAAGAACCCAAATAGCATCTCAACTCCCTTTGCCAGCCAGTGTGGAGGGTCGATAGTAAATGGTGGCAGATTACACGAGAAGTGGTAAGGGAGCGACAGCAAAAGTGGAGGCGAAAAAAAACCTGCGCATCCGCGCAGGTTGGTGCAAGAGATGAGTACGAATCCGTACTAAGAATTCTCACCAATCAATACCTCTGGGATCTCAACTGTATCAACCTCCTTAACGCCCTTGCTATCGGACAATCGCAACAGCCTGAGGCAAAGTGTAACTAAAGGTTCAGATTCACATTTTTCTGACATGACTGGGCGTGTAACGATTACACCACCAGGGGTGTGCTGCGTCACGTTTGTGGAGAGCGGAAACCCGCCCCCCTTGAATGCACGGCGCTTTTCCGCAACACTATTTGGTGTGTAAACGCTTACCCCCAATAAGAAGGTAATGAATGGCGACAATAAAGGATGTGGCCCGTCTGGCAGGCGTGTCGGTGGCAACCGTCTCGCGCGTGATTAATGATTCACCTAAAGCCAGTGACGCATCACGTCAGGCGGTACAAAGCGCCATGGAATCCCTGAATTATCATCCTAATGCCAATGCCCGGGCGCTCGCCCAGCAGTCCACAGAAACGATTGGGCTGGTGGTGGGCGATGTTTCTGACCCCTTTTTCGGCGCTATGGTGAAGGCCGTTGAACAGGTTTCTTATCAGACAGGCAATTTTTTGCTGATCGGCAATGGCTATCATAACGAACAAAAAGAACGCCAGGCCATCGAGCAGCTGATCCGCCACCGCTGCGCTGCACTGGTGGTACACGCCAAAATGATCCCGGATGCCGAGCTAATTCACCTGATGAAGCAAATGCCCGGCATGGTGATTATCAACCGTATTATCCCCGGCTTTGAAAAACGCTGTGTAGCCCTCGACGACCGCTACGGCGCCTGGCTTGCGACCCGTCATCTGATTCAACAGGGTCATACCCGGATTGGCTATCTCTGCTCCAATCACCCCATTTCTGATGCGGAAGACCGCCTGCAGGGCTACTACGACGCCCTGCGCGAAAACGGTCTGCCGTGCAATGACCGTCTGGTGGCCTACGGTGAACCGGATGAGAGCGGCGGCGAACAGGCCATGACGGAGCTGCTGGGTCGCGGACGGAATTTCACCGCGGTCGCCAGCTATAACGATTCGATGGCCGCCGGGGCAATGGGCGTCATGAATGACAACGGGATCGAGGTGCCGGCGGAAATCTCGCTAATTGGCTTCGACGATGTTTTGGTCTCCCGGTACGTGCGCCCGCGCCTGACCACCGTACGCTACCCCATCATCACGATGGCCACCCAGGCCGCAGAGCTGGCGCTGGCGCTGGCCGAACAACGCCAGCCGCCGGAGATTACCCATCTCTTCAGCCCAACGTTAGTGCGCCGTCACTCCGTTGCTGCGCCCGCTGACGCGCAGAGCGAATAGCGATACAGGTGTACCGTTTTATCCGGATACTCCAGCCCATCGCCAATATACTGCCAGCCGTAACGTTCATAGAAGTCGCGGCAGGCAGACCAGAGATGAAGTTCCTCGTACCCGGCCCGTGCGGCGAAGCGTATAACATGCTGCTGTAACTTTCCTGCCAGCCCCTTGCCGCGCGCCGCGTCGTCAACGTAGAGCGCCGCCAGCCACGGACAGAGATCCTGACGGGTAATCAAATCACAGCGCCAGAGTCCCACCGTCCCGAGAAGCCGTTCATCCTCTACGGCGATAAAGGTCAGCGGCAGGGCACCCGGCGTCTGGCTGTGCTCGACGATGCTATGGAAAAAATCCCGCGCAAGCCCCTCGCCAAAGGCCTGCCAGAGCCAGTCGGTGACCTGCTCCGCATAGCGCGGTGCCTCGTAAAGCGGGAGAATGACGGTCTTTTTCACGTTTCACCTGCGTTTTTAATGAATATGCTGGCCTGACGCCTCCAGCCCGGTTTGGCGATTATTTTACCAGAGTCAGACTATTTAGTTTTACTTCCGGCAGGCCAGGCGAATCGTGACCAAAAAGCGTGATCGTGGCAGAAGTTTTGCGCTTCCCGCATCGCTTATACGCTGTCAGGTCTGTGTTAAACTGCAAACCATTACGTGGAAGCAGGAATGTAGAATGGCAACAATGCTGGATGTCTCACTGCGCGCGGGCGTGTCGAAGGCTACCGTCTCGCGCGTGCTGAACGGCACAGGTCAGGTTAAAGAGAGCACGCGTCAGCAGGTCTTTGCTGCGATGGAAGAGCTGGGCTACCGCCCAAACTTTCTCGCGCGTTCGCTGGCTAACCAGACCAGCAACAGCATTGGTCTGGTCGTCTCTACCTTCGACGGCTTTTACTTTGGTCGTCTTTTGCAGCAGGCGTCGCGGCAGACCGAAACCCACGGGAAACAGCTGATCGTCACCGACGGTCACGACGCGCCAGAGCAGGAAGAGCAGGCGGTGCAAATGCTGGCCGACCGCCAGTGCGATGCCATCGTGCTTTACACGCGCTATATGAGCGAAAAAGCGATCATCAAGCTGATTAATACCGTGCAAACGCCGCTGGTGGTCATCAACCGTGAAGTCAGCCAGGCACCGGAGCGCTGCGTGTTCTTCGAACAACAGGATGCCGCGTTTAAGGCGGTGGATTACCTGATCAATCAGGGCCACCGGGAGATCGCCTGCATTACCGTTCCGATCCACACCCCCACGGGTAAAGCGCGGCTGATGGGCTACCGTAAGGCGCTGGAAAAGCACGGCATTCGTCTGGACGAGCGTCGAATAAAGTACGGTGATGCGGGAATGACGCGGGGCTATGAGCTGTGTAAGGAGCTGATTGCTGAAGGGGTGTCGTTCAGCGCGCTGTTTGCCTGTAACGATGATATGGCGCTGGGCGCGTCCAAAGCGCTGCATCAGGCAGGGCTTAAGATCCCGCAGGATATCTCCCTGTTCGGCTTTGACGATGCCCCAAGCGCAAAGTGGCTGGAGCCTGCGCTGTCATCGGTTTATCTGCCGATAGATAACATGATCGTCACGGCTATCGATCAGGCGATCCGGCTGGCGAAGAACCAGCCGGTCGATGCGATCCCGCCGTTTACCGGCACGCTGGTATTACGCGATTCGGTCACAACGGGGCCGTACTTTAATCAAACGAGTTCCAGCGCCAGCAGTTCCTGAATGGTCTGGCGACGACGGATCAACCGCGCCTTGCCGTTATCAAACAGCACTTCCGGCAGCAGCGGACGGCTGTTGTAGTTCGAGGACATAGACGCCCCGTACGCCCCGGTGTCGTGCAGCACCAGGTAATCGCCCGGCTTCACCTCGGGCAGCGCACGGGTTTCAACTTTGCCACCTTCCTGCTGGGTAAACACATCACCGGATTCACACAGCGGGCCTGCGACAACCGTCTCGCGGCGCGGCGCGTGCGTTAAATCGCGGCCATCGGCAGCCAGGGCGGTAATGTGATGGTAGCTGCCGTACATGGACGGACGCATCAGGTCGTTAAAGCCCGCATCAATCAGCACGAAGTGGCGGGAGCCCATCTCTTTGACGCTGCGTACCTGCGCCACCAGCACGCCGGCTTCGGCTACCAGGAAACGACCCGGCTCAATTTCCAGCTTCACGGCATGGCCCAGATGCGCGGCAATTTGATCGCGCGCGGCGCTCCACAGGCCGTAATAGTGATCGGTGTCGATCGCTTCTTCCCCTTCACGATAAGGAATGGAAAGACCGCCACCGGCGGAGATCGCCTCCAGATCCTGACCGAAGTCGACAACCTGGCGCACCATCGCCCCGCACACCTGCTCCAGGTGCCCGTAATCGACGCCGGAGCCAATGTGCATATGAATACCGACCAGCTTCAGGCTGTAGCGCTGCAGTACTTCAAGCGCGGCAGGCATATCGGCATACCAGATCCCGTGCTTGCTGTTTTCGCCCCCGGTGTTGGTTTTTTGGCTATGGCCATGTCCAAAGCCCGGGTTGACGCGCAGCCAGACGCGATGGCCGGGTGAAACCTGCCCAAGCTGCTCCAGCATATCCACAGAACCGGCGTTCACCGGCACCTGCAGTTCATGCACGCGCGCAAGCGTGGCGTCGTCGATCACATCCGCGGTAAAGACGATCGCGTCAGGATCGGTTTTCGGATCAAAGCCTGCCGTCAGCGCACGCTCGATTTCACCCAGCGACACGGAGTCAACCTTCACGCCCTGCTCGCGCATCAGGCGCAGAATATGAATATTGGAGCAGGCCTTCTGGGCAAAACGCACCACGTCAAACTGATGCAGGGCGGCGATCTTCTCGCGAACGATATGCGCGTCGTAGACCCATACCGGGCAGCCAAACTCGGCGGGCAGGCGCAGCAGGTTTTCAGCGTTCAAATCGGTATCCGTCTGGTTGAGCGGGCGTGGCATGGTCTTCTCCGGTTCAATTCATTTTTAATGATTACGCCACAGCGGAAGCAGAATAAAAAATATCGTTTTATCGCGAGTCTATGCAAAAATGATATGGACAGTTCCTTGCCTTCAGGTGCCCTATGCCCGCCGTCAATTTACGCCACATCGAGATTTTTCACGCCGTGATGACCACCGGCAATCTCACCGAAGCCGCGCAGATGCTGCATACCTCGCAGCCGACGGTCAGCCGCGAGCTGGCGCGCTTCGAGAAAGTGCTGGGGCTGAAGCTGTTCGAACGCGCCCGGGGCAGGCTTCACCCGACGGTGCAGGGGTTGCGCCTGTTTGAGGAAGTGCAGCGCTCATGGTACGGGCTGGACAGAATCGTCAGCGCGGCGGAAAGCCTGCGCGAGTTTCGTCAGGGCGAGCTGTCGATTGTCTGCCTGCCCGTCTTCTCTCAGTCCTTCTTACCGACGCTGCTCCAGCCTTTTCTGGCCCGCTATCCTGAGGTCAATCTCACCATCGTCCCGCAGGAGTCGCCTCTGCTTGAAGAGTGGCTGTCGGCACAGCGGCACGATCTCGGGTTAACCGAAACCCTCTCGACACCCGCAGGAACGGCGCGCACGGAACTGCTCGCGCTGGATGAAGTGTGCGTTCTGCCCGCCGGGCATCGGCTTGCCCACAAAGCAGTGCTGACACCCGCGGATTTTCATGGTGAAAACTACATTAGCCTGTCGCAAACGGACAGCTACCGGCAACTGCTGGATACGCTTTTTTCTGAGCATCAGGTGAAGCGGCGGATGGTCGTTGAAACCCACAGCGCGGCGTCAATATGCGCGATGGTGCGCGCGGGCGTTGGCGTTGCGGTCGTCAATCCGCTTACGGCGCTGGACTATGCAGGAAGCGGGATCGTCATCCGCCGTTTTAGCGTTTCCGTCCCGTTCACCGTAAGCCTTATCCGCCCGCTGCACCGTCCGGCTTCCGCGCTGGTGGACGCATTCACCGAACACTTAGTTGAGCATGCGCGTCAGGTGGCGCTTCGCTTACCTGACCTGCAAAACCCGTTATGACAGCATAAATTCCACGGCATCTGCCGCGTGAATGGCCGCGGTATCAAACACCGGGATGGGGCTTCGTTCGGCCGGCACCAGCAAACCGATCTCCGTGCAGCCGAAAATCACCCCTTCAGCCCCCTGCTGCGCCAGTTTATCTATTAAGCTGACGTAATATGCGCGGGAGGTTTCGCTGAAGGTTCCGAGGCAGAGCTCGTCGAAGATAATCTGATTGATGCGCGCCCGGTTCCCCTCATCCGGGATCAGGCTTTCAATCCCAAACTCGCTGTGCAAGCGCCCGCGATAGAAATCCTGCTCCATGGTGTAACGTGTGCCCAGCAAGGCCACGCGCGACATTCCCGAAGCGCGAATGGCGCGTCCGGTGGCGTCCGCGATGTGCAGGAACGGCAGCGAACAGCGCGCTTCAATGTGCGAGGCCACTTTGTGCATCGTGTTGGTACACAGCAGAATGCCCTGCGCCCCCGCACGCTCCAGCCCCAGCGCGGCATCAGCCAGGATTTCTCCGGCTTTATCCCATTCGCCGCTCGACTGGCAGGCTTCGATTTCATGAAAATCAACGCTGTGCAGCAGCAGGCTCGCGGAGTGCAGGCCGCCCAGACGCTGCTTTACGCCTTCGTTAATCAGGCGGTAATAAGGGATTGTCGATTCCCAGCTCATCCCACCTATCAGGCCAATCGTTTTCATCATCGCTCCTTATCTGTTTAAGCCAGTGAAGCAAACTTGTGATCCTGTTTCCAGTTCTTTATTACGTCGTTTTCTTTTTAAGCTGGCCAATGTAAATTAAATAAAACACTGTTTTATTATGAAGGGCAAAGCCATGTTTATGTTCCACAAAGAGACCGCGTCTGAAGATCTGGGGAACGGCGTTACGCGTCGCGTGCTGGCCCACGGCGGCAGGATGATGGCGGTTGAAGTACAGTTTGAGCAGGGCGCGATTGGCCCACTGCATAACCACCCGCACGAACAGTTAACCTATGTTCTCTCTGGTGAATTTGAGTTTACCATTGGTGAAGAGAAGCATGTCGTAACGGCGGGAGATACCCTCTACAAACAACCACATGTGATGCACGGCTGCGTCTGCCTCAGGGCCGGCACGCTGCTGGACACCTTTACGCCTGTGCGCGAGGATTTCCTGAAATAAAAAAGGCGCTGTAGCAGCGCCTTCATGTGTGCAGAATTTATTCCGTTACCGGCTCTGGCAATGGGTTTCGGCTGAGCATGGCCTCACGGAGTAATACGCTGCCGCAGGCAAACAGAGCGCCAAGGATCGCCGCCAGAATGACAATCATGCCTTTGCCCGGGCCGTCTTTTTTCACCGGCATCGATGGCGAAAGCTGATACCTGAATGGCTCAAGCTTAACGTCTGCGAAGGAGAGTTTTTTCAGCTGCGCCAGGTAATATTCCCGGTTCTGGAAGTCCGCGTTCAGCTCCGTCACATCCTTCAGATTTTTTTCAATCCTTAGCTTTTCCGCGATACCGTCAGCCCCGAGCGCAACGGAGTAATCCGGATCGTCTTTTATCCCTTGTCCGTTGCTATAAACAGGCTTCTTAATGCCCGCCGCATTCGCCACTTCCAGCGAATAGTTCAGCCGCTGCAGGTTGGTGTTATGCACATTGGTCAGACGAACGCGGTCGAGCGTCAGCTGCTGCTCTACCTCGTTCGTTTTGAGGGCGATTTGGTTGCGGATATTCTGCACCGTTTCTTTCTCAACAATCGCCGAGATATAGTTGATATACCCCTCCAGAACGGATTGGGCATCGGCTGCGGTCGGCGCGGTGAAGCTCAATGTCCAGGAGACGAAAGGCGCTTTATCCGCATCTTTTCCCTGAACATCATTCACCGCTTTCATTTTGTCTGCAATATTGACAACCGCACGGTGCAGTTCAAGCGGGTCCACTTGCGCATTCTTGAGCTGCGCCATCACGTAAGGGGAAGAGGTCATATACTCTTCAAGCAATGACTGCGACTGGAATTTTTTAATAAACAGGTCAAAGACTTCCTGACGGGTAACCGGCACCTTCACATCAAGAACCTGCAGCGCAACCATCATCTGGCTCAGCGGGTTCCACTGTGTCTGTTCCGCCGGAGTGATCACCGCTTTACTGGTCCATTTTTGCGGCAGTAGAAGCGCAATTGCCAGACCTGCCAGCGCGAAAACAAAGATAATGGTGGCAATGCGTTTTTTCGCGGTAATCAGAATATCTAACAGGCCCAGAAGATCGATCTCTTTTGAACTGACTGCTGGAGGAGCATATGAGGAAAAATCGAGGTCCGTATTTTTTTTGAAATCCATTGCTGACATAGCCGTTCTTCTGTTTCGGGTGCAGTAAATTCCTGCCGGGTGAGTTCAGTTGCCCGATAATACAAGAAAATAAGAATAATCTGAACGCGAGAATGGACTATCTGAGGAATTGCTATCAAAGTTGGTAGTTATTCAGCATCACGCTAACAAAACGCCGGGTGGCGCTGCGCTTACCCGGCATTAACCCTTACACGCCGATATTTCGCAGTTTCTCCCCGCTCATCAGCTTGCGTTCAATATGTTCCAGCGTCACGCCTTTGGTTTCTGGAATTAGCCAGAATGTCACGCCAATAAACGCCACGTTCAGCACCGTATAGAGCCAGAAGGTTCCCGCCGCGCCAATCGCATCCAGCAGCGTCAGGAAGGTCGCACCGATGATCATGTTCGACACCCAGTTGGTGGTGGTGGAACAGGTGATACCAAAATCGCGACATTTCAGCGGCTGAATTTCAGAGCACAGGATCCACACCACCGGCGCGGCGCTCATCGCGTAGCCAGCAATACACATCATGGTCATGCCCACGGAGAGCCAGGAGAGGCCGCTGGACGCCGTGCCGTTATCAAACTGCATCAGGCAGTAGCCGAGGATCAGGGTGCCGAGCGCCATCACGCTAAAGCCAATTTTCAGCGCAGGCTTACGACCGGCCTTATCGACGGTGAACACCGCAATAAAGGTGGCGAACATAAAGGTCAGCCCCACCACCAGCGTGGCGATCATCTGCTGTTCCGTGGTGGTAAAACCGGCCATTTTGAAGATGCGCGGGGCGTAATACATGATGATGTTCATCCCCGTGAACTGCTGCATCGCCTGCAGCAACATCCCGAGGAACACCGCGCGGCGCACGTTGCGGTTAGCCTTAAACAGCGACCAGCCGCCCTGCTTCAGCTTCAGGCTTTCGCGGATCTCGTTCAGCTCTTCACGCGCTTTCTCAGACGTGTCGCGCAGCATGCGCAGCACCTCTTCCGCTTCCACGTGACGCCCTTTTTGCGCCAGCCAGCGCGGACTATTGGGCAGGAAGATCACTAAAACAATCAGCACTACCGCAGGCAGCGCCAGCACGCCGAGCATCGCCCGCCAGTTACCGCTGTAGCTGAAGTACGTATCGGACAGGAACGCCAGCACGATGCCCAGCGTCACCATCAGCTGGTACATGCTAATCATCTTGCCGCGCACGTTCTCGCTCGCCATTTCGGAGAGATACAGCGGCGCGGTGTAGGAGGCAATCCCCACCGCCACGCCCAGCAGCACGCGGGAGAGCAGCAGCACTTCAACGTTAGTGGCAAACGCCGAACCAATGGACCCGGCAACAAACAGGACCGCCCCGACCATCAGGCTGTATTTACGCCCAAGGCGGAACGAAAGCCAGCCGTTAAACAGCGCACCGATGGCCGCGCCGAGCATCATGCTGCTCACCACCCACTCCTGCAGGCGGTTACTCAGCGTAAAGTGATCGGTAATAAACGGCAGCGCCCCGGCGATCACGCCGATATCCAGGCCGAACAACAAACCGGCCACGGCTGCCGCAATGGAGACAAACTGGTTCATGCGGCGGGTATCGCGCAGCGCGGCGGGCATCAGGGTAGAGTCATTTATAGATGTCATATTTTTCCTGCCTCAACAGCAAAATTCGTTAAATGAAATTACGAGATAGCGGGGAAAAGTGTCAGGCCGGAATTCGTGAAGATATGGATTATTTCGCTATGGCATAGCGATCTGTGATGGACATTACAATTTCAACTAATGCTGGATAATCACCTAATTTTACTAACACCTTAATTTTTAAATAATAAAAATGTGATGGCAGTCATCTATGATTTTTAAGTATGGATTTTTCGTGTTTATCAATATGGACTTTGACAAATTTAAGCAAAAAAAACCTCCGCCGAAGAGCAGAGGTATTTGTCATAAGTTAGGTTATCGCGCCAGCCAGCCGCCATCAACCGCGACGGTATAACCATTGATATAGTCCGATGCCGGGGAAGCCAGGAACACTACCGGCCCCATCAGATCGCTCGGCAGCCCCCAGCGGCCCGCCGGAATACGCTCCAGGATCGCCGCACTGCGTTCTTCGTCAGCACGAAGCTGCTGGGTGTTGTTGGTGGCCATGTAGCCCGGCGCAATCGCGTTGACGTTGATGTTGTGCTGCGCCCATTCGTTCGCCAGCAGGCGGGTCACGCCCATCACCGCGCTTTTCGACGCGGTGTAAGACGGCACGCGGATGCCGCCCTGGAAGGAGAGCATCGACGCGATGTTAATGATCTTGCCGCCCTTGCCCTGCGCGATGAAGTGCTTCGCCGCCGCCTGGGACATAAAGAATACGCTCTTGATGTTCAGGTTCATGACATCGTCCCAGTCGGTCTCGCTGAAGTTAATCGCGTCTTCACGGCGGATCAGCCCCGCGTTGTTGACCAGAATGTCGATATGGCCAAATTCCGCCACCGCGCGATCCAGCAGCTCCGGAATAGCGTCGATTTTACGCAGGTCGGCGGTCAGGCTGAGAAAACGGCGGCCCAGAGAGGTTACGCGTTCGATGGTTTCCGTGGGCTCAACGATGTTAATCCCGACGATATCACAGCCCGCTTCCGCCAGGCCTAACGCCATCCCCTGGCCCAGTCCGGTGTCACACCCGGAAACCACGGCCACTTTACCCTGCAGAGAAAATGCATCCAGAATCATGTTTGTTCCTTACTCTTTCAGCGCCTGTCATCAACAGGCAGATGTATGCTTAACTGCCCGCGACTAGCGCAGATCCTTAACCGCGACGTGGTCCATGTCATCGAAGACCTGGTTTTCTCCAACCATCCCCCAGATGAAGGTATAGGCTTTCGTCCCCACGCCGGAGTGAATAGACCAGCTGGGTGAAATCACCGCCTGCTCGTTATGCATGACGATATGGCGAGTTTCCTGAGGCTGTCCCATCATGTGGAACACGCAGGCGTCTTCATCCATGTTGAAGTAGAAGTAGACTTCCATGCGGCGTTCGTGGGTATGGCACGGCATGGTGTTCCACAGGTTGCCCGGGGCCAGTTCGGTCAGACCCATGCTGAGCTGGCAGGTTTCCAGCACATCCGGCACGAAGTATTTATTGATGGTGCGGCGGTTGCTGGTGAGGTTGTCGCCCAGCGTCACGGGCGCAACGTCCGCGGGCGTTACTTTTTGGGTTGGATAAGCGGTGTGCGCCGGGGCGCAGTTGTAGTAAAACTTTGCGGGTTTACCGCCGTCGATGCTGGCAAAGACCACCTCTTTCGCCCCTTTGCCGACGTACAGCCCGTCGCGGTGGCCAATCTCGTAGCACTGGCCGTCCACGGTAATCGTGCCCGGCCCGCCAATATTAATCACCCCCAGTTCACGACGCTCCAGGAAGTAGCTTACGCCCAGCTGCTTGCCTACTTCACCGCCCACGGAGACGGTTTTCGCCACCGGCATAATGCCGCCCACGATAATGCGGTCGATGTGGCTATAGACCATGGTGTACTTATCGGCTTCGAACACCTGCTCAACTAAAAACTCGCTGCGCAGTTCCTGAGTATCCAGCGTTTTGGCGTGCGCGCTGTGGATGCTTTGTCTGACGTCCACGGTAACCTCCAGATGTGGTCATGCCCGAAGGCAGAAATTAAACGAAACGACGTTTCGTTTTATGATGAGCACATACTAGCGGCATAAAATAGGGTTTTCAATTGCAATTAAAACAACGTTTCATTTTTTATTTTTGTTTATAACAGAAATGACGCGCGGATCACGATTACTTCCCATGAAGAGAAGAAAACGATAAAAAAAACCTCCCGAAGGAGGTTTTTTAAGGGAGGAGAAATTAGCGTTCGATGGCGAGCGCCACGCCCTGTCCGCCGCCTATACAGAGGGTAGCGATCCCTTTGCGCGCGTTTCGCTTTTTCATTTCGTGGACCAGCGAAACCAGGATTCGGCAGCCGGACGCGCCGATGGGATGACCCAGCGCAATTGCACCGCCGTTCACGTTGACCCGCAGCGGATCCCACTCCAGCATTTTGCCGACCGAGATCGCCTGCGCGGCAAAGGCTTCGTTCACTTCGATCAGATCGACATCCGAAAGTTGCCACCCTGCGCGCTCCAGGCAGCGACGGGTAGCGTAGACCGGCGCAATCCCCATCAACGCTGGATCCACGCCCACGCTGGCAAACGCCTTAATGCGGGCCAGCACGGGGAGATCGAGCTCAAGGGCTTTACTTTCGCTCATCATCATCACGGCGGCGGCACCGTCGTTAATGGACGAGGCATTGCCTGCGGTGACCGAGCCCTGTGTTTCAAACGCGGGATTCAGTCTCGCCAGGCCTTCTGCGCTGGCATCCGTGCGCGGCTGTTCATCGGTATCGACGACGATCGCCTCGCCGTTCTGACGCTGCGTGCTGACCGGGACAATCTCGTCGCGAAAGCGACCGGAATCAATCGCGGCACGCGCTTTTTGCTGCGAACTGAGCGCATAGGCGTCCTGCAATTCGCGGCTAATGCCGTACTCGCGCGCCAGGTTTTCTGCCGTCACGCCCATATGATAGTCGTTGAACGCATCCCACAGCCCGTCATGCACAAGGCTGTCGAGCAGCTGGCTGTTACCCAGCTGCGCGCCGGTTCGGCTATCGGTGAGAACGTGCGGCGCGCGGCTCATGTTCTCTTGTCCGCCAGCTATAACCACATCCGCTTCACCGCACTGAATGGCCTGGGTGGCGAGATGCAGCGCTTTTAACCCTGAACCACAGACGTCGTTGATGGTAATGGCGGAGACGGTGTTGGGCAGCCCACCCTTCAGCGCCGCCTGACGCGCAGGGTTTTGCCCGGCACCGGCCGTGAGAACCTGCCCCAGGATCACCTCATCAACTTCATGGGCTGCGATCCCGCTACGTTCCACCAGCGCTTTAACGACCACGCTGCCCAGATCAACCGCCGAGTGACGCGCAAGCGCTCCCTGAAAACAGCCGATAGCCGTACGCAACGCACCCACTATTACGACATCTTTCATCACGACCTCTGTGTTAAATGACATGACGATAGTAGAGGATTGTTACTGGCAATTATCTTAATTGTTTAAAAATAGTGAGTTTAATCACAAGGATTAGCGTGCATCCTGCAGATACTGCCGCAGCCAGCTTCCGGCCACGCCGGGAGGGGATCGTTTATTCCACAGCAGATCGATGCCGATCGCCCGTGGCCAGCCGGGAACATTGAGCTGTACCAGCGACTTCGCGGCGGCGAATTCAGCCACCAGCGCGCACGGCAGCACGCACCAGCCGAACCCCTGGACGGCCATACTCAGCAGTAACAGGTAGTTCGGCGCTGACCAGACGGGCCCGCGCGCGATCTCAGCCTCGCGCTCAAGGTAGGTGCTGAGCCTCAGCTCCCGCCAGCCGTGCAGCTCGTCGCTCTGCACCTCGTATTGTCCGGCGAGCGGATGCGTGGTCGCGGCATATATCGCCATTCGGGTCTGCACCGGCAGCCGGGTAGCGCCAATATCCGTAGGATAACCGTCTCGCGCTTCCGTCAGCCCCACCTGCGCGCGCTCCTTTTGTAGCAGATCGATCACGTCCTCTTCCTCGCCAATCAGGCATTCGAATTCCGTGTGGGGAAAGCGAGCGTCAAACTGCTTCATCAGATCTTCAAGCACGTCGGGGTTGAGGGTATCGGAGAGGACAAACGTCAGACGCGCCTCCGTTTGTGCCGTTAACGACACCGCCAGTTCATCCAGCCGCGTGCTGGCGGCGAGGATGGCCTGCACATAGCCCAGCACCTGTTCTCCCTGGACCGTTAACACCGGCTGGCGCGCCGAGCGGTCAAACAGTTCGAAACCCAGATCGGCTTCAAGGTTGGCAATGGAGGTGCTGATCGTCGACTGGCTTTTACGCAGCCTGCGCGCGGCAGCAGAGAAAGAGCCTGCCGCAACGGTCTCAACAAACGCGGTAAGAGCTTCAGGTGAATAGCGCATAAACTATCTACTTTATCGATGGATACTATCTTTAATATATCAGCTTTAGCGATAAAAATAGGCTGCATCAACGCCCATACCGGTGAATAAATGAGGTCTACACTATGCAACATCAGGATGCACTCCAACGTAAGCTGCCGGAGCGGATCTTTCATGCTGTCTGTTTCGAAGGGATTGCCACGGCAATTCTCGCCCCCACGGCGGCATGGCTGATGCAGCGCTCGGTGGTGGAGATGGGTGGGTTAACCATTATCCTGGCTACCACCGCCATGCTCTGGAACATTATCTATAACTTCGGCTTCGACCGTTTCTGGCCTGTCCAGCGCGTAAAACGTACGGCAAAAGTGCGCGCGCTGCACGCCCTGGGGTTCGAATGCGGGTTTATTGTAATCGGCGTGTCGATTGTCGCCGCCGTGCTGGGCGTGACCCTGCTTGAGGCATTCACGTTAGAAATTGGTTTCTTCCTGTTCTTCCTGCCATACACCATGTTCTATAACTGGGCATACGATAACCTGCGTGAGAAATTCCTTAAGCGTCGCCAGCAACGACGCGCTCTGGCAGGCTAAACCCTCGCTGGCCGGACGCCTGTTCCGGCCAAACTCCGTCGAAGCAACTGCGCTCTTCAGGCATAACTATGGTAAATTGCACGCCATTCTGATGGTTTGTTAGTTGAAACGTTGCTCTAATGTCGAAAATTTGGTCAAAAGATGAGACTCTCTGGAGTTTCGCTCTCTATGGCACGGCCGTGGGCGCAGGAACGCTGTTCTTGCCCATTCAGCTGGGCTCCGCAGGCGCTATTGTCCTGTTTATCACCGCCCTCGTGGCCTATCCGTTAACCTACTGGCCGCACCGGGCGCTGGCGCAATTTATTCTCTCGTCAAACACAAAAGGTAATGAAGGGATCACTGGCGCCGTCTCCCACTACTATGGTAAGAAGATTGGCAATCTGATCACCACGCTCTATTTCATCGCCTTTTTTGTGGTGGTGCAGATTTATGCGGTGGCCATTACCAACTCGTTAACCGAGCAGCTGGCAAAACACCTGACGGTGGACACCACCGTTCGCGTGCTGGTCAGCCTGGGGGTGGTGCTGGTATTGAATCTGATTTTCCTGATGGGACGGCATATCACGATAAAAGTGATGGGCTTCCTGGTGTTTCCGCTGATTGCCTATTTCCTGTTTGTCTCGATCTATCTCACCGGAAGCTGGCAGCCCTCGTTGCTCACCAGCCAGATGGCTTTCGATCGCCAAACGCTGCATCAGGTATGGATTTCAATTCCGGTGATGGTGTTTGCCTTTAGCCATACCCCGATTATCTCAACGTTTGCCGTTGACCGTCGCGAGAAGTTTGCCGACGGTGCCATGGATAAATGCAAGAAGATCATGAAGGTGGCGTACCTGATTATCTGCCTGAGCGTGCTGTTCTTTGTCTTCAGCTGCCTGCTCTCGATTCCACCATCCTATATTATGGCCGCCAAAGAGCAGGGGGTGACGATTCTGTCAGCGCTGTCGATGATGCCGTCTTCCCCAGCCTGGCTCGGCATTTCCGGGATTATCGTGGCGATCGTAGCGATGTCGAAATCGTTCCTCGGCACCTATTTTGGGGTGATTGAAGGGGCGACGGAGATCGTGAAGTCGTCGCTAAATCAAGTGGGGATTAAAAAGAGCCGCGCCTTTAACCGCGCGATTTCCATTATGGGAGTGTCGTTAATCACCTTTGCGGTCTGCTGCATTAACCCGAACGCCATCTCGATGATTTACGCCATCAGCGGCCCGCTTATCGCCATGATCCTGTTTATCATGCCGACGCTGTCGACGTATCTGATCCCTTCCCTGAAACCGTACCGCTCCATTGGCAGCCTGCTGACGCTGGTCGTCGGCGTGCTGTGCGTGTCGGTGATGTTTGTTGGCTAGACGTACTCGTGCCCGGCGTGCTGCCGGGCCGTTATTTACGCCCGAATATCGTCATATTCCCGCGTCTTATCAAACTCATGCTTCGCAAACGGGCACAGCGGAATAATTTTGCGGTTCTCACCGCGCATCTTCTCCACCACTTTCGCCACCAGCTGTTTACCGACGCCCTGCCCTTTCAGGCTCTCATCCACATCAGTGTGCTCGATAATGCTCAGGTGCTCGCCGGTCGGCACGAAGACAATCTCCGCGACCTGGTTGCCGTTCTCATCATTCACGTAAAACTTGTTATGGCCTTCCAGAATATCCATGGTTCCTCGCTTATTTTTGGCGATACTTCAGCGCACCGCTCGGGCAGGTATCAATAACGCGTACAACCGTTTCAACGTCCACTTCATCGGGAATGATCCACGGCTTACGTTTCAGATTAAACAGCTTTGCGCTGCCGCGCACGCAGTTACCGGAGTGTTTGCAGATCCCGGTGTTGAAGTAAACGTCAATTTTCTCGCCGGTATAGGCCCGGTAACCCGCATCCAGTAGCGCTTTATCCATGACATTGCCTCTGTAATTATTATCGTGCTGAATGAAGAATAGCCTGAAGGGATCCTGATGGCTATAACGCCGAAAACGAAAAGCCAGGTCACAACTCTTTTAGTGCCAGATTGCGTCCGCTATTGGCCCATGTCAGGCTCGGCAAATGTCACTTTTACCTAACGTCCACAGGTTGAATGAAACGCAGACTCTCTTTTCAGGTAAAGCTGTTTTTAGCGCTGGTGTGCTTCTCCTGCCTGCTGTTAGTTCTGCTGGGAACGATCCTGTTCCATTTTATTGACCGGCAGCTCCATCACGATCTCGGCCAGCGCGCCCGGGTGCAGGCCAGCCAGATCGCGCTGATGCCGGGTCTGGCGGCCCTGGTCGCGGCCAGAGATATCCCCGGCATCGCCCGGTTAATTCAGCCGCTGCGCGCCGAAAGCGATGCCAGCTACATTGTGATTGGCGATAGCGGGGAACAGCACCTTTATCATTCGGAATCCCCGGAGCGGATTAATTTACCGATGATCGGCGGAGATAATACGGAGGTATTAAAGGGCAAAACCATTATTTCCGTGCGCCAGGGCGGAATTGGGGTTTCACTGCGCAGCAAAGCGCCGATCTTTAACGCGCAGCACCAGGTGATTGGTATTGTCTCGGTCGGCTATCTGACCTCCTATATTGCCAATATTAATGCCCGCATTCTCTGGCAGTCCGGGCTGTACGGCGCGGCTCTTCTGCTGCTGCTGTTTATGTTCTCCTGGCTGTTTACCCGCAATCTCAAAAAACAGATGTTCCGACTGGAGCCGAAAGATATCGCTCAGCTGGTTTTGCAGCAGCGCGCGCTTTTAGAAGCCATGTATGAGGGGATATTTGCCGTCAATGAAGAGAAGCAGCTGATCTTAATTAACCGCGCCGCACGCGAAATGCTGGATATTCGGCAAAGTGAGAAAGACCTTATCGGCAAACCGCTGGAAGACGTTCTGCAGACGTCGCCGGGATTTTTATCCCAGCGCTACGCCTCGGTGAGCGCTGGCCGCCACGACCAGATTGCCGTGCTAAACCAGCGCGAGGTGATCGTCAACCGCGTGGCGATTGAGGTCGAACCCGGCGTTGAAAGCGGCTGGGTCTACAGCTTCCGCGACAAAAACGACATCAACACCCTCAGCAGCCAGCTCAGTCAGATCAAACGCTATGCCGATAACCTGCGCATTATGCGCCACGAGCAGCTGAACTGGACCGCCACGCTGGTGGGCTTGCTGCAGATGAAGCACTATGACGAGGCGATCCGTTACATCCAGGTACAGTCCGAAGGCGCGCAGCGGGTGCTGGACTTTGTCTCCGCCCGTTTTTCCTCTCCCGCGCTGTGTGGGCTGCTGCTTGGAAAATACGTCAGCGCGCGCGAAAAAGGCATCGAACTGCTGTTTGATCCCGCCTGCCAGCTCACCCGCATGCCCGCCACGCTCAACGAAACGGAGCTGATGTCCATTATGGGTAACCTGCTGGATAACGCGGTGGACGCGACCCTTAAGGCTCCGGTCCCCGCGCCGGTAGAACTCTACATTTCTGACCGAAACCAGGAGCTGGTGATCGAGGTGGCCGATCGGGGCTGCGGAGTGGAGGATGCGATGAAGCCGCATATTTTCCGCCAGGGATTCAGCAGCAAACCGGAACGTGAAAACGACATTGTGGGCACCGAGCACGGTATTGGCCTGTTTCTGGTGGCAGGATATATCGACAAGGCTGGCGGCACCATTGAGATTGCCGACAACACGCCACAGGGGACTATTTTTTCCGTGTTTATTCCAAATGGGCTAAAGCATGACCCGAGCACTTGATGTTGTGATCGTTGAGGATGAGCCGCACCTGGCGGAGCTGCATCGCGAGTATATCGAGCAGAATTTTCA
Source organism: Enterobacter cloacae complex sp. P38RS (assembly GCF_014930775.1). NCBI lineage: Bacteria > Pseudomonadati > Pseudomonadota > Gammaproteobacteria > Enterobacterales > Enterobacteriaceae > Enterobacter > Enterobacter cloacae complex sp. P38RS. The sequence goes on from NZ_JADBRS010000003.1 coordinate 239,857, forward strand.
CGTGCGCGTGGTGGGCATCGCCGCGTCGATTGAGCAGGCATGCAGCCTGATTCGTCAGCATCAGCCGCGGCTTATCCTGCTGGACAACTATCTCCCGGACGGTAAAGGCGTAGAGCTCATCGATAACCCGCTGCTGAAAAGCTATGAGTGCTCAGTGATCTTCATCACCGCCGCCAGCGATATGCAGACCTGCAGCCACGCCATGCGCAGCGGCGCGTTTGACTACCTGATCAAGCCCGTCTTTTTCCAGCGCCTGCACGCCTCGCTGGAGCGGTTTATGCGCTTCATCCACACCGTGCAGCAGGTGAAGGTGGTCGACCAGCATGCGCTGGATCGCCTGTTTCATCTGCCTGCCGCAGAAGCCTCCGTGACGCCGTCCACAAAGGGCATTGAACCCCAGACGCTGGAGCGGATTAAACGCCTGTTCGCCGAATATCCCGACAGTGCGATGTCGGTTGAGGAGGTGGTAGAAAACGTGGGGATCAGCAAAACCACGGGGCGCCGCTATCTTGAATACTGCGTGGAGAGCGGATTAATCAGCATTGAAATGCTGTACGGCAATATTGGTCACCCACGCCGGTTATACCGCAAAGCCCCCGAAAAACCGTAATCCGAAATCGTTCACAGGCTAACGTTCGCGGATTTTATGGTGTTAATTGCTGAAACGACGGCGACAATCACACTTCGGAATCATTGCCCGCGCCTCCCTATTGTCGGAGTCGCGCTTTACGCTATGTTGACAATTAGTTCCTCAAATGTAACTAAAAGGTTAACTATAATGTCGAACACGTTCCGAATTTCTCTGCTTACCGCTACCGTCCTGTTCTCTGCCTCTGCACTCTCTGCCCTGCCGCAGGGCTATCCCGCTGAGTACCAAAAAGTGGTTGATGCCGCCACGAAAGAGGGCAAGGTTGTTATCTACTCCACCACCGACATCAAAGCTGCGGGACCGCTGATCCAGGGCTTCGAAAAAACTTACCCGGGCATTAAGGTCGAATACAACGACATGAACAGCACCGAGCTGTACAACCGTTTCATCAGCGAACAGGCCTCCGGCGGCGTGAGCGGCGACGTGGTCTGGAGCTCCTCGATGGACACCGGGCTGAAACTCGCCACCGACTACGCCATGGAGTACAAATCGCCGGAGCAAAGTCAGCTGCCGAAATGGGCAGTCTGGAAAGATAAAGCATACGGCACCACCTATGAGCCAGTGGTATTTATCTACAACAAGCGCCTGATCCCGGCTGGCGACGTGCCGGATTCTCACGCCGCGCTGGCGAAGCTGATTGCCAGCCAGACGGACAAATTCAAGAGCAAAGTCACCACCTACGACATCGAAAAATCGGGTCTTGGCTTTATGCTTTCCGTGCAGGATCACAAGGCCGATCCAAACTACTTTAAAACCCTGGCCGACGTCGCCAAAGGCGGCTTAGCGGTGCAGTCATCAACGGGCACCATGATGGAGAGGGTTTCCTCCGGTGAAAACCTGATCGGCTTTAACATCCTCGGATCCTATGCTGAAGCCCGTGCGAAGAACGATCCTTCTCTCGGCATTTCGTACCCGAAAGATTACACGCTGGTGCTCTCGCGCGTGTCGTTCATCAGCCAGCAGGCGCAAAACAGCAATGCGGCAAAACTGTGGCTGGACTATGTGCTGTCTGAAAAAGGGCAAAGCATTCTGGCCAGTCAGGCGGATATTCCCTCCATCCGTAACGATATCGAAGGCAAAAATGATATTGACGGCCTGACCAAAATCCTCGGTAACGCGCTGAAGCCGATCCCGGTTGATGAAACGCTGCTGGAGTACCTGCAGCCGAAAAAACGCCTGGAGTACATCAAAGAGTGGCGTGCAGCCGCCGCCAAATAAGCGTTCGGGCGCGGCGCACGCCGTCGCGCTCCCTGTCGACTGAGTTCGTTTTATTGGGCTGCAACACCAGGGATACCCCATGAATACATTACGCAGAAAGTGGCAAAGCCTGCCGCGCGGCATCGTCGTGCTGATAACCGCTCTGGTTATCTACACGCCGCTGTCGTTTATCGTGATACAGAGCTTCCTGTCCGCTCCGTTCTTTTCTCCGGCAAAAGAGTGGAGCCTTGAATCATTTGGCTTTATCTTCACCGACCCTGATTTCTATAAGGCCCTGAGAAGCGGTTTTATTCTCGCCTTCGGGCTGGTCATCATCGCCATTCCGCTGGGTGGCGTGCTGGCGTTTCTGATGGTTCGCACCGATCTGCCCGGCCGCCGCCTGATTGAACCGCTGATCCTGGTCCCCATTTTTGTATCGCCGATGGTGCTCGGCTTTGGCTATGTGGTGGCTGCCGGTCCCGTGGGCTTTCTGTCCCTGTGGGCGCAGGCGCTGATTGGCTTTGTGCCGTGGAACATCTACGATATGTCGAGCATCGTGGTCATTGCTGGCCTGACGCACGTGCCGCATGCCTATCTCTATATTTCATCTGCGCTGCGCAGCGTCGGCTCTGATGTGGAAGAAGCCGCGCGCATTGCGGGTGCCTCTCCGCTGCAGGTGATGACCTCCGTCAGCCTGCCGATGGTGCGCCCGTCGATCCTGTACGCCATCGTGCTGCTGTTCTTCCTCGGGCTGGAAGTATTTGGCCTGATGCTGGTGCTCGGCGATCCGGAAGGCAATATGGTGCTGGCAACCTACCTGTACCAGCTGACGAACAAGCTCGGCACGCCTTCCTATCACCTGATGGCGGCGGTTGCCGTGGTGCTGATCTGCATCACCATCCCGCTGGTGATGCTCCAGCGCCGTCTGATGCGCACCGCCAACCGCTTCGTCACGATGAAAGGGAAAGCCTCACAGGCTCGCGCGTTACCGCTGGGCAAATGGCGCTGGGTTGCCGGGGCGGTGGTTGCCTTCTGGCTCACCGTCACCATCGGCGTGCCGCTGCTCGGCGTGGTGCTGCGCGCGTTTATCTCCAACTGGGGTGTGGGCGTTTCGCTGTGGGATGAGCTTTCGCTGAGCACTTTCCGCACCATCTGGGCACAGCCCAACCTGCTGCGCGCCATCGTCAACTCCATGGCAATTGGGGTGATTGGCGGCGCGCTGGCCGTGGCGTGCTACCTGTTCGTCGGGATTGCGATGCACCGTAAACCGGATAATACCACGCGCTTCCTGGACTACAGCGTGCTGGTGCCGCGCGCCGTGCCTGGCCTGCTTGCCGGTCTGGCGTTCCTGTGGGTGTTCCTGTTCCTGCCGATGTGGCTGGACAACTCGCTGAAATCCGGCTGGCTTTCCGGGTTCGCCTGGACCGACTGGATGCGCGAGAACGTCATCGTCTGGCTGCGTTCGCTGCGCAGCACCATTTTCAGCGTCTGGCTGGCCTATACCGTGGTGTGGATGGCTTACGGGCTGAGGCTTATCTCTTCCACGCTGCTGCAGGTGGGGCCAGAGCTTGAAGAAGCCGCGCGCAGCACCGGGGCGACGCGCGGGCAGATCACCCGTCATGTGACCATTCCCCTCTCCCGCTACGGTCTTATTGGTTCGTGGCTGCTGATGTTTCTGATCTTTGAGCGCGAATACTCAACGGGTGTGTATCTGCTTTCCCCCGGCACGGAGACCATCGGTTCAATGCTGGTTTCCCTCTGGGCCGCGGGTGCCATTGATATCGTGGCGGCGCTCTCTTTCATTAACATCCTGCTGGTCGTGGTAGGTCTGGGCATTGCCCTTCGTTTCGGAGTGAAAATACATGATTGAATTAGCGGTTGACGATCTGCACTTAACCTACGGCGACAATCCTGTTTTAAAAGGTGTCTCCATGAACCTGAAACGCGGCGAAGTGGTCTCCCTGTTAGGCCCCTCCGGCAGTGGTAAAACCACCCTGCTGCGTGCCGTCGCGGGTCTGGAAAAACCGACGCAGGGGTCGATTGTCATTGGCAACAATAAAGTTTACGACGGCACGCCGCGCAGTGAGATCCCGGCAGAAGAGCGTAACCTGGGGCTGGTGTTCCAGTCCTATGCCCTGTGGCCGCACAAAACCGTGTTTGAGAACGTGGCCTATCCGCTCAAGCTGCGTAAAGTTCCGGCCAAAGAGATCCAGCAGCGCGTACAGGACGTGCTGGACCAGCTGGGTCTGGGCCATCTTGGCAAACGTCACCCGCACCAGCTCTCCGGCGGGCAACAGCAGCGCGTGGCGATTGGCCGGGCGCTGGTGTACAACCCACCGGTGATTTTGCTGGACGAGCCGCTTTCCAACCTCGACGCCAAGCTGCGCGAAGAGGCCCGCGTGTTCCTGCGCGAGCTGATTATCAAACTCGGGTTATCCGCGCTGATGGTGACGCACGACCAGAACGAAGCGATGTCCATATCCGACCGCATCCTGCTGCTTAACAACGGCAAAATTGAGCAACAGGGCACGCCGCAGGAGATGTACGGCTCGCCGAAAACGCTGTTTACCGCAGAGTTTATGGGCAGCAACAACCGCCTGCACGGCAAGGTCACCGAAGTGCGCGACGGCAGAGCGCGTATCGAAGGGAAAGGCTGGGTGCTGTGGGGCCAGGCGGGCGAAGGGGTACAGAGCGGTAATGACGCTACGGCGGTGATCCGGGTCGAGCGCGTGGCGGTGGTTGAGGGGCCAGGGGAAAATCAGCTTGAGCTGCCGCTGCTCACCAGCATGTATCTTGGCGACCGCTGGGAGTACCTGTTCCGCACGCCGGGAGATGATTTTGTCATTCGTGCGTATGGGCATGAGGTGCGGGATCCGCAGCACTGCCATCTTTCGCTGCCGGAGAAGCATGTTTGGGTGTTCCCGAAAGGGTGAGTGTGAGAGGAAAGGCTGCAGGATGCGGCCTTTTTTGCTTTGACAGAGTGAGAGCATGCAACCTACGCCCTCAAATATTTAATTAATTATACCTTTCCGATGTCAACAACTTCTGCACTTGCCCGGCTTACTGAGATTGCGGAATGCCCTGGGCTGCCGCAGATGGCGGCAGTGGCACGGCCGATCTCGCGCAGGAGTTCCGTGACGGCCATTACGTAATGGCGCCGCAGGCTACCCCTGCGGTTGGACTCCAGGGAAGCGGCCTCTAGCATGTCGGCGAGAATGCTAAGGAACGAGGCCATGGTCTGCCAACTACGGGCGGAGTTGAGGGAAAGCAGGTAGGCCCGGGCAGGATTAACCGGGCCTTTACCTCCGGGCAGCATCGGCATGAAATTCTCATTGGGCAGAATGACAACTGGCGACAGGTTAAGCTCCGGAGCATCAGATATCAGGGGCATTCAGGGCCCCGTCCGGGGCGGAAGTCCTCCGGCGCGCTGCGTGAAATACCGAGGTAAGTGATACCGAAAAGCGTACCGCAAAGTGTCTACTTTTCAAAGGTACATTTTAATAAGTAGAACTATTTAATGAAGAATCAGACAATTTTGTGCTTGGTAAATACAACAAAGTAGAGCAAAGAGCAGATATCGTGGGCAGAGGAGATACATTGTCACTCTGACATGCCCCTAAGCTGTTTGCCAGCTTGATGTAAAACCATTCAAGGTATAAACTTCAACCCAGAACAAATTCAATTAGCATAACTAATAACTTTAGGTATTCCTTTAAAGCAGTTTTTGACTTTAATTACTCAAATACATTGACGTTTAATTAATTAAATGAGAGAGATAAAATGGATGTTGTCGGGAATTACAATTTTCTTTTTGACCAGTCAAAGGTAGTCTTTGACACCATGCTTAATAAGCTCGGACCTCAACCGTTAGTTACATCACATAATTATTTACTTGATTATGATAAATTAATGGTTGCTATCGATGACAGGCCAGAGGTCACGGTTTTAAACTTGGCGGTAAAAGAATATCAATTCGCACTTTACGCACTATGCTCTGGTCAATATAGATATGCCTTTGGCGGTCTAAGATTGTTTTTTGAGTTAATGTTATCTGTTGTCCAATTTTCGGCACATGAAATTGATTATCATTTGTGGTATAAAGACAAAAAGGACTTAAACTGGACAGCACTTAAAAACCAAGAGACAGGCATTTTTTCGACTAATTTCATACGTGCTTTTAATCCAGAGTTGGCCGATAGAGGAAAGCAATATTCAGCTATTGCTGAATCTGTTTATCGTGAGTGTTCAGAATTTGTCCACGGAAACGCCTTTACACATCATAATCTTCCAAATAACATCTCGTTTAATGAAGAGGCCTTTAGCGCATGGCATACAAAAGCTTCAATTATGCGTATAGCTATTATTTTTGCCTTTACCTCTAGATATTTAAATCATATTGCACCAAAAAAAATGTTAATTATTGAGCCTGTCATCATGGAAGTGCTTGGGCATTTACAGCCCATTCAAGATGCCTTCTCGAAATCACATAAGGAATTATAATTATGGCTGACTTTTTCTTTCGAACTGAGGATATTAGACCAGATGAGGTTCTTAATTATTTTGTAGAGACATCAAAAGATCGGCAGGTTGTCGATGCACTGAAAAATAGAAACCCAGTAGTTCTTGTTGGGAGTCGAGGTGTCGGTAAATCATTTTTACTCCGCGTCGCGCAAAAAGAATTAATGGACTCTTTCGAGGATGACCGAGTATTCCCAGTTTATATTAGCTTCGTTAGAAGCTCATTACTTCATTCACCAGACCCCAACCAGTTCAAACACTGGATGCTTGCAAGAATATGCTCGTCAATTGTAAGGGGTTTAACAAGAGCAGGTTTATTGGGTGGGGTGCCAAATAGCATAAATTTGCTAGCGGGTGGAATGGTAACATCAAATATTGAGCAAACGAAAGTTGAACAAATTGCCAACTCCTATGAAACTTCGTGGAAGTCCCCTAATAGCAATGTTGATTCTGATGGCTTGCCTACTGTCGATGAATTTAAAGATGCTCTTGAAGATTTAAGTGAATTCCTAAATATATCTCGATTTTCACTCCTATTTGATGAGGCTGCTCATATTTTCTTACCAGAGCAACAGCGTCAATTTTTCACTTTGTTTAGAGATCTGCGGGCTCACTTCATTACCTGTAATGCTGCAGTTTATCCCGGAGTCACAACTTTTGGTGAAACTTTTCAACCAGTTCACGATGCAACAATGTTGACGATAGATCGCGATATTCTATCTAATGACTACGTTGAGAATATGAGGGAAATAGTTGAAAAGCAATCAGATAGTGGAACTCTGACAAATATAGCACAAAATGGTAGAAACTTTGCAACCTTAGCTTATGCATCTACGGGGAATCCGCGACTTCTTCTCAAGACTATAGCTAAATGTCCAAAGGTTAATTCTCAACAAGTTAATGAGACTATAAGAGAGTTCTATAGAACAGACATTTGGTCAGAACATTCAACTCTTTCTGAAAAATATCTTGGTCATAAACCATTAATTGACTGGGGTAGAGAATTCATTGAAGGCAGAGTTATTCCTGATATTAAAGCAAAAAATGATCAATATCTTTTATCAGATAAAAATACTTCAGCCTTCTTTTGGGTGCATAGAGATGCGCCTGAAATTATAAAAGAGTCTTTAAGAGTTTTAGCGTATACGGGAATTGTAATTGAACATGCAACTGGCATCAAAGCAACCCGCGCAGAGGTCGGCACACGCTATATTATTAATTTAGGTTGCATATTTGCATTAGAAGCAACTCCAACCACTTCATCATTTGAAATTGCAAGAGAACTGACTCCTAAACGAATGACTGAGTACGGTTTGAACCACCCTTCATTCAGAAGTCTTATGGATCAGGCACCACTCATTACAGATGAGAGCATGACTAACACGCTCAATATTCAGTTAGACAGGCCCTCTACTGTTCTTGACCTAACAGCATGGCAGTTAGAGAAATTAAGAGAATTGGGCCTTCATACAGTCCGTGAAGTTTTAGATGCAACAGAGGAAAAATTAAAAGAAGCCAATTATGTTGGTGATGTAAGAGCTCGTAGGATGCGTAATGCAGCTGTCGCAGCGGTTTTAGAGTACTTGTCTGGTTGATCAATTTTGCATAAAAACTCACAGGGGCGCATTCGATACGCCCCTGTGAAAATCTATCCGTAATCGCATATTCAGTATAACGTCAGAAATGCAGGTCGATAACATCCTAAAGGAGCCTCTGAAGGGTCCTGAGTCGTTTTGCACTGTTCATTTAGAAAAACTCCGTTCCGAATGCCGTCATAAGTCTCATTTTTTGAAAACAGTGATCACGGTGGTGAGACTGTAACGCGGACATGTCTATTTGGTCAGAGACGGACATCTCAATTTAGCCACTACAAACCTGGTGCGTTTAACAAAGAATATGTTAAATAGCTGTACAATTAGTGAATAGATGCACTTCAAAACATCAAGTTATCTCCCTTGCGTCAGCCCAAAGCAGCATTGTGTAACTGCACTGCTTGTTGCAGTGAGGCGTGTCGCTGAAGGCATCAAGTAGCGATATTTGGCGAAGAAAAGCGCTTTCCACCGAGGGCCTGGGCTGACGGTCTAGCAGATCACCAACAGAGCTGGGGATATTTTGAACAGGAGAATGTAAACTGGAAGGATAAAGCAACGGGCCCCCCACGGGGGCGGGTTGTGAAAATATTTTCTGTTGTCTTCGACCTTATTGCACGTAAAATGACCAGACACATTTTGGGAAGGAGTCTTTAATGGATATTGCGCTGCTCAACAGGGGCTGGAACAGAACATGGTCAGATACCATGGTGAATCTTGAAGCCCGGAAACTCGTCGAAACAGCAAATCGGCTGTCAGCATTCTATTTGCAAGATGGTCTTACACGCATCAAGTTTGTCGAAGAGATAAAACAGGTTGTAGATAAAGAATTTGAAACAGCACGACGAGCTAAAACCGATGAAGAATGCATTGCATGCATCAAAAATCTACGTGCCGAAACAGATAATTTACAAGAACAAGAACACCTGTTAAGAACCAGAGCCGCACAGCTTTACGCGAAAGTCGAATTTGTTAAGGAAAATAATAAAATCGTCGGTTATGTTATATCCGCTGTGAATGTGGTGCTATCAGGCGTGGTTCTCTTTGGTGGCTTTATGATGTTATCCACTATGGGGCCGATTGGTATGCTGGCTGGGGCAGTCCTGATTGCCGATGGAATGAACGGATTAACGAAAGAAGTGCTCAACTTTAATCAGCCAGCAGGACATAAACCCTCACAAGGTATCATTGCTGACTCCGCGATGCATACGGCCCAGTTTATGGGATTTAATCCTAACACGGGCCTGGCTCTCTATAATGGTGTTACTCTTGGTGCCAGTGTGTACAGCATTGTGGGATTCGCACGAAAAACTGGAGCCTGGAGATTATTCCGCTGGCTTCCACACGATTACTATCGCAAAGTCAGCACAATGAGCACTCCTAAACTAACAATGAAGATTGTCGGTTATGGTGTTAAAGCAAAAGTGATTTTCGATCTACTAACAACAGAAAATGGAACCAGTTAATCCTTGATAGTTTTACGGTAACGCCAGGATTTATAGGAAATTACCGGCGGCTGTGCGAAGGACATAATGGCAACCCCAAAGATCATCGCCAGCCCCCATGCAAATGCTCTATCAGGTGAGCTGAAGACGATAAGTAGCAGTAGGATTAAGGCACACACAGCCACCACTCCCGCCAAGGTAACAAATCGCCTGGCAAGGTCATTTATAGCCTCTCCAAGCGTTCCTCCATATTTTTCAATATTGCTTTTTATCTTCTGCAATTCGGGCTGCGTAAACCCTGAACGTAACAAAGCTTCATCAGTCACTTTCATATCGTCTCGTCCCTTATCTTCCAGAAGTGCTTTCCCAATCGCTGATTGTGCTAGCAATCATACTGATGAACTTTACAGCAATCCACATGATGTTTGTGCAATGTATCAGATTTCAGACAATAGCAGCCAAAAGGCCACTCATCGGGCTTAAATGCGTATGATCAATCTGTTCGGGAGTTATGCCAGGTATGCGGCTTTTTGTTCGTTGTTGTGCTGTCGCGTTAAGAACCAGGAACCACCGCCAGCGTGAAGATATGCTCCCTTGTACCACAGACCAATCATGCGACAGGTACGGGCGTAGAACAATGGGTAGTTTAAGTTGTACCTGCTAAAGCAGGGCTACGTAACTAACTGATAAGTTATAACTTATTGCTTTTTCAGGAGATCTGGAGCGGGCGAAGGGAATCGAACCCTCGTATAGAGCTTGGGAAGCTCTCGTTCTACCATTGAACTACGCCCGCTTTGAGGTGCGTAAGGCATTATAGACCTTACGCACCTTCATACAAGCCTCTTCACAACTAACCGGCGATTAAATAATCACTTAGCACTTCGGTTTGCTGCCGGGCGCAGGAAGATAGCGTTGCGGATCGATGGCCGTCGCCTTATAGCGGATCTGGAAGTGCAGCTTCACCGAATCGGTACCGGTACTGCCCATGGTGGCAATCTTTTGCCCCGCCTTCACGTTCTGCCCGTTGTTGACCAGCATCGTGTCGTTATGCGCGTAGGCGGTGATGTAATCTTCGCCATGCTTAATCATGATGAGGTTACCGTAGCCGCGAAGCTGGTTACCCACATAAACCACCTTCCCTGCCCCGGAGGCATAAACCGGCGTACCGCGCGCAGCGGCGATATCAATACCCTTGTTGCCACCTTCAGAGAGTGAGTAAGGGGCGACCACTTTACCGCTGGCAGGCCAAATCCAGCAGCGCTGTCCAACCGGCGGCCATGACGATTGCGGTACCTGATAGGACGGCGTCACTTTGGCGGTTTTGCCTTTCGATGAGGATTTTTTGCCCGAGGACGAACTGCCGTTCACCTTGAGCTTTTGTCCCACTTCGATGGTGTACGGCGGAGAGATGTTATTCAGGCGCGCCAGATCCTTCACGCTGGTCCCCGTTGCGCGCGAAATCCGGTACAGCGTATCCCCGCGCTTAACGATATAGACCGAACCGGAATAGCTACCCATATCCGACGATTTGCTTCCTGAACAGCCAGCCAGGAATAGCGTCAGCGTCAGGCAAAAGATGGCGATGATGGGGTTTCTCGTCAGGCTTCCTGCAAACAAAACAGATCCTCGGTCAGCGTGAATGGCGCACTATGATACCAGCCCGGAGAGATATGGGTCAGCCCTTTTCCGCTCCTGGAAACAAACCGTTCGTATAAGATTGCCGTATAATGCTCCCTGTTGATGGTGCAGAACCATCCGCATCGTTGGCACTGGAGCATGAATGAGTATTCAAGAACACGTTATTTTGGTTAATGACCAGGGAATGGTAATTGGCACTCAGGAAAAATACGCCGCGCATACTGCCCAAACCCCGCTGCATCTGGCGTTCTCATCCTGGCTGTTTAACGCCGAAGGCGAGTGTCTGGTAACCCGACGCGCACTAAGTAAAAAAGCCTGGCCGGGCGTCTGGACGAACTCCGTCTGCGGTCACCCTCAATCTGGTGAACGGACGGAAGAGGCAATTATCCGTCGCTGCCGCGATGAGATTGGCGCAGAAATTACCGCGATTACGCCTGTCGCCTCAGAATTCCGCTACCGCGAAACGGATCCTTCCGGGATCGTGGAAAACGAGATTTGCCCGGTCTTCGCTGCCCGCGTCACCAGCGAACTGCGAATTAACCATGATGAAGTGATGGCATTTGAATGGGTGACGCTGGAGTCGTTATTCCGCGCGCTGGACGCCGCCCCATGGAGCTTTAGCCCGTGGATGGTGCAGGAAGCAACGGTCGCGCGAGACGCATTGAGAGCGTTCGCGGCGCAATAAAAAAGCCCCTTTCGGGGCTTTTTTAGCAACGTAACGCCTTATTTCACCGGGCGCATTGCCGGGAACAGGATCACGTCACGAATGGTGTGGCTGTTGGTGAACAGCATCACCATACGGTCGATACCAATACCCAGACCTGCAGTTGGCGGCAGGCCGTGCTCCAGCGCGGTCACATAGTCTTCATCGAAGAACATCGCTTCGTCGTCGCCTGCTGCTTTCGCGTCAACCTGATCCTGGAAACGCTGCGCCTGGTCTTCCGCATCGTTCAGCTCGCTAAAGCCGTTACCGATTTCACGGCCGCCGATGAAGAATTCGAAACGGTCGGTGATTTCCGGGTTCTCGTCATTACGACGCGCCAGCGGAGAGACTTCCGCCGGGTATTCGGTAATGAAGGTCGGCTGAATCAGGTGCGCTTCGGCCACTTCTTCGAAGATCTCGGTCACGATACGGCCCAGACCCCAGCTCTTCTCAACCTTGATGCCGATGCTTTCAGCGATGGCCTTCGCAGAGTCGAAGTTATCCAGATCCGCCATGTTGGTTTCCGGACGGTATTTCTTGATCGCTTCGCGCATGGTCAGTTTTTCGAACGGCTTGCCGAAGTCGAAGACTTCTTCACCGTAAGGAACCTGCGTGGTGCCCAGAATATCCTGCGCCAGGGTACGGAACAGGGATTCGGTCAGCTCGATCAGATCTTTGTAGTCCGCGTACGCCATATAGAGTTCCATCATGGTGAACTCTGGGTTATGGCGAACGGAGATACCTTCGTTACGGAAGTTACGGTTGATTTCAAACACGCGGTCGAAACCACCGACCACCAGACGCTTCAGGTACAGTTCCGGCGCGATACGCAGGTACATGTCCAGGTCCAGGGCGTTGTGATGGGTGATGAACGGACGCGCAGACGCGCCGCCAGGGATCACCTGCATCATCGGGGTTTCCACTTCCATAAAGTCGCGGTTGACCATGAACTGGCGAATACCGGCCATGATCTGGGAGCGAATTTTGAAGGTCTTGCGGGATTCATCGTTAGAGATGAGATCCAGGTAACGCTGACGGTAGCGCGCTTCCTGATCCTGCAGGCCGTGGAACTTGTCCGGCAGCGGGCGCAGGGCTTTGGTCAGCAGGCGCAGCTCGGTGCAGTGGATAGACAGTTCACCGGTTTTGGTTTTAAACAGTTTACCTTTCGCGCCCAGGATATCGCCCAGGTCCCACTTTTTGAACTGCTCGTTGTAGATGCCTTCCGGCAGGTCGTCACGGGAAACGTACAGCTGAATACGGCCGCCCACGTCCTGCAAGGTCACGAAGGAGGCTTTACCCATGATACGGCGGGTCATCATACGGCCTGCAACGGCCACTTCGATGTTCAGCGCTTCCAGCTCTTCGTTCTCTTTACCGTCGAAGTCAGCGTGCAGTTGGTCTGAGGTGTGGTCACGACGAAAATCGTTCGGGAACGGCACGCCCTGCTCGCGCAGCGCTGCCAGCTTCTCGCGGCGGGTTTTCAGTTCGTTGTTAAGATCGACTACCGCGTCAGCGCCCTGTGCTTGTTGTTCAGACATGTTGGTTCCTCATAACCCTGCTTTCAAACTTGCTTCGATAAATTGGTCCAGGCTGCCGTCCAGCACCGCCTGCGTGTTGCGGGTTTCAACCCCGGTACGCAGGTCTTTGATGCGGGAGTCATCAAGGACGTAAGAACGGATCTGGCTGCCCCAACCGATGTCGGACTTGTTGTCTTCCATCGCCTGTTTCTCAGCATTTTTCTTCTGCATCTCCAGCTCATAAAGCTTCGCTTTCATCTGCTTCATGGCCTGGTCTTTGTTCTTATGCTGGGAACGGTCGTTCTGGCACTGTGTTACCAGCCCGGTTGGAATGTGGGTAATACGCACCGCAGATTCTGTACGGTTAACGTGCTGACCACCCGCGCCGGACGCGCGGTAAACGTCAATACGCAGGTCCGCCGGGTTAATTTCGATATCGATATCTTCGTCAACTTCCGGGTAAACAAACGCGGAGCTGAAGGAGGTATGACGACGACCACCGGAGTCAAACGGGCTCTTACGCACCAGGCGGTGAACGCCGGTTTCGGTACGCAGCCAGCCGTAGGCGTAGTCGCCAATGATCTTGATAGTGACGGATTTAATACCGGCCACTTCACCTTCAGACTCTTCGATAATTTCGGTTTTGAAGCCGCGCGCTTCCGCCCAACGCAGATACATACGCGTCAGCATGCTGGCCCAGTCCTGCGCTTCGGTACCGCCAGAACCTGCCTGAATATCGAGATAGCAGTCAGCGCTGTCGTATTCGCCGGAGAACATGCGACGGAATTCCAGCTGTGCCAGCTTCTCTTCCAGCCCGTCGAGTTCTGCCACGGCTTCGTTAAAGGTTTCTTCGTCGTCGGCTTCGACGGCCAGCTCCAGCAAACCGGAAACATCTTCCAGCCCCTGGGCCATTTGATCCAACGTATCTACGATAGCTTCGAGAGAGGAACGCTCTTTACCCAGCGCTTGTGCGCGTTCAGGTTCGTTCCAGACGTCCGGCTGTTCCAGCTCGGCGTTTACTTCTTCAAGACGCTCTTTCTTGGCATCGTAGTCAAAGATACCCCCTAAGAACGTCAGAGCGCTCCGTGAGGTCCTGAATACGGTTTTTTACCGGATTAATTTCAAACATGGTCTGTTTTCTTTTATGGACTTGTCAAAATGCGGTGATAAGAGCGGGATTGTACCGAATCCACGCCCTTTTTTATAGAGATTACTGCCGCTAAATTGGCCAGATATTGTCGATGATGATCTGAAGGGTGCGGTTACCGCGAAACTCGTTGATATCCAGTTTGTACGCCAGCTCGACCTCGCGCACGCCGTTGTCCGGCCAGATGGAGGTGTCAACGTTGAAGGCGATGCCGTCCAGCAGCGGTCCGCCGCCCACCGGCTCAACCATCACTTTCAGGTGACGTTCGCCGACGATACGCTGCTGCAGCAGACGGAATCGCCCGTCGAACAGCGGTTCCGGGAACATCTGCCCCCATGGACCGGCATCGCGCAGCATCTGCGCGACCTCCATCGTCATTTCGGAGACGGACAGCTCACCGTCAGAGACCACTTCGCCCTGCAGCAGCGCCGGGTCAATCCACTCGGTGACCAGCTCGCCAAACAGGCGCTGGAACTCGTCGAACTTTGCCTCTTCCAGCGACAAGCCTGCCGCCATCGCGTGGCCGCCGAACTTGATCATCAGACCGGGATAAAGCGTATCCAGACGCTCCAGCGCATCGCGCATGTGCAGCCCCTGAATCGAACGGCCAGAGCCTTTCAGCGTGCCGTCACCCGCAGGCGCAAACGCGATCACCGGGCGGTGGAAGCGCTCTTTAATGCGCGACGCCAGAATGCCGACCACGCCCTGATGCCACTCGGGGTGGTACATTGCCAGCCCGCCCGGCAGCGTATCGCCACTGCGCTCAAGTTTTTCGCACAGGGTCAGCGCTTCGGCCTGCATCCCCTGCTCAATCTCTTTACGGGTCTGGTTCAGGGCGTCCAGCTCGTTGGCCAGCACGCGCGCTTCGCCGATGTTGTCGCACAGCAGCAGCGCCACGCCGACGGACATATCGTCCAGCCTTCCGGCAGCGTTTAGACGCGGCCCGAGGGCAAAGCCCAGGTCGCTTGCCGCCAGCTTAAGCGGATCGCGGTTGGCAATCTCCAGCAGCGCCTTAATTCCGGGACGGCACTTGCCCGCGCGAATACGGCTTAAGCCCTGCCAGGTCAAAATGCGGTTATTGGCATCAAGAGGTACCACGTCCGCCACGGTGCCCAGCGCCACCAGGTCGAGGTATTCGGCCAGGTTTGGAACGGCAATGCCGCGGGATTCGAACCAGCCCTTATCGCGTAAGAGAGTACGCAACGCCAGCATCAGATAAAACGCCACGCCCACGCCGGCGAGGGATTTCGACGGGAAATCGCAGTCGCGCAGGTTGGGGTTAATAATCGCTTCTGCTGCGGGGAGCGTATCGCCGGGCAGGTGATGATCGGTGACCAGCACCGGGATCCCCAAAGCGTGAGCATGATCGACGCCCGCATGGGAGGAGATCCCGTTGTCGACGGTCATGATCATCTGCGCACCGCGGGCATGGGCCTGATCGACCACCTCCGGGCTGAGGCCATAGCCGTCTTCAAAGCGGTTCGGCACCAGATAGGTGACATTATCGCAGCCCAGCGCGCGCAGGCTGAGTACGCTCAGGGCGGTGCTGGTTGCGCCGTCGGCGTCGAAATCCCCTACCACCACAATGCGCGTTCCCTCACGAAGCGCGTTGTAGAGCATTTCAGTGGCTTTTTCGATACCGTTCAGCTGCTGCCAGGGCAGCATCCCTTTCACGCTGCGCTCAAGATCCTCTGCGCGACGCACGCCGCGGCTGGCGTAGAGGCGCCTTAGCAGCGGCGGGAGATCGTCCGGTAAATCAACGTGTTCAACCGCCTCGCGGCGGCGCAATTTGATGGGGGCTTTCACGCGAATTATTTACCACCAAACTGTTTCTGGTGCGCGTCGAGGAACTCTTTCATCTCTTTTGGTCCCTGATAACCCGGAACGACATACCCGTTACTCAGGACAATCGCTGGCGTACCGCTCACGCCAAACTGCACGCCCAGCGCGTAGTGGTTAGCAATGTCGATGTCGCAGGAAGCAGGCTTAACGTCTTTACCGTTCATCGCGTCATCAAACGCTTTGTTGCGGTCTTTGGCACACCAGATCGCTTTCATGTCCTGCTCTGGCTTGCTCTGTACGCCTGCGCGCGGGAAGGCCAGGTAACGCACGGTAATGCCCAGCGCGTTATAGTCTTTCATCTGTTCATGCAGCTTGTGGCAGTAGCCACAGGTGATGTCGGTGAAGACGGTAATCACATGTTTTTCCTGCGCCGCTTTATAGACGATCATCTCTTTTTCGAGCGCGTTCAGGTTTTTCATCAGCAGCTGGTTGGTGACGTTCACCGGCTGCGCGCCGCTCACGTCGTACAGCGGTCCCTGAATAAAGTGTTTGCCGTCTTCGGTGACGTACAGCACGCCGCTGTTGGTCAGTACGGTTTTCATACCGGCAACCGGCGCAGGCTGGATGTCGCTGCTGGTGACGCCAAGCTTAGCCAGAGACTGTTTGATGGCGGCGTCATCCGCATGGGCGAAGCCGGTAAATGAGGCTGCCAGCAGGGTGAACAGCACGAAAGACTTTTTCATAATTGATCCTGTTACAATTTGTCGGCACTCACGCACGAGGGTGGTGCTGTTGGTGTAGCTGCCGCAGGCGTTCCGTCGCGACATGGGTGTAAATTTGCGTCGTTGAAAGATCGCTGTGTCCCAGCAGCATCTGCACCACGCGTAAATCTGCGCCGTGGTTTAACAGATGCGTCGCGAAGGCGTGACGCAATACGTGCGGCGAAAGCTTTTCACTGTCGATACCCGCCAGTGTGGCGTAATGCTTGATGCGATGCCAGAACGTTTGTCGCGTCATCTGCTGCGCGCGCTGGCTCGGAAACAGGACGTCGATAGACGCGCCATTGAGCAGCCAGGGGCGGCCATGCTCAAGATACGTCTCCAGCCAGTAAACCGCCTCTTCTCCCAGCGGAACCAGCCTTTCCTTGTTTCCTTTACCGATGACGCGCACCACGCCCTGACGCAGGCTGATGTCGCTCATCGTCAGGCCAACCAGTTCCGAAACGCGCAAGCCGGTAGCATACAATAGCTCAAGCATGGCTTTATCGCGTAACTCCAGCGGCAGGTCAACAGCCGGTGACTGTAATAATCTCTCAACTTGTGCTTCGCTGAGATCTTTCGGCAGCCGTTGCGGGAGTTTCGGGGACGCCAGCAGCGCGCTGGGATCGTCTTCGCGAATCTTCTCCCGATAAAGATGCTGGAAAAGCCGACGCATTGCGCTGAGCAAGCGTGCAGAGCTGGTGGCTTTGTACCCTCCTTCTACGCGTTCAGCGAGCAGCGCCTGCAGGTCGTCGCTTTGCGCGCTCGCAAGCGATAGCTCCCGACGCGCCAGCCACTCCACCAGCATGGAGAGATCGCGCCGGTAGGCACTGAGGGTATTCTCGGCCAGATTTTTCTCCAGCCACAGCGCGTCGAGAAACTGTTCAACGAGTGCGAGATCCTTTTCCACATCAGCCCCTTTGATTTTGCAGTCAGGCCATTATGCCTGATTGCGACCGGTTTCTGGTACACTACGCGCAAAGTCATAGCAAGAATTGAGATAGTTACGCGATGAATATTGGTCTGTTCTATGGTTCCAGCACCTGCTACACCGAAATGGCGGCGGAGAAAATTCGCGACATCATTGGCCCGGAACTGGTGACGTTGCATAACCTGAAAGATGACTCGGTCGCCTTGATGGAGCAGTATGATGTGCTGATTCTGGGCATCCCAACCTGGGATTTTGGTGAGATACAGGAAGACTGGGAAGCCATCTGGGATCAGCTCGATTCAGTCAATTTCGACGGTAAAATTATTGCGATGTACGGCATGGGTGACCAGTTAGGCTACGGCGAATGGTTCCTGGACGCACTCGGCATGCTGCACGATAAGCTGGCACCAAAAGGGGCGGCATTTATCGGCTACTGGCCAACCGAAGGGTATGAATTCACCAGTAAAAAGCCGATTATTGCCGACGGCGAGCTGTTTGTCGGGCTCGCGCTGGATGAAACCAATCAGTACGATCTCAGCGACGAGCGCCTGCAGGCCTGGTGCGAGCAGATCCTCGGCGAAATGGCAGAAAAATTCAGCTAACGCGCGTTACTCCTGCGTCGGCTGTTGCAGCAACATCCGGCGCAGATCCCGCCATTCTGATGCGTCCATACTGTCCGCCGCCAGCCACAGGTGCTGGCAACGTCCGCCCCCCACTTTGCGTAACCGTAACATCATCCCGGCGTTAAGCATCCAGGGCACACCGAGAATATCCCACTCTTTTCCCTGCCAGCGCAGGCGGGAATCCATCAGCAGCTTGATCTCGCCCTGACGCGCGTTAATGCGACGCTGGCTGCGTACGCTGTCAAAAACAACAAACGAAAGTAATAGCAGCCACAGCGGCGTATAGCTGAGCGGCCACGGCATGAGTAAAACGATGGCCGCAACCAGCCCGTGGAGCAATAAAGACATCCACTGCGAGCGCCACGAGACGCGAAGATCAGATTGCCACAGGACCACGTTCCCGATTCCGTGTTTGAATTAATTGCACCATCCGTTGCAACTCGGTGTCGGCGGGTTTGCCGTGGTTCATCAGCCAGTTGAATAAATCCGGATCGTCAGACTCAAGCAGGCGAACAAACAGACGCTTATCATCATCGCTTAAGCTGTCGTACTCATATTCGAAGAAAGGCATGATGGAAATATCAAGTTCACGCATTCCGCGTCGGCATGCCCAGTGAATACGGGCCTTGTTGTTAATATCCATGTTCAGTTTCCTGCATTACGTTTGGCACAGTCGGTACCCCGTTTTCTGTTCTTAATTTCTCTACGGGGACACCAGCTAGTGTAACGTGTTTTTGACCGTTTCATTACTGGAATATTGCGTTTGACGAGCTGGCTTCCAGAATAATCCCTACATAGACAGCGGATTACACTATTTTGCGTAGCGCTACGCATAACCCGTTTATGGCACAAATGGTCTGCTGAAAGCGCTTGCAATGCCTGCAGGCTCTTTTACCATTAGGCATTATCAAAGCGTTAAGCAATTCAGGATACCGTTATGGCCTTTACACCATTTTCTCCTCGCCAGCCCGCCGCCTCTGCGCGTCTGCCGCTGACGCTTATTTCTCTTGATGACTGGGCGCTGGCAACCCTCTCCGGCGCCGACGCCGAAAAATACTTGCAGGGTCAGGTGACTGCGGATGTTGCGCAGTTGACTGAACACCAGCATCTGCTGGCCGCGCACTGCGATCCTAAGGGCAAAATGTGGAGCAACCTGCGTCTCTTCCGCCGTCAGGACGGTTTTGCCTTTATTGAGCGCCGCAGCCTGCGCGATGCGCAGCTCAAAGAACTGAAAAAATACGCGGTCTTTTCCAAAGTCACCATCGCCCCGGACGATGAACATGTTCTGCTGGGCGTGGCGGGCTTCCAGGCGCGTGCGGCGCTGAAAAATCTGTTTGCTGAACTGCCGGATGCAGAAAAACAGGTGGTCAGCGAGGGCGCAACTTCCATCCTGTGGTTTGAACACCCGGCAGAGCGCTTCCTGTTAGTCACGGATGCCGCAACAGCCGAACGTGTGACCGAGGCGCTGCGCGGCGAAGCGCAGCTCAACAACAGCCAGCAGTGGCTGGCGCTGAACATCGAAGCGGGTCTGCCGGTAATTGACGCAGCCAACAGCGCGCAGTTTATTCCTCAGGCAACTAACCTGCAGGCGCTGGGGGGAATCAGCTTTAAAAAAGGCTGCTACACCGGTCAGGAAATGGTCGCGCGTGCAAAATTCCGTGGGGCAAACAAACGCGCGTTGTGGACACTGGCAGGTCATGCCAGCCGCGTACCGGAAGCAGGTGAAGACTTAGAACTGAAGATGGGCGACAACTGGCGCCGCACCGGTACCGTGTTAGCCGCAGTCCAGCTGGACGATGGCCGTCTTTTGGTACAGGCTGTAATGAACAACGACATGGAAGCGGACAGCGTGTTCCGCGTGCGCGACGACGCGAATACGTTGAGTATTGAGCCGCTACCGTATTCACTGGAAGAGTGATGCTCTATCGCCCGGTGGCGCTGCGCTTACCGGGCCTACGGGTGCAAATCCAGGTCGGGTAAGGCGAAGCCGCCACCCGACAACAAACTAAACCTGCCCCACGTACAAATAAATCGCCAAAAAGTGGCACACGCTGCCGCCCAGCACAAAGCCGTGCCAGATGGCATGGTTATATGGGATGCGCTTGCAGACGTAGAAAATAACGCCCAGCGAGTAGACCACACCGCCCACCGCCAGCAGCGTGACCCCGCCGACCGCCAGCTTAATCGCCAGCTGATACACCACAATCAGCGACAGCCAGCCCATCGTCAGATAGGTGACCAGCGACAACACTTTAAACCGGTGCGCAATGGTCAGCTTAAACAGGATCCCCAGCAGCGCCAGGCTCCAGATAACAATCATCAGGCCGCGCGACAGCGGTGAGTTTAGCCCCACCAGCAGGAAAGGCGTATAGGTACCCGCAATCAGCAGATAGATAGCGCAGTGGTCAAATTTCTTAAGCCATATTTTGGCCCGCTGATGCGGAATCGCGTGATAGAGCGTCGAGGCCAGGAACAGCAGGATCATACTTCCGCCATACAGGCTATAGCTGGTAATGGCCATCGCGCTGGCATTGGTATCCACCGCCTGTACCAGCAATAACACTAAACCGACAATCCCAAACACCAGGCCAATGCCGTGGCTGATGCTGTTGGCTACTTCCTCAGCCAGCGAATATCCCTGTGCGATTAATGGTCTGCTCGCCATACTAAACTCCGGGAAAACTAAAGATGATTATTCATCGCATGCCTATGCTAACTGAGAATGATTCCAGTGAACACCTGTTAGCTAAAATAATTTTAAAGTAAATTTTTATAATAAAAATCAAAAACATAAACGGAAAATTCACCTGGCATTTGTTCACATAAAAATTTAAGCGTTACTAATCAATGGCATAAAATTGGCTCCTGCCGTCTGGCTGCATGATATGATGGATAAATGAGGTCTGAATGAGAGTTTTGCCACTGTGAGTATGTTCACCCACTCCGCCATTGCCAGTCTCAATAACTTGGAAATGATGGTCTACAACTATGTCATCAAAAACCGGGACAAAGTGATGTACATGACCATCCGCGAGCTGGCGGATGCGGCCGACGTCTCAACCACCACTATCCTGCGCTTTTGCCGCAAGCTCAACTGCGAAGGGTATTCTGAATTTCGCGTGCGCTTTAAGCTCTATCTTGAGCAGAACGAGCCCCAGCAGGCGAATTTCGGCGCCAGCGAAATTATCAGTTTCTTTAAAAGCGTGAATAATGAAGAGTTCGACGCGCTATTAAATGACGCGGTAAATATCATTTTGTCTTCCGAGCGAATTATATTTGTCGGGGCGGGCACGTCAGGCTCTTTGGCCAAATATGGCGCACGCTTCTTTTCAAATATTGGTAAATTCAGTAATCATATTGATGACCCTTATTTCCCGGTCACCAATGATATGGCGAAAAATGCGCTGGCGATTGTGCTCTCCGTCTCGGGCGAAACCGAGGAGATCCTGCGCTTCGCCAGCCAGTTCAGCCTGCATCACTGCAAGGTGCTCTCTATCACCAGCCACGAGCACTCGCGCCTGGCAAAACTGGCGGACTTTAATCTCTCCTGGCATGTTCCCCAGACGCGAATTGGCGGCGTCTACGATATCACCACGCAAATTCCCGTCATTTATATTCTGGAATCTCTCGGACGCAAGCTGGCGAAAAAACTGACGGAATAAAACATCCTGTTTTTTCGATGTGACAAATCACAATTTTCGCAAATTGTTATATCGTGACATTCAATTTCGCTTTGCTAGACTCAATGCCAATAAGCCATTTATTGAGAATAGCAGCGATGAAAAAAATAACCTTACCGAAAGATTTTTTATGGGGCGGCGCGGTTGCCGCTCATCAGGTTGAAGGCGGCTGGAACAAAGGCGGCAAAGGGCCAAGCATTTGCGACGTGCTGACCGGCGGCGCACACGGCGTGCCGCGCGAAATCACGCAGGAGGTGGTGCCGGGTAAATACTACCCAAACCACGAAGCCATCGACTTCCACGGCCACTATAAAGAAGACATCAAGCTATTTGCCGAGATGGGCTTCAAGTGTTTCCGTACCTCTATCGCCTGGACGCGCATCTTCCCGAAAGGTGACGAAACGCAGCCAAACGAAGAAGGGCTGAAGTTTTACGACGACATGTTCGATGAGCTGCTGAAGTACAACATCGAACCGGTGATCACTCTCTCCCACTTCGAAATGCCGCTGCACCTGGTGCAGGAGTATGGTAGCTGGACCAACCGCAAAGTGGTCGATTTCTTCGTGCGCTTCGCGGAAGTGGTGTTTGAGCGCTACAAGCACAAGGTCAAATACTGGATGACCTTCAACGAAATCAACAACCAGCGCAACTGGCGCGCCCCGCTGTTCGGCTACTGCTGCTCGGGCGTGGTCTACACCGAACATGACAACCCGGAAGAGACCATGTACCAGGTGCTGCACCACCAGTTTGTGGCCAGCGCCCTGGCGGTGAAAGCCGCGCGCCGCATCAACCCGGAGATGAAAGTCGGCTGCATGCTGGCGATGGTGGCGCTCTATCCGTTCTCCTGCAAGCCGGAAGACGTGATGTTCGCCCAGGAATCCATGCGCGAGCGCTATGTCTTTACCGACGTCCAGCTGCGTGGTTACTACCCGTCCTACGTGCTGAACGAGTGGGAGCGCCGCGGCTTTTCCATCAAAATGGAGGCGGGCGACGAGCAGATCCTGCGTGAAGGTACCTGCGACTACTTAGGCTTCAGCTACTACATGACCAACGCGGTGAAGGCGGAAGGCGGCACAGGTGACGCCATTTCCGGCTTTGAAGGCAGCGTGCCGAACCCGCACGTGAAGGCGTCCGACTGGGGCTGGCAGATTGACCCGGTGGGCCTGCGCTATTCCCTGTGCGAACTGTACGAGCGTTATCAGAAGCCGCTGTTTATCGTTGAAAACGGCTTCGGTGCCTACGACAAGGTGGAAGAAGACGGCAGCATCATCGATGACTATCGCATCGACTACCTGCGTGCCCACGTGGAGGAGATGATCAAAGCCGTCACGCACGATGGCGTGGATCTGATGGGCTATACGCCATGGGGCTGTATCGACTGCGTGTCGTTCACCACCGGCCAGTACAGCAAGCGCTACGGCTTTATCTACGTCAACAAGCACGACGACGGCACGGGCGACATGTCTCGCTCCCGTAAGAAGAGCTTCGAGTGGTATAAAGGCGTGATTGCCAGCAACGGCGAGAAACTTTAACGCCGGGTGCCGTTCCCTCTCCCTTTTGGGAGAGGGTTACTTCCCACCAGCCAGCTCAATAAAACTGCCCGTCACGTAAGACGCCTTCTCGCTCAGCAGCCAGACAATCGCCTGCGCGACCTCTTCCGGCTGGCCGCCGCGCTGCATCGGCAGTAACGATTTTACGCGATCCACTCGCCCCGGCTCTCCGCCGGAAGCATGGATATCGGTATAAATCAGCCCAGGCCGCACGCAGTTCACGCGAATACCCTGCGCCGCCACCTCCAGCGATAGCCCGGTTGTCAGCGAATCTACCGCGCCTTTAGAAGCAGCGTAATCGACATATTCACCCGGCGCGCCCAGACGAGACGCGGCGGAAGAGACATTCACAATCGCCCCGCCCTTGCCGCCATGCTTGATGGACATGCGTTTCACCGCTTCACGACAGCAGAGAAAGTAGCCCGTGACGTTGGTCGCCAGCACGCGGTTAATGCGCTCTGCGGAGAGATTCTCAATGGTGGATTGCTCAAACAGAATGCCTGCATTATTGACCAGCGCGCGAAGCGGCTCACCTTCACGATCGATGCTGTCAAACATCGCCAGCACCTGAGCTTCATCGCTGATGTCCGCACGCACGGCAAACGCTTTACCGCCGGCCTCAACGATCTGATTGATAACGTCCGTCGCGGCTTTAATGTTGTGGTAATAGTTCACCGCCACGGTGTAGCCTTCACGTGCCAGCTGCAGCGCGGTGGCTTTCCCAATGCCCCGGCTCGCGCCGGTGACCAGTGCAATTGCCATTCACAACCTCCAGATAAAAAAAAGCCGGGTGGCGCTTACGCTTACCCGGCCTACAGTATGGCAAATACTTACTGGTATTCGCTCATCGGCACGCAGGAGCAGAACAGATTACGGTCGCCGTAAACGTCATCAAGACGCTTCACGGTCGGCCAGTATTTGTTTGCCACGCCTGCCGGGAAGACGGCCAGCTCGCGGGAGTAACCGTGGTTCCACTCTGCCACCATCTCGTGCTGGGTGTGCGGGGCGTTGACCAGCGGGTTATCTTCCAGCGTCCATTCGCCGTCCTGCACGCGGTCGATCTCCATGCGGATGGCCAGCATCGCGTCGATAAAGCGGTCCAGCTCGGCTTTGCTTTCAGACTCGGTCGGCTCCACCATCAGCGTCCCCGCAACCGGGAACGACATGGTTGGTGCGTGGAAGCCGTAGTCGATCAGACGCTTGGCGATATCCAGCTCGCTGATGCCGGTCTGCTCTTTCAGCGGACGAATATCCAGAATGCACTCGTGCGCCACGCGACCGTCGCGGCCGGTATAGAGCACCGGGAAGGCAGACTTCAGGCGAGTCGCAATGTAGTTGGCGTTCAGAATAGCCACCTGGCTCGCCTGCTTCAGCCCTTCCGCGCCCATCATGCGGATGTACATCCAGCTGATTGGCAGGATTGATGCGCTGCCGAACGGTGCCGCAGAGACCGCGCCCTGACGGGTCAGCATGCCTTCAATCTGCACCACGCTGTGCCCCGGCACAAACGGCGCCAGGTGCGCTTTCACGCCGATTGGTCCCATGCCCGGGCCGCCACCGCCGTGCGGAATGCAGAAGGTTTTATGCAGGTTCAGGTGCGACACGTCCGCGCCGATAAAGCCCGGAGAGGTAATGCCCACCTGAGCGTTCATGTTCGCGCCGTCGAGGTATACCTGACCGCCAAACTGGTGCACCACTTCGCACACTTCACGGATGGTCTCTTCGTACACGCCGTGGGTGGACGGGTAGGTCACCATGATGCAGGAGAGCTTGTCGCCCGCCTGCTGGGCTTTCGCACGCAGGTCGGCCAAATCGATGTTGCCGTTCTTATCGCACGCGACCACCACCACTTCCATGCCCGCCATCTGGGCTGAGGCCGGGTTGGTGCCGTGGGCGGAGCTTGGGATCAGGCAGATATCGCGGTGACCTTCGTTACGGCTTTCGTGATAGTGACGGATCGCCAGCAGGCCCGCGTATTCACCCTGCGCGCCGGAGTTCGGCTGCATGCAGAGCGCGTCGTAACCGGTCAGCTTCACCAGCCAGTCTGAAAGCTGGTTGATCATCATGTGATAGCCTTCCGCCTGTTCTGGCGGGCAGAACGGGTGCAGTTCGGAGAATTCAGGCCAGGTAATCGGGATCATCTCTGCCGCGGCGTTCAGCTTCATGGTGCAGGAGCCCAGCGGGATCATCGCCTGGTTAAGCGCCAAATCCTTGCGCTCCAGAGAGTGCATATAGCGCATCATCTCGGTTTCGCTGTGATAGCGATTGAACACCGGGTGAGTCAGGATCGCGTCATTGCGCAGCATGCTTTCCTGAATGGAGCGGCTGTCGAGCGCGACCTCTTTGTCGAGCGTATCAACGTCCAGACCGTGAGCGTCGCCCAGCAACACGCTGAACAGGTTCAGGATATCGTCGCGAGTGGTGCTTTCATCCAGCGTAATGCCGACCGCGTTGTGGATGTCGCTGCGCAGGTTGATTTCTGCTGCATTCGCGCGCGCCAGCACGGCGGCTTTGTCTGCCACTTCCACGCACAGGGTGTCGAAGTAGTGCGCGTGGCGCAGCTTGAGGCCCTTCTGCTGCAGGCCGCAGGCCAGAATATCGGCCAGGCGGTGAATGCGACTGGCAATGCGTTTCAGGCCAGCCGGACCGTGGAATACCGCATACAGGCTGGCGATGTTTGCCAGCAGTACCTGGGAAGTACAGATGTTGGAGTTCGCTTTCTCGCGGCGGATATGCTGCTCGCGGGTCTGCATCGCCATGCGCAACGCGGTATTACCGGCAGCATCTTTTGACACGCCAATGATACGGCCTGGCATGGAGCGTTTGAATTCATCTTTCGCGCCGAAGAACGCCGCGTGCGGGCCGCCGTAGCCCATCGGCACGCCGAAGCGCTGCGCAGAGCCGAATACAATATCCGCGCCCTGTTTGCCCGGCGCCGTCAGCAGCACCAGCGCCATAAAATCGGCGGCAACGCTGACAACCACTTTGCGGGATTTCAGCTCGGCAATCAGCGCGCCGTAGTCGTGAACTTCGCCGGTGGTGCCCACCTGCTGCAGCAGCACGCCGAAGACGTCCTGGTGATCCAGCACTTTGTCGGCGTCGTCGACGATCACCTCAAAGCCGAAGGTTTCTGCACGGGTGCGCACCACGTCCAGCGTCTGGGGATGCACGTCCGCCGCCACGAAGAAGCGGTTAGCATTTTTCAGCTTGCTTACGCGCTTTGCCATCGCCATCGCTTCGGCAGCGGCGGTCGCTTCATCCAGCAGAGAGGCGGAAGCGATATCCATACCGGTCAGATCCAGCGTCACCTGCTGGAAGTTCAGCAGCGCTTCCAGACGCCCCTGGGAGACTTCTGGCTGATAAGGGGTGTAAGCGGTGTACCAGCCCGGGTTTTCCAGCATGTTGCGCAGGATAACCGGCGGTAACTGCACGTTGGTGTAGCCCATGCCAATGTAAGACTTATAGCGCTTGTTGAGGCCTGCAATAGCCTTCAGCTCCGCCAGCGCGGCGAACTCCGTGGTGGCTTCCCCTACCTGAGGCGGCGTGGCAAGCTGGATGTCTTTTGGCACAATCTGGCCGATCAGTGCGTCTAATGAATCCGCGCCAACCGTCTTCAGCATCTCCTGCTGTTGCTGAGCATCCGGCCCAATGTGACGTTCAATGAAGGCGCCACGGTTTTCAAGCTGGCTTAAAGTCTGTGTCATGAGCGATGGTTCCTGATACGTGCAGTGAATCGTAGTTATCTGTAACGCTGTTGCCCGGTGGCGCTACCGCTTACCGGGCCCTGTAAGCCGGATAAGCGCAGCGCCATCCGGCACAACGTTATTCGTCTTCCAGTAGTGCTTCGTACGCGGTTGCATCCAGCAGCGCGGCAACTTGCGATTCGTCGCTGGCTTTGATCTTGAAGATCCAGCCGCCTTCATACGGCTCGCTGTTGACCAGCTCTGGCGAATCGCTCAGCGCGTCGTTGACCGCAACAATCTCACCGCTTACCGGTGCGTAGATGTCAGACGCCGCTTTTACGGACTCCGCCACGGCGCAGTCGTCGCCCGCGCTAACGGTCGTGCCCACGTCAGGCAGGTCAACAAACACCATGTCGCCCAGCAGCTCCTGCGCGTGCTCGGTGATCCCTACGGTGTAAGTGCCGTCCGCCTCTTTGCGCAGCCACTCGTGTTCTTTGCTGTATTTCAGTTCTGCTGGCACATTGCTCATTGAAGTTCTCCTGATAAAAATAGTTAGGCGACCGGCTTACCGGCGCGAACAAAAATCGGTTTGGTCACGTTGACCGGCATTTCGCGGTTGCGGATCTGCACCACCGCCGTTTCGCCAATGCCTGCCGGCACGCGTGCCAGTGCAATACTGTAGCCCAGCGTCGGGGAGAAGGTTCCGCTGGTGATCACGCCTTCGCGATGATTGCCGTCAGCATCGGTAAAGCGCACCGGCAGCTCGCCGCGCAGCACGCCTTTTTCCTTCATCACCAGTCCCACCAGCTGTTCGGTGCCCTTCTCGCGCTGCATCTCCAGCGCTTCACGGCCAATAAAATCACGGTCAGCCGGTTCCCACGCGATGGTCCAGCCCATGTTAGCCGCCAGCGGAGAGACGCCTTCATCCATTTCCTGACCGTAGAGGTTCATGCCCGCTTCCAGACGCAGCGTATCGCGCGCGCCCAGGCCCGCAGGCTTCACGCCCGCCTCTACCAGCGCACGCCAGAAATCGGCAGCTTTCTCGTTCGGCATCGCAATTTCGTAGCCCGCTTCACCGGTATAGCCGGTGGTGGCGATAAACAGATCCCCCGCCTGCACGCCGAAGAACGGCTTCATGCCTTCGGTGGCGGTGCGCTGCTCGTCGTTAAAGAGAGAGGCGGCTTTTGCCTGCGCGTTTGGTCCCTGCACGGCGATCAGCGACAGATCGTCACGGACGGTGATGTCGACGGCATAAGGTTCGGCGTGTTGGGTGATCCAGGAGAGGTCTTTTTCGCGGGTGGCGGAGTTTACAACGAGGCGGAAGAAATCTTCAGTGAAGTAGTAGACGATAAGGTCGTCAATCACGCCGCCCGAGGCATTCAGCATGCCGGTATAGAGCGCTTTACCCGGCGTCTTCAGTTTGGCGACGTCGTTTGCCAGCAGATAACGCAAAAACTCCCGGGTGCGGCTACCGCGCAGATCGACAATCGTCATGTGGGACACGTCGAACATACCGGCATCGGTGCGCACCGCGTGGTGCTCATCAATCTGCGAGCCGTAGTGCAGCGGCATCATCCAGCCATGGAAGTCCACCATGCGGGCGCCGCATAACACGTGTTGTTCGTACAAAGGAGTCTGTTGAGCCATCTTGTCCTCGTTGAAAAATTCACCGTGAAACCCGGTATCGGCCTCGTTCCCGAATGCCGACGCAAACGTTCTCTTTTACCTGAACTTACCACCGAAACCGGCGGTTAACCATAAGGTAAAACGGGTCATCACATTAGCTTATGACCAAAAAACGCTGAAAAGCCTACAGAGTTATTCACTGGAAAAATGCGATTAACCCCGCACAAAATTAACAATGATCTAACAGGATTTAGCACATGGTGATATTTCGTGCGGAAAAACGGGCCGAATTTCCGTCACGTAAAAATCACGACATGAGAATAACTAATGCGAAAAATGGCGTGGAATTAGAATATTTCAAACGAGGGGATTTTCCCGGCGCAGAGGCCGGGAAAATAAAGTGTGACGGGGATCGAGGTTAGCGTAACCAGTCGGGAAGATCGTTAAGACCCATTGCCTGACGAAGAAGTTGAGGTTTGACGCCGGGAAGGGTGTCGGCCAGCTTGAGGCCGATATCGCGCAGCAGTTTTTTCGCCGGATTTGCCCCGGCAAACAGCTCGCGGAAGCCCTGCATTCCTGCCAGCATCATCGCCGCACTGTGCTTGCGGCTGCGCTCGTAGCGCCGCAGATACAGATGCTGGCCGATATCTTTACCTTCACGGTGCAGGCGACGCAATTCTTCCACCAGTTCCGCCGCGTCCATAAAGCCGAGGTTAACGCCCTGCCCGGCCAGCGGATGAATGGTATGGGCCGCATCCCCCACCAGCGCCAGACGGTGCGCGGCAAACTGACGCGCGTAGCGGCCGGTTAACGGGAAAACCAGCCGCTCGCTTTCAAGCGTGCACAGGCCAAGGCGGTTATCAAACGCCACGCACAGCGCCTGGTTAAAGGCCTCCGGCGTCGCATCCTGCATCTGCTGCGCTTTCTCCGGCACCAGGGACCAGACAATCGAGCACAGGTGCGGATCGGCAAGCGGCAGGAACGCCAGTATGCCGTCGTTGTGGAAAATCTGCCGCGCAACGCCGCCGTGCATCTCTTCGGTGCGGATCGTTGCCACCATCGCATGATGGCGGTAATCCCAGTACGTCAGCGGGATATCAGCCTTGTTGCGCAGCCAGGAGTTAGCGCCGTCGGCACCGACCACCAGACGCGCGGTCAGCATGTCGCCGCTTTGCAGGGTGATAAACGCCTCGTTTTCGCCCCATGCCACCTGCTGGATCTGCGCAGGCGCAACCAGCGTCACGTCGCTGCACTGCTCTGCTTTCTGCCACAGCGCGTGGTGGATCACCGCATTCTCTATGATATGCCCCAGATGGCTATAGCCCATGCTTTCATCATCAAAGGCAATATGGCCAAAGCTGTCTTTGTCCCACACTTCCATTCCGTGATAGCAGCTGGCGCGCTGGGCGACGATATCTGACCAGACGCCGAGACGCGTTAAAAGCTTTTCGCTGGCCGCGTTAATCGCCGACACGCGGAGTTCCGGCGGGGCATCAGATGCGACAGGCTGGGGCTGCTTTTGCTCCAGCACGGCCACGCGCAGGCCGCTGCCCTGTAATCCACAGGCCAGCGCCAGCCCAACCATTCCGCCGCCAACGATGGCAACATCAACATTTTGCACAGTGATAACTCCTTAACGCGCGACCCAACCCAGGGTCCGCTGCGCCAGCACGTCACGTGCCGGAATGAACAGTTCCATCGCCATCAGCCCGAGGTTGCGACCAACAACCAGCGGCGCCCAGCGATTGGCAAAGAGATGGACTAAACCATCGGTGACGCCAATCGTCGCCTCTTTATCGGCCTGACGTCGCGCCTGGTAATGGCTTAGCACCGGGTAAGCGCCACAGTCTTTTTGTTCGCTCCACGCCCGCGAAAGCGTTTCGGCCAGGCTCATCACATCTCGCAGGCCGAGGTTAAAGCCCTGCCCGGCGATGGGGTGGAGGGTTTGCGCCGCGTTGCCGACCAGCGCCACGCGGTGAGAAACAGACTGTGATGCCGTGGTTAACGACAGTGGATAGACCGCACGTTTCCCGGCATGGGTAATACGCCCCAGCCGCCAGCCAAAGGCTTTCTGCAGCTCGGTACAAAAACGTTCGTCGGACCAGGATTTAACCTCTTCGGCCTTTTCCTGCGGGTGGCACCAGACCAGCGAGCAGCGCCCGCCCGTCATCGGCAGCATCGCCAGCGGGCCGTGCTGGGTGAAGCGCTCAAACGCCCGGCCGTTGTGTTCTGCTGCGGTCGAGACGTTCGCGATGACCGCGACCTGCCCGTAAGGCTGCTGCCGCCACTCTACCCCGCACTGGGTGCCGAGCGCCGAGCGCGACCCGTCAGCCGCCACCAGAAGCTGTCCGTCAAGCACGGTGCCATTGTCCAGCGTTACGCTGACCGCGTCTTCACTGCGGGTGAAGCTGGCAACGCGTGCCGGGCAGTGCAGCGTAACGCCCGGCGCGTCCTGCAACAGGCGGAACAGGCGCAGGCCAATATCGTGCAGTTCAACGACCTGACCCAGCGCGTCAATACGGTAATCATGGGCATCCAGCGTCACAAACCCGGCATGACCGCGATCGCTCACGTGCACGGTATTAATGGCGGTAGCGCAGTCGGCGATGGCCTGCCAGATGCCAATGCGGGATAGCTGCTGGCAGGTGCCCTGCGCCAGGGCAATGGCGCGGGAATCAAACCCAGGGTGATTCTTCGCCTGCGGCGCGACGGCTTCAACCAGATGCACCGGAAGCTGCCCCTTCGTCAAATGCGAGATGGCTAACGCCAGCGTGGCGCCAGTCATGCCGCCGCCAACGATAATCACGCTCATACGCGCGCCGCTGCCATCAGCGCCTCGATATCGTCCGCTTTTTTCACCACGCTCGCGGTCAGGTTTTCGTTGCCGGTTTCGGTGATGACGATGTCGTCTTCAATACGAATGCCAATTCCGCGGTATTCCTCTGGCACGTCGGCATCCGGCGCGATGTACAGCCCCGGCTCGACGGTCAGCACCATGCCCGGTTCAAGCACGCGCGAACGTTCAGGGCCGTACGCGCCCACGTCGTGCACGTCCAGCCCCAGCCAGTGGCTCAGGCCGTGCATAAAGTACGGGCGGTGAGCATTCTCGGTAATCAGGGTGTCGACATCCCCTTTGAGGATCCCAAGCTTAACCAGCCCGGTAATCATGATACGCACCACCTCACCGGTCACCTCCTGAATGGAGGTGCCCGGGCGATACAGCGTCAGCGCCGTCTCGAGAGATTCGAGAACGATGTCATAAATCGCCCGCTGCGCTGGCGAAAACTTGCCGTTCACCGGGAAGGTACGCGTGATGTCGCCCGCGTAGCCCTGATATTCGCAACCGGCGTCAATCAGCACCAGATCGCCGTCGCGCAGCGCGCTTTCGTTTTCGGTGTAGTGCAGAATGCAGCCGTTTTCCCCGCCGCCAACGATGGTGTTGTAGGAGGGATAACGCGCGCCGTGGCGGTTAAATTCGTGGTGAATTTCGCCTTCCAGCTGGTATTCAAACATTCCGGGACGACATTTTTCCATCGCGCGGGTGTGCGCCAGAGCGCTGATTTCGCCCGCACGGCGCAGCACGTTCAGCTCTTCTTCAGATTTAAACAGACGCATCTCGTGCACCACCGGACGCCAGTCCGTGAGGGTGGCGGGCGCGGACAGGTTCTGCCGCGAGCCTTTACGCAGTTTTTCCAGCGCGTTGAAAACAATCTCATCGGCGTAGGCGTATTCGCCCTGCGCGTGGTAGAGCACGTCGAGGCCATTAAGCAGCTGATAGAGCTGCTGGTTGATTTCGCTAAACGCCAGCGCGCGGTCAACGCCCAGCTTTTCCGGGGCGGCCTCTTGCCCTAAGCGGCGGCCAAACCAGATCTCAGCGGTTAAGTCTCGTACGCGGTTGAAAATCACGCTGTGGTTGTGGGTGTCATTGCTCTTAATCAGCACCAGCACCGCTTCCGGCTCGTTGAAGCCGGTGAAGTACCAGAAATCGCTGCTCTGGCGATAGGGGTATTCGCTGTCGGCGCTGCGCGTCACTTCCGGCGCGGCAAAAATCAGCGCCGCGCTTCCCGGCTGCATGTTTGCCAGCAGCGCCTGACGACGGCGCAAATACTCTTGTTGCGAGATAACCATGACACCCTCCTGTGCGTTATTTTTCTTAATGTAAGGTTGGCTTGCGAACTTCCGGCGCGGTCGGCTGCGAGCGCGTAAAGTTGTCGTGGCACAACAGCGCCGCCACGCGCACGTACTCGATGATCTCTTCGAGAGACATTTCCAGCTCTTCCTGATCTTCCTCTTCATCGTAGCCAAGCTGGGCGATGTTGCGCAGATCGTCAATCGCTTCACCCGCTTCGCCGGTGACTTTATCAAGCTTAGGCTGGGTGACGCCCAGGCCAAGCAGATAGTGGTTTACCCACCCCGCGAGCGCATCGGCGCGATCGAAGACGCTGACATCGTCGCCTTCAGGCAGATAAAGCTGAAAAAGGAAGCCATCGTCTTCCAGCGAATCGCTGGTTGCCGCGTGCATTTTTCGCAGCGCTTCCGCCAGTTCGTGGCCAAACGCCAGCCCTTCGTTGGTGAGGTCGTGGATCAGCGGCTGCCATGAGCTGTCGCTGTTTCCGCCGCACAGTATGCCGCTGATCAGACCGTGCATTTCGGCAGGGGTAAGACCGACTCCCTGCTGGTTAAGTAACTGGTTTAAATCTTTGTAACCAGGCATTTCGTTCTGTATAGACATACGCATTCGTCATCAAAGGGAGGATATTCATGATATGCTACCACTTTGGACCCTGGTGATACCAGAAAAGGGCTTGTATCTTCACATCAGGGTAGCTATAGTGTCGCCCCTTCGCAGCCCCCGGGGCAGTAAGCGAAGGCAGCGCAGTCAATCAGCAGGAAGGTGGCATGTCTGCACAACCCGTCGATCTCCAGATTTTTGGCCGTTCACTGCGAGTGAATTGTCCACCTGAACAAAGGGATGCTTTGAATCAGGCTGCGGACGATTTGAATCAGCGGTTGCAAGATCTAAAAGAACGCACTAGAGTCACAAATACTGAGCAGCTGGTTTTCATCGCCGCGTTGAACATCAGCTATGAACTGACTCAGGAAAAAGCGAAGACCCGCGATTACGCGGCTAGCATGGAGCAGCGCATTAAAATGCTCCAGCAGACCATTGAACAGGCGTTGCTTGATCAAGGTCGCAATCCCGAAAGACCGGGACCAAAGTTTGAATAACACTTCGCAGTTGACTATGGTAGAGTAACTGTGAAGACAAAATTTCTCTGAGATGTTTGCAAGCGGGCCAGTCCCCTGAGCCGATATTTCATACCACAAGAATGTGGCGCTCCATGGTTGGTGAGCATGCTCGGTTCGTCCGAGAAGCCTTAAAACTATGACGACACATTCACCTTGAACCAAGGGTTCAAGGGTTACAGCCTGCGGCGGCATCTCGGAGATTCCCTCTCTCTTCTTCTACCGACTACCATGACTCAATTCCCTGAAGTTTCTGCTTCACGCCAGGATATCCGTCAGCTCATTCGCCAGCGTCGTCGCGCCCTGACGCCTGAACAACAAGCACACTTTGCGCAGCAAGCCGCTGCCCGCATGATGGCCTATCCGCCCGTGGTGATGGCAAACACCGTCGCGCTCTTTCTCTCGTTTGACGGCGAACTGGACACACAGCCGCTTATCGACCAGCTCTGGCGCGCCGGGAAAAAAGTTTACCTGCCGGTACTGCATCCGTTCAGCCGGGGCAATCTGCTGTTTCTGCACTACCATCCGCACAGCGAGCTGGTGGTGAATCGTCTGAAAATTACCGAGCCGAAACTCGACGTGCGCGACGTATTACCGCTGTCACAGCTGGACGTGCTGATTACGCCGCTGGTGGCGTTTGATGAACAGGGCCAGCGATTAGGCATGGGCGGGGGGTTCTATGACAGAACGCTGCAAAACTGGCAGCAGTATGGGTTGCAGCCGGTAGGGTATGCGCATGATTGCCAGGCTGTAGAAGCCTTGCCGGTGGAGAAATGGGATGTGCCGCTGCCGGCGGTGGTGACGCCCAGCAAAATCTGGGTCTGGTAGAATAAAGCCGGGTGGCGCTTACGCTTACCCGGCCAACAAAAACTCAACGTAGGTCGGGTAAGGCGTAGCAGCCACCCGACACCACAGATCGCACCATCAGTACAACAGACGCGCGCGAATCGTTCCCGGAATGGCCTTCATGCTCTGCAACGCTTTTTCAGCCACGTCTTCATCCGCTTCGATATCAATGACCACATAGCCCATCTGCGAGTTGGTCTGCAGATACTGGGCGGCAATGTTGACGCTCTGCTCGGCAAAAATCTGGTTAATTGCGGTCAGCACGCCAGGACGGTTTTCGTGGATGTGCAGCAGACGACGACCGCCGTGCAGCGGCAGAGACACTTCCGGGAAGTTCACAGCAGAGAGCGTAGAACCGTTGTCGGAGTATTTGCTCAGCTTACCCGCCACTTCCAGACCAATATTCTCCTGCGCTTCCTGAGTAGAACCGCCGATGTGCGGCGTCAGGATCACGTTGTCGAATTCGCACAGCGGAGAGTTAAACGGATCGCTGTTGGTGGCCGGTTCCGTCGGGAACACGTCGATGGCCGCCCCCGCCAGATGCTTACGCTTCAGCGCATCGCACAGCGCAGGGATATCGACCACCGTACCACGCGCGGCGTTGATCAGCAGAGATCCCGGTTTCATCAGCGCTAGCTCTTCCGCGCCCATCATGTTTTTGGTGGAGGCGTTTTCCGGCACGTGCAGGCTGACCACGTCGCTCATGTTCAGCAGGTCAGACAGATGCTGTACCTGCGTCGCGTTACCCAGCGGCAGCTTGCTTTCGATATCGTAGAAGTAGACGTGCATCCCCAGCGATTCCGCCAGGATCCCCAGTTGGGTACCGATGTGGCCGTAGCCGATGATACCCAGCTTTTTACCACGGGCTTCGTATGAGCCCGCGGCCAGTTTGTTCCACACGCCGCGGTGCGCTTTGGCGTTAGCTTCCGGGATACCGCGCAGCAGCAGCAGCAGCTCGCCAATTACCAGCTCCGCCACGGAACGGGTGTTAGAGAACGGGGCGTTAAAGACCGGGATACCGCGTTTTGCGGCAGCGTTCAGGTCGACCTGGTTGGTGCCGATGCAGAAACAGCCAATAGCAACCAGCTTTTCTGCCGCGGCAATCACGTCTTCAGTCAGATGGGTACGGGATCGCAGGCCAATGAAGTGGGCATCACGGATGGCGGCTTTCAGCTCTTCCGTGTCCAGCGCGCCTTTGTGAAATTCGATGTTGGTGTAACCCGCCGCACGAAGGCTATCAAGCGCTTTCTGATGCACGCCCTCGACCAGCAGGAATTTAATCTTGTCTTTCTCCAGTGATACCTTTGCCATTTCCCCGACCCTGTTTTTATCTGAACTGATGTTGTGCTGGATTGAAATCCGCTGTAGCCAACATATCAAAAAAAACTATTGCAGCAATATGAACGTTTGCGTCGGCACTCTGAAGAAAAGTCATACAGGGCAAAATGACAGAGTAAAATGCTGAGGAAATTTACAAACGTGGCAGGATCGGCAAAAGAGGCGGAAAAGCGTGACACAAGTCACCAAATTTAGCTTTTCAAAAATTTTTTAGCGGGGGGAGCACTCCCCCCATCAGATCATTTTACGATGGTTTTCACACCGTCAGCCGTACCGATCAGCGCCACATCCGCGCCGCGGTTGGCAAATAACCCTACGGTGACGACGCCTGGAATGCCGTTGATGGCGTTTTCCAGCGCAATCGCGTCGAGAATCTCCAGACCGTGAACATCGAGGATGACGTTACCGTTGTCGGTGACCACGCCCTGACGGTATTCCGGACGGCCGCCCAGCTTCACCAGCTGACGGGCAACCGCACTGCGCGCCATCGGGATCACTTCAACCGGCAGCGGGAAATTACCCAGAATGTCGACCTGCTTGGAGGCATCCGCGATGCAGATGAACTTGTCCGCCACGGAGGCGATGATCTTTTCACGGGTCAGCGCCGCGCCGCCGCCTTTGATCATCTGCATATGGCCGTTGATTTCATCCGCGCCATCAACGTAAATGCCCAGACGATCCACTTCGTTGAGATCGAAAACGGTAATGCCGAGGCTTTTCAGCTTTTCCGTGGACGCATCGGAGCTGGAAACCGCGCCCTCGATCTGCCCCTTCATCGTGCCCAGTGCATCGATAAAGTGCGCCGCCGTTGACCCCGTACCAACACCGACAATGGTCCCTGGCTGTACGTACTGGAGAGCGGCCCATCCTACTGCTTTTTTCAGTTCATCCTGCGTCATGATCGTTTTGCCTGTGGTGTGAAAACTCAGGGCGCATTATAGAACACGTCGAATGGATTTCGTCTGTCAGGAAGGGAAAATTGTGTCATAGTGCAGATTAAGCAAAATTTAGGAGCCAGCCAGAGCAATGAAACGTCCGGACTACAGAACACTACAGGCACTTGATGCAGTTATTCGTGAACGCGGCTTTGAGCGCGCAGCGCAAAAGCTGTGCATCACCCAGTCCGCCGTATCACAACGTATCAAACAGCTTGAAAACATGTTCGGGCAGCCGCTGCTGGTGCGTACCGTACCGCCGCGCCCAACGGAGCAAGGTCAAAAGCTTCTCGCCCTGCTGCGTCAGGTTGAACTGCTGGAAGACGAGTGGCTGGGTGACGAACAAACGGGTTCCACGCCGCTGCTGCTCTCGCTGGCGGTGAACGCCGACAGTCTGGCGACCTGGCTGCTGCCGGCTCTTGCGCCGGTGCTGGCCGACTCCCCTATCCGCCTGAATCTTCAGGTCGAAGATGAAACCCGCACCCAGGAGCGCCTGCGTCGCGGCGAAGTGGTTGGGGCGGTCAGTATCCAGCCTCAGGCCCTGCCAAGCTGTCTTGTCGATCAGCTGGGCGCGCTCGACTACCTGTTTGTCGGTTCAAAAGCCTTTGCGGAGCGCTACTTCCCGAATGGCGTCACCCGCGCCGCGCTGCTGAAAGCCCCTGCCGTGGCGTTCGACCATCTGGACGATATGCACCAGGCGTTTTTGCAGCAAAACTTCGATCTGCCGCCGGGCAGCGTGCCGTGTCATATCGTTAACTCGTCCGAAGCCTTTGTGCAGCTGGCGCGTCAGGGCACCACCTGTTGCATGATCCCGCATTTACAGATTGAGAAAGAGTTGAAAAGCGGTGAGCTGATTGACCTGACGCCGGGGCTGTATCAGCGCCGGATGCTCTACTGGCACCGTTTTGCGCCGGAAAGCCGCATGATGCGCAACGTGACTGATGCGCTGCTGGCATTTGGACATAAGGTGTTGAGACAGGATTAAAATGAAAAGCCGGGTGGCGGCTACGCCTTACCCGGCTTATTGATTATTGTGCAGGTTTCGGCTGTGCTGCAACGGGTTCCAGCTGGAACACCACATCAACCTGATCGTCGAACTGAATCGTTGGCTGCTCGTAGGTTTCCTGAGCAGAAACCGGCGCGGCGTCCGCCTTCATCATCCGAACCATCGGGCTTGGCTGGTAGTTAGAGACGTGGTAACGCACGCTGTATACCGGGCCAAGCTTGCTCTTGAAGCCAGACGCCAGCTGTTCCGCCTGATGAATGGCATCATCAATCGCCGCTTTACGCGCTTCGTCTTTGTATTTCTCCGGTTGCGCAACGCCCAGCGACACGGAACGGATTTCGTTCAGGCCGGCCTTCAGCGCGCCGTCCAGCAGAGAGTTCAGCTTGTCCAGCTGACGCACGGTCACTTCCACAGTGCGCACGGCGCGATAGCCTTTCAGGATACTTTTGCCGTTCTGGTAGTCGTAATCGGGCTGGGTACGCAGGTTCGCAGAGCTGATGTCTTTTTTAGCAACACCGTTCTGTTCCAGGAAAGAGAGATATTGCGCAACACGATCGTCTGCCTGTTTTTTGGCGGAAGCGGCATCTTTCGCCGCCACATTCACTTCAATTGCGAGGGTTGCAACATCCGGTACCGCGTCCACGCTTGCGGTGCCTGACGTGACGATGTGCGGGCCATCCGGCAGTTCACTTGCCTGCGCCGACACCGCACCGAAACTTACTAATGCCGCGAGGGCCATCACTTTAAACTTCACTGTCATTCCTCCATGTTGCGAAGAGTGCCCTAACAACAGGGCTCATGCCAGCAAGCTTAGCGGGTCTTGCTCAGTTGTCCATA
The DNA here is from genome assembly GCF_014930775.1 of Enterobacter cloacae complex sp. P38RS. Lineage (NCBI taxonomy): Bacteria > Pseudomonadati > Pseudomonadota > Gammaproteobacteria > Enterobacterales > Enterobacteriaceae > Enterobacter > Enterobacter cloacae complex sp. P38RS. The sequence goes on from NZ_JADBRS010000003.1 coordinate 279,102, forward strand.
AGACAAGGATTAGTTGAACAATTCCTGGACGTGGTGAATGCCCTCTTTTGCCAGCTGAAAAGCAATAAACCACATCACCAGCCCCACCAGGGTATTAATAATGCGCTGGGCTTTGGCAGTCCGCAGACGAGGCGCCAGCCATGCCGCCAGAATGGCGAGACCGAAGAACCAGAGGAAAGAGGCGCTAACCGTGCCGAGCGCAAACCAGCGTTTCGGCTCAACGTCCAGCTGTCCGCCCAGGCTGCCCAGCACTACGAAGGTATCGAGATAAACGTGCGGGTTAAGCCAGGTGACCGCCAGCATGGTGACGATAATCTTCCAGCGGCCCTGCTTCATCACTTCGGCGCTTGCCAGCTCAATGTTGCTGCTCATCGCCGTTTTCAGGGCACCGAATCCGTACCACAGCAGAAACGCCACGCCGCCCCAGGTCACCAGCGCCAGCAGCCAGGGGGACTGCATCAGCAGCGCGCTGCCGCCAAAAATGCCGGCGCAAATCAGCAGCAGATCGCTCACCGCGCACAGCAGGGCAATCATCAGATGATACTGGCGACGAATGCCCTGATTCATCACGAAGGCGTTTTGCGGGCCGAGGGGTAAAATCATGGCCGCACCTAAGGCAAGCCCTTGAAAATAATAAGATAGCATGACGATTTTCTCGCAGTGTTGTTCTGGAGGCTGACTATACTGCGCGAATCACATTAGAGGAAATGGATAATATTAATTGGGTATTAGCGGAGCTTATGAAAGTAAAGCCCGGTGGCGCGAGCGCTTACCGGGCCTACGGGTGACGTTATTCTGCTTCTTTGACTTTTTTGACGTTTACGTCCATCTGCGGGTAAGGGAAGCTGATGCCGTTGGCGTCGAAATCGAGCTTGATGCGCTCCAGCACATCCCAGTAAACGTTTTGCAGATCGCTGCTTTTGCTCCAGATACGCACCACGAAGTTAATAGAGGAAGCACCCAGTTCATTCAGGCGAACCGTCTGCTCGCGGTCCTTCAGAATGCGGTCGTCAGAGGCGATGATATTTGCGATCAGCGACTTCACCTGATCGATATCGGAATCATACGCCACGCTGATGATGAGCTCGTTACGACGCACCGGCTCGCGGGAGAAGTTAATGATATTCCCCGCAATGATTTTCCCGTTCGGTACCACCACAATACGACCATCGACGGTACGCAGGGTGGTAGAGAAAATCTGTACCTGCAACACGGTACCGGCGATGCCGCCAAGGTCAACATATTCACCGGAGCGGAACGGACGGAAAGTCACAAGCAGTACGCCCGCCGCCAGGTTTGAAAGCGAGCCCTGCAGTGCCAGACCAATGGCCAGACCGGCGGCACCGAGAACGGCAATCACGGAGGCGGTTTGCACCCCAACACGGCCCAGCGCGGCAATCAGCGTGAAGGCGATAATGCCGTAGCGCACCAGTGCGGAGAGGAAGTCAGCCACCGTGGCGTCAATGTGTCGTGCGACCATCACACGGTTGACGGCGTTCGACACGATACGCGCCACGATCATCCCGACGATGATGATGGCAATCGCCGCGACAATGTTCACGGCATAGCTCAGCAGCAGGGCCTGGTTGCGCACCAGCCAGTTGCCGGCGTTATTGATGCTGTCTACAACATCGAGTTGTTCCATTTATTCTTCCTTTTGTTAAACCAAAACACAAAATCCATCCCCCATGGAGACAGGCAGGTCAGTAAAGGGTAAACAAAAAGCACCGGCTTTGCCAAACAGATCACAAAAACAGGTATTGCAGGATATTGAAAAAGCATAAAAAAAGGCCCGCATTTGCGGGCCTTCTGATGCTGTTAGCAGCTCAAATTACAGAACGTCGATTGCGTTCAGTTCTTTGAAAGCCTGCTCCAGACGGGTCACCATGGACGTCTGAGCAGCGCGCAGCCATACGCGTGGATCGTAGTATTTCTTGTTCGGCTGGTCTTCGCCTTTCGGGTTGCCCAGCTGGCCCTGCAGGTAAGCTTCGTTCGCTTTGTAGTACTGCAGGATACCGTCCCAGGTTGCCCACTGGGTGTCGGTATCGATGTTCATTTTCACTACGCCGTAGCTTACGGAGTCTTTGATTTCCTGAGCAGAAGAACCGGAACCGCCGTGGAAGACGAAGTTCAGGCTGTTGTGCGGCAGGTTGTGTTTCTTGGAAACGTATTCCTGAGAATCGCGCAGGATGGTCGGGGTCAGAACCACGTTACCTGGCTTATAAACGCCGTGCACGTTACCGAAGGACGCTGCAATGGTGAAGCGCGGGCTGATTTTGCTCAGCTCGGTGTAAGCGTAATCAACGTCTTCTGGCTGGGTGTACAGGGCAGAAGCGTCCATGTGGCTGTTGTCCACGCCGTCTTCTTCACCACCGGTGCAACCCAGTTCGATTTCCAGGGTCATGTCCATTTTGGCCATGCGCGCCAGGTACTTAGAGCAGATCTCGATGTTTTCGTGCAGTGACTCTTCAGACAGGTCGATCATGTGAGAAGAGAACAGTGGCTTACCGGTTGCCGCGAAGTGTTTTTCACCCGCGTCCAGCAGACCGTCGATCCACGGCAGCAGTTTCTTCGCGCAGTGGTCAGTGTGCAGGATAACTGGAACACCGTAGTGTTCAGCCATCTGGTGAACGTGGTGCGCACCAGAGATAGCGCCCAGGATAGCAGCACCCTGAGGAATGTCAGTTTTCACGCCTTTACCTGCGATGAACGCAGCGCCGCCGTTAGAGAACTGAACGATAACCGGTGCTTTAACTTTTGCAGCGGTTTCCAGTACGGCGTTGATGGAGTCGGTACCTACGCAGTTAACTGCTGGCAGAGCGAAGTTGTTTTCTTTAGCTACCTGGAACACTTTCTGTACGTCATCACCAGTGATAACGCCAGGTTTTACGAAATCAAAAATTTTAGACATGTTGCTTAGTCCTGTATCTTCGGCCGTTAGAAAAGGTGCGAGCTCTTAAAAGCGCGCTGAAAATTGGGCAGGTTTCCCTGCCCTTGAATGGCTTACTTCTTAGCGCGCTCTTCGAGCATTGCTACTGCTGGCAGTACTTTGCCTTCCACGAATTCGAGGAATGCGCCGCCACCAGTGGAGATGTAGGAGATCTTGTCAGCGATACCGAACAGGTCGATTGCTGCCAGGGTGTCACCACCGCCTGCGATAGAGAACGCTTCGCTGTCTGCGATTGCGTTAGCCACGATTTCAGTCCCTTTGCGGAAGTTCGGGAATTCGAACACGCCAACAGGACCGTTCCACAGGATAGTTTTTGCGTTTTTCAGGATTTCAGCCAGTTTCTGTGCAGAAACGTCGCCCAGGTCCAGAATCTGCTCTTCGTCTTTGATGTCGTTTACTGATTTCAGGGTCGCGGTTGCGGTTTCGGAGAACTCGGTCGCCACGCGAACGTCAGTTGGAACCGGGATATCACAGGTACCCAGCAGGCGTTTGGCTTCGTCAACCAGGTCTGCTTCGTACAGGGATTTACCCACGTTGTGGCCCTGAGCGGCAACGAAGGTGTTCGCGATACCACCGCCAACGATCAGCTGGTCAGCGATTTTAGACAGGGAATCCAGAACGGTCAGTTTGGTAGACACTTTAGAACCACCAACGATAGCGACCATTGGGCGAGCAGGTTCTTTCAGTGCTTTACCCAGTGCTTCCAGTTCGTCAGCCAGCAGAGGACCCGCACACGCGACGTCTGCGAATTTACCGATACCGTGGGTAGATGCCTGCGCACGGTGCGCAGTACCGAATGCATCCATCACGAATACGTCGCACAGTGCAGCGTATTTTTTGGACAGGGTTTCGTCGTCTTTCTTTTCGCCTTTGTTGAAGCGAACGTTTTCCAGAACAACCAGCTCACCTTCGGCAACGTCTACGCCGTCCAGGTAATCTTTCACCAGGCGAACCGGGTTGGACAGTTTGTCTTTCAGGTAATTAACAACCGGCAGCAGAGAGAACTCTTCGTTGTACTCGCCTTCAGTTGGACGGCCCAGGTGGGAGGTGACCATCACTTTAGCGCCCTGCTTCAGAGCCAGTTCAATGGTTGGCAGAGATGCACGGATACGCGCGTCGCTGGTCACTTTGCCATCTTTAACCGGTACGTTCAGATCGGCACGGATGAAAACGCGTTTACCTGCCAGATCCAGATCGGTCATCTTAATTACAGACATGGTGAATCCTCTCGTTGATTCTTAAAGTTTTGCAAGCGCAAGGTGCGCTCTACCTGAAACCTTTTGCGGCCATGGCTAACGTGGTGTCGAGCATTCGGTTAGCAAAGCCCCATTCGTTATCACACCAGACCAGCGTCTTGATAAGGTGCGCACCACTGACTCGCGTCTGCGTGCCATCCACGATGGCGCTGTGCGGGTCGTGGTTAAAATCTACTGAGACCAACGGTAATTCCGTATAGTCAACTATACCATGAAATGCTCCCTGTGCCGCTTTTTGCAGCAACAGGTTGACTTCACAGGCTTTTACCGGTTTTTTCACCGTCACGCTGAGGTCGATTGCGGTGACGTTTATCGTCGGAACACGCACGGCAATCGCTTCGAAACGGTCATTAAACTGCGGGAAAATTCGGGTGATCCCTGCTGCCAATTTCGTGTCCACCGGGATGATTGACTGGCTCGCCGCGCGAGTGCGTCGTAAATCCGGGTGATAGGCGTCGATAACCTGCTGATCGTGCATGGCGGAGTGAATCGTGGTTACGGTGCCGGATTCAATGCCATACGCATCGTCTAACAGTTTGATGACCGGAATAATGCAGTTGGTGGTGCAGGAGGCGTTGGAAACAATGCGGTGTTCGGCTTGCAGCTCATGCTGGTTGACGCCAAACACGACGGTCGCGTCGAGGTCGTTACTTCCGGGATGAGAAAACAGGACTTTTTTCGCGCCTGCTGTCAGATGCGCTTCGCCGTGTTCGCGGTTGCCATACACACCGGTACAGTCAAGCACGATATCCACACCCAGTTCACGCCAGGGTAGCCCGGAAATGCTGTTCTCATGCAGCACACGAATAGCGTCATCACCCACAAAAAGCTGATCTCTTTCCTGGCGCACATCCCAGGCGAAGCGTCCGTGGCTGGTGTCATACTTCAATAAATGCGCCATGCCAGCAGCATCCGCCAGTTCATTGATTGCCACCACGGTGATTTCCGCCCGACGTCCGGATTCATACAAAGCACGAACCACATTACGCCCGATGCGACCGAAGCCATTAATCGCTACGCGTACGGTCATAGATCTCCTGCAAAGCAATCCCTGAGTTTGAGGTGGCTGAAAGAGTAATCCAGCGACGCCCGAAGGGGAATCTTTGCTATCACAAACTGCGATTGATTGGTCAATTGTCGAACATTTAATCGACTGAAACGCTTCAGCAAGAATAAGCGAATCGGGGAATAAAAGGAATGTCTGTCCAGATGAATAAGCGAGCTATATGACTTGCGTCACATTTTCGTTGGAATAATGACGCAAAAAAAGCCGGGTAAGCGCTAGCGCTTACCCGGCCTACTTTTGAGCCATTTGTAGGCCCGGTCAGCGTAAGCGCCACCGGGCAAAACGGCGATTACAGCAATTCTTTCGCCTTAGCGACAACGTTCTCAACGGTGAAGCCGAACTCTTCGAACAGCTGTTCTGCCGGAGCAGACTCACCGAAGGTGGTCATACCAACGATAGCGCCGTTCAGGCCCACGTATTTGAACCAGTAGTCAGCGATACCCGCTTCCACCGCCACGCGAGCGGAAACCGCTTTAGGCAGTACGGATTCACGGTAAGCCGCATCCTGCTTGTCGAACGCATCGGTAGACGGCATGGAAACCACGCGCGCCTTCACGCCTTCGGCAGTCAGTTTTTCCCATGCTGCTACAGCCAGTTCAACTTCAGAACCGGTCGCGATGAAGATCAGCTCAGGCTGACCCGCGCAATCTTTCAGCACGTAGCCACCGCGGGCGATGTTTGCCAGCTGCTCAGGGGTACGCTCCTGCTGCGCCAGGTTCTGACGGGAGAGGATCAGCGCGGTCGGGCCGTCCTGACGCTCAACGCCGTATTTCCACGCCACCGCAGATTCAACCTGGTCACATGGACGCCATGTGCTCATGTTCGGGGTTACGCGCAGGGAAGCTACCTGCTCTACCGGCTGGTGAGTTGGACCATCTTCGCCCAGACCGATGGAGTCATGGGTGTAGACCATCACCTGACGCTGTTTCATCAGCGCAGCCATACGCACGGCGTTACGTGCATATTCCACGAACATCAGGAAGGTAGAGGTGTACGGCAGGAAACCACCGTGCAGAGCGATACCGTTCGCGATAGCGGTCATACCGAACTCACGTACACCGTAATGGATGTAGTTACCGGCACTGTCTTCGTTGATTGGCTTAGAACCAGACCACAGGGTCAGGTTAGAAGGCGCCAGGTCAGCGGAGCCGCCCAGGAATTCCGGAAGCAGCGGACCGAACGCTTCAATCGCATTCTGAGATGCTTTACGGCTGGCGATTTTAGACGGGTTCGCCTGCAGCTTCGCGATGAATTCGTTGGCTTTCGCGTCGAAGTCAGACGGCATATCGCCTTTCATACGACGGGTGAATTCAGCCGCTTCCTGTGGGAACGCCTTCGCATAGGCAGCGAATTTCTCGTTCCAGGCCGCTTCTTTCGCCTGGCCCACTTCTTTAGCATCCCACTGAGCATAGATCTCAGACGGGATTTCGAAGGCAGGGTGTTTCCAGCCCAGTGCTTCACGGGTCAGTGCGATTTCCGCGTCGCCCAGCGGTGCGCCGTGGGAGTCATGGGTGCCCGCTTTGTTCGGAGAACCGAAGCCGATGATGGTTTTGCACATCAGCAGGGACGGTTTGTCGGTGACTGCGCGAGCTTCTTCTACTGCACGTTTAATCGAGTCAGCATCGTGGCCGTCAACACCACGCACAACGTGCCAGCCGTAGGCTTCGAAACGTGCGGCGGTGTCGTCAGTGAACCAGCCTTCAACGTGACCGTCGATGGAGATACCGTTGTCGTCGTAGAACGCCACCAGTTTGCCCAGTTTCAGGGTACCAGCCAGGGAGCACACTTCGTGAGAAATGCCTTCCATCATGCAGCCGTCGCCCAAGAAAGCGTAGGTGAAGTGGTCAACGATGTCATGGCCAGGACGGTTGAACTGCGCCGCCAGGGTCTTCTCGGCAATCGCCATACCCACAGCGTTAGCAATGCCCTGACCCAGCGGGCCGGTGGTGGTTTCTACGCCAGCGGTGTAGCCCACTTCCGGGTGACCTGGAGTTTTGGAGTGCAGCTGACGGAAGTTTTTCAGCTCTTCGATTGGCAGATCGTAGCCGGTGAGGTGCAGCAGGCTGTAGATCAGCATAGAGCCGTGGCCGTTAGACAGCACGAAACGGTCGCGGTCAGCCCATGCCGGGTTCTGCGGGTTGTGGTTAAGGAAATCACGCCACAGGACTTCGGCGATATCAGCCATACCCATAGGGGCACCCGGGTGGCCGGATTTGGCTTTCTGTACTGCGTCCATGCTCAGCGCACGAATAGCATTAGCAAGCTCTTTACGTGAGGACATTTTAACTCCAGATCGGACTGTTAAAGGCCATGCCCTTGACGACAGCGCGTTTTGGGCTACGCCGGAAAAAAGTGCCAACAATGTAACCCAAGCCGCAGGGCATGTACATGGACCATTCTTTTGCAGCTTAAGAAATCTCTGGATCATGCTCGCATGTTGCGCAATCTGCTCGCCCGCGCCTGTAGATATTCCTTATACTTATCCCGCCCCGGCTTCGTTGCGGGGGCACTTTTCGGATTTTATTCAGTTTAACGAGTACGGAAGCAACCTCATGAAAATGCGTGCAATAGTGCTGGCCCTGGGTACAACGCTCGTGCTGAGCGGCTGTCAGAATATGGACTCTAACGGTCTGATGACCTCAGGTGCAGAAGCCTTTCAGGCCTACTCCCTGAGCGACGCGCAGGTTAAAGCGCTGAGCGATCAGGCCTGTAAAGATATGGACGGAAAAGCCACGCTTGCGCCGGCTGACAGTACCTACACACAGCGTCTGAATAAGATTGCTTCCGCGCTCGGCGATAACATCAACGGCCAGCCGGTGAACTACAAGGTTTACATGGCGAAAGACGTCAACGCCTTCGCGATGGCTAACGGCTGTATCCGCGTCTACAGCGGGCTGATGGATATGATGACCGACAACGAAGTGGAAGCGGTTATCGGCCATGAAATGGGTCACGTTGCGCTCGGCCACGTGAAGAAAGGGATGCAGGTTGCCTTAGGCACCAACGCCATTCGCGCGGCGGCAGCCTCTGCGGGCGGCATCGTTGGCAGCCTGTCCCAGTCGCAGCTTGGTGACGTAGGTGAAAAACTGGTTAACTCCCAGTTCTCGCAGCGTCAGGAGTCCGAAGCGGACGACTACTCCTACGATCTGTTGCGCAAACGCGGTATTAATCCATCCGGTTTAGCCACCAGCTTCGAAAAGCTGGCAAAACTGGAAGCGGGTCGCCAGAGCTCCATGTTTGACGATCACCCGGCCTCAGAAGCGCGCGCACAGCATATTCGCGACCGAATGGCCGCTGACGGAATTAAATAATTTTGGAAGGAGGCAATTTTGCCTCCTTTTTATTTCGCATGAATTGCTAACTAAATCGCACGTATCGGTAACACCTCTGAAAGCCCCGTCAAATCTACCCTTTCCGGCTGAAACGTCTGGTCACATATTTATTGCAATCGTTAATCTTTCCGGTAATTATCAAACGCGCAGTAATTCAATTTAATATATTAAGACAGAGACGTTCCCTCCGTGAAAAAAGAATTATCGTTAATTGCTTTAAGTTTATTCGCCGCATTACCCGCCGCTGCAAGCCAGCAATCTGACAGCAAGGGTTTTATCGACGACAGTCATTTAGACCTGTTTTTACGCAATGCGTATATCAGCCGTGACTACCATCAGGGCCAGCAGGATAAAGCCGAATGGGGTCAGGGCATCATCGCCACCTTTGAATCCGGCTATACCGAAGGGCTGGTGGGCTTTGGCGTGGACGGCATCGCGCAGTACGGCGTGCGCCTGGACGGCGGTCGCGGCAAGAGCGGCGCGGGCGGTATCGACTTCTTTAAACAGGAAGACGATGGCCGGGCCAAATCCGATTTAGCGAAATTTGGCGCTACCGCCAAAATGCGGATCTCGAATACCGTGCTGAGCTACGGTAACCAGCGTCCTGAACTGCCTATCGTTAACGCCGACAGCTCCCGCCTGCTGTTTGAAAGCTACACCGGTGCCATGCTGACCTCGAAAGAGCTCGACGGCCTGGAAGTGAACGCCGGTTATTTCACCGACGAGCAGCGTAAAAGCGACGACCGCCACGACAGCGGCCTGAAAAGCCTGACTTTCGGTGGCGCAAGCTACCAGTTCAACGACCAGTTCAGCGGCGCGCTATACGCCTCTCATAACGAAGAGGTGATGAACAAACAGTACCTGGGGCTGAATTACAAACAGCCGTTCAGCACCGGGCAGCAGCTGGTGCTCGACTTTAACGGCTATAACTCGCGTCTGGATCAGGGCTACGCTGACAGCCTCGACACGGGCCGCAGCAACACCATCTGGAGCCTGGCGGCGAGCTACATCTGGGATATTCACACGTTCAAAGTGGCGTACCAGCAGAGCAGCGGCAGCACCGGCTATAACTACGGCGGCTATCGCGACAAGGGCGGCGTGGGTGACGGCGGCAACACCATCTGGCTGGCGAACTCCTACTGGTCTGACTTTAACGGTGAAGACGAGCGCTCATGGCAGGCATCCTACGGCCTGGACTTCGGCGGACTCGGCCTGCCGGGCCTGAGCTGGACCACCGCCTACGTGCGCGGCGACAACATTAAGACGTCTGAAACCAGCAACGGCAAAGAGCACGAGTGGTTTAACCAGATCCAGTACCAGGTGCAGGACGGCCCGGCGAAAGATCTGAAGCTGAAACTGCGCTACTCCGTGCTGCGCGTCTCCAGCAACGCCAGCGACTATAACGTGGGCGGGGACGAGATCCGCGCTTACGTGGAATACCCGTTTAACGTGTTCTGATAAAACAAGCCGGGTGGCGGCTTCGCCTTACCCGGACTACTGTTTTCTCCCTCTCCCCGTGGGAGAGGGAAAACAGCTAGTAAAGCGTTTTCTGCGGCGGCCCGGCAAACTTCAGCGCGCCAATCTGACCCATCCGCACTTCCACTACCGACGGTCCCGGCATCGCCAGCGCCTCCGTCATCACGGCTTCAAAATCCTCTGCCCGCTCAACGCTCCACGCCTGCAGGCCAATTGCCTGTGCCAGCAGGGTAAAGTCCGGCGTATGCAGTTCGTTATAATACTGTCGCCCGCCGAAGTACTTATCCTGAATGCCGCGCATCACGCCGTAGCCCCCGTCGTTCATGATCAGCAGCGTCACGTTGGCTTTCTCCTGCGCCAGCGTCGCCAGCTCGCCTAAATTCAGGCTCAGGCCACCGTCGCCCACCAGCCCCACCACCTTACGCTGTGGGTTAGCAATCGCGGTACCAATCGCCATTGGCAGCCCCATGCCAATCGCCCCGGCCAGAGAGTGAATGTTCATCAGCGGGCCGTTAGCCCTGAACAGGCGGCTGCCCCACAGGCTGCCGGAAACGGTGATATCGCGCACCAGCAGGCCGTCCTGCGGCAGGGCTTTTTCAATGGCGTCGTTGAGCTTCGCATAGGCGCCGCACTGCTCGCGCAGGCCCTGTTCAGCCTGCGAGACCACCAGCTGCACCTGCGCGTCCCACTGGGCGTTGCCCCACTCGCGGCCCTGCGCTTTTTCAGCCAGCGCGCCAAGCAGCGCTGAACAGTCGGCTATCAGCGTGTTATCCATCAGATAGTTACGGCTAGCCGCCGCCGGGTCGATATCTATCTGCACGCGTGGAGACGGCAACTCCAGCGTCCAGGAGCGGGTTTCGTTGCTGCGCAGGCGTGAACCGGCGACCAGCGTAAAATCACACTGCGCAATCAGCGCCTCTACCGACGGCGAATTGTGGAACGCCCGCAGGCTGGCACGATGGTCGTCCGGCAGCACGCCGCGCGCGTGGGTGCTGGAGATCACCGTCACGCCCGCATCCGCCAGTTTTTTCACCGCGTCAGCGCTTCCCAGCGCCCCGCCGCCCAGCCACAGCAGCGGCTGTTTAGCCTGCCTGAGCTGCGCCCATAAAGCATCCACGATCGCGGGATCCACGGCTGCAACCGAAGCTGGTTTCACCGGTGCGGTCACCAGAGACAGCGGAATTTTAGCTCCCTGAATATCAATCGGGATTTCCACGGAGACCGGCCCGCACGGCCGCGTCTGCGCCTCCTGAATCGCTTTATGCAGAATCGCTATCGCCTGGCTGGCATTGCTGATGCGGTACGCCCGTTTTGAACTGGCCTTCAGGAAGGTCAGTTGGTCGCGAGTTTCATGGATAAAACCGGTGTCGGCATCCAGCCAGGCCTTTTCAACCTGTCCGGTTAAATGCAGCAGCGGCGTGCAGGCGTTCATCGCCTCCACCAGCGCGCCTACCGCGTTCCCCGCCCCCGCGCCGGTGCTGGTCAGCGCCACGCCGAGGCCGGAAAACCGCCCGTGGGCGTCGGCCATGGTGACGGAACCCGCCTCGCCGCGCGCGGGCACGAAGCGGATTTTGCCCCGCTGCCCTATCGCGTCCGCGATCGGCAGGTTGTGAATGGAGATGACGCCGTAGATGGCCTCAACCTGATACTGCTCCAGCGTTCTGGCGATGGCGTCGCCGACGGTTATCATTTCGCTCATTGCTCACCCTTTCTCAGTCGCACCAGTGGTTGACGCTGTTACCCGTCGCCAGATAAATGCTCTTTTGCTGCATCCAGGCTTTCAGCCCCTGAATGCCCTTTTCGCGGCCCAGACCGCTCTCTTTAAAGCCCCCGAACGGGGTCGAAATCGCAAAAACTTTGTAGGTGTTGATCCACACCGTACCGGCCTCCAGCTGCTCGCTCAGGCGCAGCGCCCGCCCGGTGTCGCGGGTCCAGATCCCTGCCGCCAGGCCGTAAACCGAGTCGTTCGCCTCGCGGATCAACGCCGCTTCATCGCGAAACGGCATCGCCACCAGCACCGGGCCGAAGATCTCCTCCTGGCAGGCGCGGGCGCCGTTCGTCAGCCCTTCGATAATGGTCGGCTGGAAGAAGCTGCCGTTTGCGAGGTCAGGATCCGCCGGGATCTCCCCGCCGCACAGCACCCGGCCCCCCTCGCGCTTCGCCAGCTCGACGTATTCCTGCACGCTCTGGCGATGTTTCTCATTGATCAGCGGCCCAACGTGAACGCCGTCGGTGAAGGGGTGCCCTACGCGCAGCCCGCGAGTTAATTCCAGCAGCCGCGCCATCAGTGGCGCGTACAGGCTTTCGTGGATAAACAGCCGGGACCCGGCGATGCACGCCTGCCCTGCTGAGCTGAAAATGCCGTAGCAGATCCCGCGCGCGGCCTGCTCAACGTCGGCATCCTCCAGCACGATGATCGGGGATTTACCGCCCAGCTCCAGCGACGCTGGGATCAGCTTTTCCGCGGCCACGTGCGCCAGATGGCGGCCCGTGGCGGTGCCGCCGGTAAAGGAAATTTTTCGCACGCGGGGATGGCGCGCCAGCGCGTCGCCAATCACCGAGCCTTTGCCCGGCAGCACGCTCAGCAGCCCGGCGGGCAGCCCGGCCTGTTCAAAAATGCGCGCCAGCTCCAGCGCCATCAGCGGCGTGGCTTCGGCAGGCTTGAGGATCACCGCGTTCCCGGCGGCGATGGCCGGGGCGACCTTCTGCATCTCACTGGCAATGGGCGAGTTCCACGGCGTGATGGCCGCCACTACGCCGAGCGGCTCATAGCGGCTTAGCGTCAGCAGATCCGGCTGGCGCGGCGTGGGCAACTCCCCTTCCAGCAGCTCGCAGGCGGCGGCGAAGTAGCGGGCCGTTCCCGCCGCGCTCATCACCAGCCCGCGCGCCTCCGCCAGCGGCTTGCCGTTATCCCGGCTCTGCATCTGCGCCAGCTCGTCCGCGCGGGACTCAATCAGATCCGCCACCTTGTGCAGGATCTTCGCCCGCACGTGCGGCAGGCTGTTGCGCCAGACGGGATCGCGCCACGCGCGCTCGCCTGCCTCGATCGCGTCGTACAGATCGTCAAGGTTTGCCGCGTTCAGCGTCGCATTGATCGACCCGTCAGCCGGGAAGTGGCTCTGCATCGGGTTACCGCCGCCGCGTCGCCACTGGCCGCCGATAAAAATCTTCAGATCGTCCATCGTCACTCCTCAGCTCAGGGCCAGTTCGCGGCAGGCGCGCACCGCGCTGAGTGCCGCCAGGGTGGAGGTTTTAGGGTTAGACGCCAGCGGCAGCCCGCTCAGCTCCAGATGGAATTCGCCAAACAGCCCTTCTACGTGCAGCGTGTGGGTGTTACGTTTCGTTGCCGGGTCAACCATCAGCTGCACGCGGGTTTCATCCATCCCGACGCCGCCGAGCGCCACGGTCGCCGCCACGTTGGCGTTCGCCGGGAACAGGCGCGCCGCCTCGCGGGCGCTCCCTTCAAAAAAGACATTCGCCTCTGAGACCGCGTTAAGATCGATAAGCTGCTCGGCGTAGCTGCCGCGCCAGCTGGCCGGGCTTTTACGCGACTGATAGGTGACGCGCTCAAGCCCGCCCTCCTTCGCCGCCGCCAGCCCGTCGATGCCGGCCACCGCCCCGGAAAGCAGCGTCAGTTTTCCGCCCGCCGCGAGCAGGCGCTGCTCCAGCGCGCTGTCCGCCAGCGCGCCGGTGGAAATAACCGCCAGATGCCAGCCGCGGCGCAGAATCGCTTCGCCGTACTGCGCAACCGCCTGCTGGCTGGCGCACTCCAGCACCAGATCGGGCGTTTGTGCGCACGCCATCGGCGAGGTCAGCGCCTCGACCGCATCGCCAAACTGGTCGCGAATGGCGGCATGGTGAGACGCGCGCGCCACGATCCAGCCGATAGCCACGCCGGCGGGCAGACGCTCAATCACCGCCTGCGCCATGGCGCCATAACCAATTAACATTACCTTTTTCATGATGCGTCCTTACAGATGGCGGCAAAAGCCGCCGGAAACGTCCAGCGCCGCGCCAGTGGTAAATGAGGCCAGCGGTGAGGCGAGAAACAGCAGCGCCTGCGCAGGCTCCTGCGGCTTGCCGAGGCGCGCCATCGGGATGCCGCGCTTGCGCGCGATCTCCGCCGTCCACTCCGGCCAGCTCTGGCTTTTATCCGCCCGGCTTTCAAAGCGGCGCTGCCACTGGCCGGACTCGACCATACCGAGCAGTATGGAATTGACGCGAATCCCTTTGCCTACCAGCTCTTTCGAGAGCGTCAGCGTCATGTTCAACAGCGCGGCGCGGGCTGCCGACGTGGCGATCATGTGCTCTTCCGGCTGAAGCGCCAGCAGGGAGTTCACGCAGGTGATGGAGGCGATATCGGACCGTTCCAGCAGCGGCTGAAACGCCTGCACCGGATTAATGACGCCAAACAGTTTAAGTTCGGCTTCGTGCAGCCACGCCTCGCGCGGCGTGTCGCTGAAGTGCGCCACGTAGCCCTGACCGGCGTTGTTGATCAGCATATCCGCCGCGCCAAAGCGCGCCTTCACCGCATCCGCGAAGGCCTGCACCTCGTCGGCGTTCAGCACGTCGCAGCGGTATGAGAAAATTTCCCCGTCGGGATAGTCGTTTTGCAGCGTCGCATGGGCGCTGGCGAGCCGGTCCGGGTCGCGGCCACAGAAGGCGACTTTCGCCCCTTCGCCCAGCAGCAGGCGCAGCGTTTCAAAGCCAATGCCGGACGAACCGCCGGTAACGACCGCTACGCGGCCGTCAATGTGTGCATTCATCGCGCACCTCTTCGTTAATGCGTAAAAGCTGTTGATTAAAAAACGCGTCGTTATCGAGATAGCTCGCGTGTCCGGCCTGCGGAATCGCGGTAAACGGCATGCCGTAGCGCAGCGCCAGCCCCTGTACCAGCTCGGGCTGCGTTATCGCGTCCTGCTCGCCGCACCAGACTTCAAATTGACCGGCGTAACGCTTAAGCCAGCCGTGAATGTCGTCATGCGCCAGCATCCACGCGGCAGCGAGGTAGCCTTCGGGGCGCAGCCTGCGCATGCCCGCCGCGACGGTGGCGATATCGTCCGGGCGCGCGCCGGGGCGCAGCAGCTTCGCGGCGCGGGTCTGGGCGAGGATGTCGCCACCGAGCGCCATCTGCTGCTCGCGATTACGCCAGACCTGCTCTCGCTGCTCCGGCGCGGCATTACCGTAGCCCTGCGCGGCGTCCGCCAGCACCAGATGAATGACGCGTTCAGGGAACTTCGCCGCAAACGCGCTGGCCACCAGCGCCCCCAGGGAATGGCCCACCAGTACCGCCTGCCAGACGCCTGCGCGGTCGAGCATCGCCGCCAGCGCGTCGGCGTAATCTCCGGCGTTTGCCCGCTCAACCGCCAGCATCGGGCTTTCGCCGTAACCGGGCATGTCCCACGCCAGCACGCGAAAACCGTTCAGCGCCATCTGCTTATGCCAGGACGCAGCGCCAGAGCTGATCCCGTGCAGCAGCATCAGCGGGATGCCGCTTCCCTGTTCACGAAAAGCCGTCATGTCGCCCCCTTAGTTCCGCTTCACTTTTGAGAGCGGATGATCGGAGGGATAGGTCGGGATTTCCGGCTTGTTGGTTCCCAGCATGACGCACATCAGCGCCTCTTCTTCCCCGTGGTTAAACAGGCCGCGATAGATGCCCGGCGGGACGGAGATCAGGTCACGCTCGCGCAGCACGGTTTCGGTGTAGTTGTCGCCGTCCTGGATCATCAGCGTGATCTGCCCTTTGAGCATGAAGAACACCTCCTCCACGTCGTCATGCAGGTGCAGCGGCCCTTCGCACTTCGACGGCAGCACCATGGTAGAGAAGGTAAAATGGTCCGCCTGCACGGTATTGGTGTCGTTCGCCACGCCGGTTGCCCCGGTGCCGATGTAGCGCATCTGCGCCCGGCGGTATTTCGGGTCAAAATCGGCCTGGAACTTCAGCGCGTTCCAGTCGTATTTACGGCCTTCGAAGCGCGCGATGCGCGACTCGACCCACTCTTCCATTGTCAGGTGGTCGGGTTTGATGCCTGTTTTGTTGGTTACGGTTGAATCAGTCATGACACTCTCCTCAGTAACGTCTCAGCAGCGGCAGTAACAGGACGCAGCCCACCGCCGCCATCACCGCCAGAAAAATCAGCCCGGAATCCATGCTGTGGGTGAAAGCGATCAGCGCGCCCATCACCGCCGGCGACAGCGCGCCCGCAAAGTTTCCCAGCCCGTTGAAGATGCCGCCCGCCGTGGCGCTCACCCGGGGATGGGTGGCTTTCGCCAGCAGGGCGAAAATGTTGGGGGCGCCGGTGCCCCACATAAAGGTGCTGAAGCTCATCGCCGCGATGATGGCAAGCGGGGTGTCGAGGTGCATCACCGCCGCCAGGCCTACCGCCGCCCCCGCCATCGAGATAAAGCAGGCCGCCGCGCGCTTATCGACCCGGTCAGAGAGCCACGCGCCAATCACCTCTCCCGCCAGCATGGCGATGAACGGCATCGACGACAGCCAGCCCGCGTGCTCCAGGTGAATGCCTTTGCCCTTGATGAGATAGCCCGGCAGCCAGCCGTTGATGCCCCACAGGTAGGTCAGAAAGGCGATGTTAAAGATGCAGATGATCCAGAAGTGCGGGCTGACAAACAGCTCGCGCCGCGCCGCGCGCCGCTCGTCCTGAGACACCTGCGAGGTACCGGGTTTTGCTTCCAGACGGATCCCGCGCAGGCCAACGCGCACAAAGATAAGCACCGGCACGGTCAGCATTGCCATGACAAAGAAGGTGCTCTGCCAGCCGAAGGTGTTCAGCAGCCACAGGGAGAGCGGGAAGCCAATCGCCGCGCCGACCGGCGTGCCCAGCAGCCAGAGCATGGTGGCGCGCGCCTGTAAATGCTGCGGGAAGTTGTGGCGCACGATGGCGAAAGCCAGCGGGAACAGCGGTCCTTCCGCCACGCCCAGCAGGATGCGCAGGACGATCATTAGCGTGTAGTTATGGGTAAAGCCCATCGCCACCATCAGCGCGCACCACACCACCATCATCCCGGTGAGCAGGCGCAGCGGCGCGATTTTGTCGCCTAAACCGCTCAAAAATACCGACGAAAAGCCGTAGCTCAGCAGGAAGGCGCTCATCAGAATGCCGAGGCGCGTGGTATCAAAATCGATGCCCATCGCCTGCTGGAAATGGGTGTCGGAAAAGAGCGCCGCGATGCTGATTTTGTCGAAAAAGGCCAGCAGCAC
The DNA here is from genome assembly GCF_014930775.1 of Enterobacter cloacae complex sp. P38RS. Classification (NCBI taxonomy): domain Bacteria; kingdom Pseudomonadati; phylum Pseudomonadota; class Gammaproteobacteria; order Enterobacterales; family Enterobacteriaceae; genus Enterobacter; species Enterobacter cloacae complex sp. P38RS. The sequence continues at coordinate 296,401 of NZ_JADBRS010000003.1, forward strand.
GCAGGCCAGCAGCGACAGCGGGATGGCCCAGCGCACCGCTTTTTCAGGCGTGCGGGTTCCCTCACCGCTCGCCTCGACGGGCGCGGTGTTGGTCTCTAATGTGGTCATGTCTCCCCCTACGGGTGCGGGTTAGCTATCGCAATGACATCAGTGAAAAAGCCGGGTCGGCGAGCGGCACATTCGATAAATCTCGCTCCGCGGCCATCCAGCGCTTCGCCAGCTTGACGGTGCGCGCATCGTTGAACGCCACCAGCTGCGTTAGCCGACCGTTGTCGTCCAGCGAGAAGTACAGCGCCTCTTCACGCACTATCGTTCGGCTGCCCGGCTGCGGAATGCCGAGGATCTGGATGTTGTGCTGATATTGATCCGACCACAGCCACGGCGCGTCGTCGTAGCCTGGCGCATCGGGGTTAAGCATGGCTTTCGCCGTCGCCACCGCCTGATTCTGGGCGAAGGCCCAGGACTGAATGCACAGGCCGTAGTGATGGTGCTGAGCCACGTCGCCTGCGGCAAAGATGAACGGATCGGACGTCCGTCCCTGGGCATCCACCACGATCCCCCGCACGGTGCGAAGTCCCGCATCGCGCGCCAGCTCCAGATTGAGATCGACGCCGATCCCCACCACCACCGCATCAAAGGTTTCACGCTGGCCGTCGCAGTGGATAACCGGCAGGCCGTTATCGTCCTCCAGCTCCAGCGCGCCGCAGCCGGTACGGATCGCCACCCCCTGCTCGCGGTGGATGACCTCTAAGCGCTGCGACACCTCGCCGCTCACCGAGCGCATGCACAGCGCGGGCTGCTGTTCGAACAGCGTGACCGCTACGCCGCTTTTGCGCGCGGAAGCTGCAATCTCAAGGCCGATCCAGCCGCCGCCGACAATCGCCAGTTTTTTACTTTCCGCCAGACGCGCCTTCAGGCGCTGCGCATCCTGCCAGTGGCGCAGAGTGTAGACCTGCGGATGCGCCGCCCACGCCGGTGAAGGCAGGCGCGCCCTCCCGCCGGTGGCCATTAGAAGAATGTTGTAACTAAGGCGTTCGCCGTTGCTTAAACGCACGGTTTTCGCTTCACGATCGATTGATTCAGCACGCAGCGGGCGGTACCAGGTCAGGTTCAGCGCCTGCTGTGCTTCTTCGCTAAACAGCCGCGGGAGCGCCGCGTCCGGCTCCAGCAGAGACGCTTTCGACAGCGGCGGACGTTCGTAGAAATCCCACTCCTCTTCCGCCACCACGCAGATCTCGCCGTCGAAGCTCTCGTCGCGCAGGGTTTTCGCCGCCCAGCCGCCCGCCTGACCGCCACCGATAATGACAATGCGCGACGTCATACCGCCTCCGGCTTTTTCTGCTGGCGGCGGGTGTCGTGGTCAATCCCGCCTTCTACCGCCCATTCGGTAAAGGAGACCAGGGAGTGCTCCAGCTCGCGCGGCTGCCAGTTTTCCGTCAGATAGTCGTCGTTGGTGTAATACTCAAACGCGCCGCCGGTCGGGCTATTGACGTACCAGAAATAGGCCGACGACACTGGATGGCGGCCCGGCCCGATAAAGGTGCTCCATTCATTTTTATTCATCGCGATACCGCCGCCGATCACCTCGTGGATGTCGCGCACGGTGAAGGCCACGTGGTTGAGGCCGCGCTTGCGGTTCGGCAGTTGCAGCAGGAACAGGTTGTGATGTCCGCCGCGCGCCCCGCAGCGCAGGAACACGGCGCGGTTGATGTAGCGGTCCGAAACCTGGAAGCCGAGCACCTCGCGGTAGAATTTCTCCACCGCCGCCAGCTCCTCCACGAAGAACACCACGTGCCCGACGTTGATCGGCTGCGCACGATCGTAAACCGGGCTGGGCGTGTCGATACGGCGGGCATCGCCCCACTGGTTGATCGGCTCAACGTTCAGCTCCACGTCGGTCTGCTGGCTGACCTGCACGCGCAGGGTCATGCCGTTCGGATCGAGGCATTCCAGCGCGTCGCCCACTTCGCGAAAGCCGGGCTGTCTCGCCAGCTTCGGGCGCAGCGCGTCGAGATCGGACTGTGCGGCCACCGCCCAGGTCATGCGGCGCAGGGTGTTGCCCGCTTCAAACGCCGGCGGCAGGTCGGGGCTGTCGATGGGGTTCAGCTCCACGCGCGCGCCGCTCAGGGTGGTAAAACGCTGGCCGCTGGCATCGCCCGTCAGGCCAAAATCACGCATAAATTTGGCGCAGTGCGTCAGGTCTTCCACGCCAAATTCCAGCTTTTCAATTCCGGTTACACTCATCGTTCGTTGCCTCATCTGGCCCAAATTGGGCGTAAAACATGCCCGACGCAGTCAAGCGCCTGACGTTAACTCACTGATTTAGCTGGCCTGTGACAAATAGCCTAAGAAGCCAGAAATTTTATCCGCCGCGAGGCGAACCTCGTTTTGCAGACGCTCGCGGTCGGTCTGCGGGATCTCTTCCGACGGCACCAGAATGCTGACCACCGCCGCCACGCGTCCGCTTCGGTCATACACCGGGTAGACGATGGAGGAGATGCCGTGGCGGAAGAAGGATTCTCCGATGACAAACCCGCGGGCTTTGTCCTGTTGCACCATCTGCCACAGGGCCTCGCGGTCGTGAAGCTGCCCCGGCGTGTTGCCCGGCAGGCGCTCGTGCGGGAACAACTGTTCGAAATCGGCGCGGGAAATATCGGTCAGCAACATGCGGCCCAGCGAGGTGCAGTGCACCGGCAGGCGGGTGCCAATGCTGACCTGATTGATGCGCGACCCGGCGGCGCTGACGCGGGCGATGTAGATAATGTCGCGCCCGTCGCGGATCGCCAGATGGCTGCTGCACTGGCTGACGTCGCGCAGCTGCTCAATCACCGGCTGGCCGACCTGCGCCACGTCCAGCGAGGCGATGTACTCAAAGCCGAGACGCAGCACGTTCATGCCCAGCGAAAAGGTATTGGTACGCGCGTTGCGCTCCAGAAAGCCCATGTACTCCAGCGTCTGCACCACGCGATAGGCGGTCGCCTTCGGCATATCCACCAGCCGGTGCAGCTCGGCAAAGGTCAGATCGCGATGCTGCTCGCCAAAGGCCAACAGCAGCTGTAAACCGCGCTCCAGCCCCGGCACCAGATACTTCACTTCCTGATCGTTTGCCATAATCGCTACACCTTAGTTAAAGACAAAACCGCCGTTGACCGGGATCAGCTGCCCGGTGATAAACCGCGACAGATCGCTTAACAGCCAGACTATACTGCCGGTAACGTCTTCCGGCTGCTGCGCGCCGGTTAACGCGCGGCCATTCTCGTAGAGCTGATGGCGCTCGGCCGGAACATATTCGGTCGCCTCGACGCGGGTTAACCCCGGCGCGATGGCATTAATGCGTATACGCTTTTCTCCCAGTTCGCGCGCCATTGAGCGTGTCATGGCAATCACGGCGCCCTTGCTGGCGACGTAGGCCATCAGGCGCGGCGCGCCCCACAGCGCGGTGTCGGACGCAACGTTCACGATACCCGCGCCCTCGCGCAGCAGCGGCACCGCGGCGCGCGTCACCAGCCAGGTGCCTTTGACGTTGACGCTCATCACCCGATCCCAGAGATCCGGATCGTAATCGAGCATATTTTTGCCGCCGACGCCCGTCGCCATCGCCGCGTTGTTCACCAGGCCATCGATCTGACCCTGCTCGCCAATCGCGCTGAACACCTGCTCAATGGACTGTGGATCGGCCAGATCGATAACATGCGATTCGATCGCATAGCCCCGCTCGCTCAGGGCGTGGGCGCTTTCGGCCAGCTCGCCCTTGAGGATGTCGCACATCACCACCGCCGCGCCCTGCTCCGCGCAGGCTTTGGCAAAGTGAAAGCCCAGCCCGCGCGCGGCGCCGGTTATGACGATGCGCTTGCCGCTCAGCAGCCCGTTCATCAGGCGGCTCCCTGCTGTTCTTCGCGCATCGCCAGTTGCTCTTTGGCGGCCTTTTGCATCATGCGGCGCAGGCGCGAGAGGCCGACGTCGTGCTGATACAGGTATTCATGGTCGCGGGCGTTTGGCGCCAGGCTTTCCAGCACCACGCGATCCTGCTCCAGCACTTCCCAGTGCAGTTTTTCCAGACGGTTGCGGTACATGAAGCGCCACATGTCGCGCTGCCAGCCCTGCACCCGGCGAATGCGCCAGAAGAAGACGCGGCAGTTGTCGTTATCTTCCGGCACCACCATGCCGACGATAAAGAAGTGGCCGCCCGGCCCGAAACGCTTCTTATACGGAATGGAGAGGCGCATCCAGCAGGTGCCGCTGTTGCCCAGCTCCACCCAGTCAAAGTTGACGCCGCTCTGCCCTTTCTTCTCGAAGATAAAGCCGGTTTTGGTCGGCTGGAGCACCATGTCGGCCTTGCGATCCCCTTCCGCCATCGAGTGCGACGAGGAGTGCAGATAGGTGCCGTGCATCGGGTCCATCACGTTTTCCAGCGCGTACTGGTAATTGCATTTCCACGCGGCGGTGCAGAGGAAGTTGCTGAAGCTGTCCGTATCGGCGAGCTCGTCCGGGAAGGTCAGCTCGTCCGGCTGCTGGTCCGCGGTGACGCCAAACCACAGGAAAATTGCGCCGTGCGCCTCCTGCACGTTGTAGCTGCGCACGCACTGCTGGCCGACCAGCGGGCATTTGTCCACGGCGGGCACGTCTTTCACCTCGCCGTTGCCCGCGACCTCCACGCCGTGATACCAGCAGGCAATGCGGTCCCCAAGGTTCCAGCCCATCGACAGGCGCGCGCCGCGGTGCGGACAGCGGTCCTCCAGCGCCTGCACCTGGCCGTCTTTGTTGCGCCAGACCACAATCTGTTCGCCCAGGCGGGTAATGCCCACCGGTGCAGACTGCACCTCCCAGCTCGCCAGCACCGGATACCAGAGGCCGCGCAGACCTTTATCGAGATAGTGTTGTACGGTAGTCGTCATCGCGTTGCCCTCAGTAGCCGTTAACCTGTAAGAATGCCTGGAAGCTGGCCTCGCTCCACGGCTCGCCCTGCTGATCGTGCATGCGCACCGCGTTCAGCCCGTTCACCAGCTCCGGTAAAGTTTCAACTCCCTGCTCGAAGAGATCTTCCAGCGTGGCGATGAGGTTCACTTCCCAGCTTTCCGGCTCGCGGCTGCGGGTCTGCCAGATAAGGTTCTGGTAATCACCCGGCTTATGGATCGCACCGTTACCGCCCTCAGCCGGTGGGGCAAACTGACGGCTTTCCGGCAGCGCCGGGTTGTAGTTCAGGGTGTCGCTCATGCCACGGTCTCCTCGACGAAGGTAATCTGAATCTGGTTTTCAAAAACCCGAACCGGGTAGCGTTTGAGGTTGCGCCCGCCGGGGCCGTGCAGGCACTGACCGGTTTTGACGTCGAATACCGCCTCGTGCAGCGGGCATTCCACCTTGCCGTCTTCCACGAAGCCCTGGCTCAGCAGGGCATAGGCGTGGGGGCATACGTCTTCCAGCGCGTAATATTCACCGTCAATCAAATACACGCCGATCTCTTTACCGTCGACGTTGCCGCTAAAAGGGAAATCTTCCTGTACTTGTTCTGCGTCACATACGCCTATCCAGCTCATCACGATCCTCCAGGCTTTTGTTTCATATATGAAACTCTGTTTCTTATTTAATACGGTCAATATAAAAGCGATGAATGTTTCGTCAAGCCGTAATGTGACGAATTTGTTAATCAAACGGCAATTAATTAACTAAGTGTGCAAAGGATCACGAAAAAATGCAGCGATATGAAATTTTCATTATTTCGGTGTGAAAGAATACGATTTATAGATGGCCTTAAAATTTAATAAACAGTGATTGACTTCTTTTCTTTTTGTTCCTTAAAAATAAAAGAAGTGAAAAACATGGTGTTTCATCTGTGAAACTTAATTTTATTTTTTCTTTAATAAACAATGAGTTTCACAGGTGAACCATTTTACCCACGTGACAATCACGCGCATAAAAATAGAAATAAGCGAAAACATAAGGCAGGCGTTATGACGGCAAGATGGCAAGGCACAGTGGCATTGTTATTACTGATTATTATTTCCTACGTTGACCGGGTGAATATTTCTGTAATGATTTTAAACCCGGAATTTGCTCAGCATTTTCAGCTAAATGAAAACAGAATGTTACAGGGAATGCTTATGACCTGTTTTCTGCTGGGTTATGGATTTTCAGCTTTATTATTAACTCCAGTTATTGAAAGCAGACTCCATTATCGACAGGGATTATTGAGCAGCATAGCGATGTGGGCAGCGGTATGCGCCATTTCACCGCTGCTCGGATCGCTGATGGGCATGCTCGTCGCGCGCACGATCCTGGGGATCGCTGAGGGGCCGCTCTTTTCGCTGAAAACGCGCTTCATCAGCGATCACTTTAGCGCGCAGGAGATCGGCAAACCCAACGCCGTGACCGCGCTGGGCGTCTCGCTCGGGCTGGCCGTGGGCTTTCCGCTGGTGACGTGGCTGATGGCGCATCTCGGCTGGGCCGGATCGTTTTATGCCCTGGCGGTATTAAATCTGGTGCTGGGTGGCGGCCTTGTCTGGCGCTTCCTGCCCGCGCCGCGGGGTGCGGAGAAAATCAAAAAACCGGGCTTTACAGAGACGTTTTCGCTGGCCTGGCAAACGCCGCTGCTCGGGTGGATCCTGCTGGTGGAGATTGCCACTCTGAGCTATCTCTGGGGGAGCAGCGCCTGGCTGCCCGCGTGGCTGCGCGACGAGCATCATTTCTCGCTGCACGCCACGGGCATGCTTGCGGCCATTCCCTTCCTGCTGAGTCTGGGCTCGAAGTTCCTCGGCGGGGTGCTGCTCGACAGAATGCGCCCGGAACAGGCGCCAATGCTGTTTGTGGTGGGCGGCGCGCTGACGGCGCTGTCCGTGGTCGCGCTGATGCTCAGCCATCAGCCTGCCTGGCTGGCGCTGTTTATGCTCTCGGCGAATATCTTCTGGGGGCTACAGGGGGCGGCTATTCCGGCGGTGATCCAGCATCACGCCGCGCGGGAAGCGGTGGGCAGCGCTTACGGCATTATCAACGGGATCGGCAATATCTGCGCGGCGTTTATTCCGCTGCTGATGGGGATGGTGATGAGGTCGGTAGGGTCGGTCAGCTCAGGCTTTTCGGTGCTGGTCGTCTCGCAGGTAATCACCCTGCTTGCCGGGGGAATGTTGCTGCTGCGCATGCGTCGCGCAGCAGCAATCAGCGCGTAAGGCTTATTCGCCTTTTTTCGCGGCCTGGATGTAGAGCATTTCCAGCGCCAGGGTCGCCGCGGCAAGCGCGGTGATCTCGGACTGGTCATAGGCTGGCGCCACTTCCACCACGTCCATTCCAACGATGTTCAGATCCTTCAGGCCACGCACCAGCTTGATGGCGCGGTCTGACGTCAGGCCGCCAATAACCGGCGTACCGGTACCCGGTGCAAACGCCGGATCCAGGCAGTCGATATCGAAGGTCAGGTATACAGGCATATCGCCGACGATCTGCTTAACCTGAGCCAGAATATCGTCCACGCCGCGATCGTTCACCTGGCCAGCGTCCAGCACGGTGAAACCGTTGTCTTTGTCGAACTCGGTACGGATGCCGATCTGCACGGAGTGGTTCGGATCGATCAGGCCTTCTTTCGGCGCGGTGTAGAACATGGTGCCGTGGTCGAACTCGCAGCCGTTCGCGTAGGTGTCGGTATGCGCATCGAAGTGCACCAGCGCCATTTTACCGAAGTGCTTCGCGTGAGCGCGCAGCAGCGGCAGAGTGACAAAGTGGTCACCACCGAAGGAGAGCATGCGCTTGCCGGCCGCCAGCAGCTTCTCGGCGTGCGCCTGCAGCTTTTCGCTCATCTCACGCGCGTCGCCGAAGGCGTACACCAGGTCACCGCAGTCCACCACGTTCAGGCGCTCGCGCATGTCGAAGTTCCACGGGAAGCGGTTGTGCTCCCAGGCCAGGTTGGTGGAAACCTGACGGATTGCCGCCGGGCCGTGACGTCCACCCGCACGACCGGAGGTTGCCATGTCGAACGGCACGCCGGTGATCACCCAGTCCGCGTCGCTGTCGTACGGCTGGAAGTTCATTGGAAGGCGTAAAAAACCAAACGCGTTAGATACCAGAGAGTTATCGTACTGATGACCTAAAGTGCTCATGTCCTGACCTCTTTTAACGTCGATACATTAAAAACAGATGAAAAAAAATCCCCTCCGCGTCGTTAAACCCGACGAGGAAGGGATTGATTCGTAAATCGCATATTGGGGCGAATTATCGCCGTTAATTCATACGGGTTCAAGTGAGTATAGGGCATTGTGCGGTCTGATGCCCTCACCCCAACCCTCTCCCACCGGGAGAGGGAGGTTTTACTACTCGTCTTCCAGGTAGGTGTACCCGTACAGACCCGCTTCAAACTCTTCCAGGAACTGCTGCTGCAAGGCATCGTCCAGACCGGTGTTTTTCACCTGGTCGCGGAACTGGGTGAGCAGTTTTTTCGGATCCAGCTGCACGTATTCCAGCATATCCGCCACGGTGTCCCCTTCATCGGACAGCTCAACCTCGACGCTGCCGTCAGGGAAGACAAACACGTCAACCGCTTCGGTATCGCCGAACAGGTTGTGCATGTTGCCGAGGATCTCCTGATACGCACCCACCATAAAGAAGCCCAGCATTGGCGGGTTCTCCGGATCGTACTCCGGCATTGGCATCGTCGTTGCGATACCGTCACCGTCAACGTAATGGTCAATCGCGCCGTCAGAGTCACAGGTGATGTCCAGCAGCACCGCGCGACGTTCCGGGGCGTGGTTCAGCCCTTCCAGCGGCAGAACCGGGAACAGCTGGTCGATACCCCAGGCATCCGGCATCGACTGGAACAGGGAGAAGTTGACGTACATTTTGTCCGCCATACGCTCCTGCAACTCGTCGATAATCGGACGATGCGCGCGGTTGCTCGGGTCGAGCTGTTTCTGCACTTCATGGCACATGTTCAGATAGAGCTGCTCCGCCCACGCGCGCTCTTGCAGGCTGAAGGTGCCTGACGAGTAGCCGACGTGAATATCGTGCAGATCCATCTGGCTGTCGTGCAGCCATTCGCGCAGGGAACGGCGCGTGCCCGGCTCGTGCATCTCCTGCCAGGTTTCCCACATGCTTTGCAGGGAACGCGGGGCATCATCTTGCGGAGGCGTCGCTTCGGTGATTTCGCTGCGCTCGACGCCGATGATGTTAGACACCAGCACCGTATGGTGCGCGGTAACCGCGCGGCCAGATTCGGTAATCACCGTCGGGTGCGGCAGGCCGTGCTCTTCACAGGCATCGCCAATCGCCCAGATGATGTTGTTGGCGTATTCGTTCAGGCCGTAGTTCACCGAGCAGTCGGACTGCGAGCGGGTCCCTTCGTAGTCCACGCCCAGGCCGCCGCCCACGTCGAAGCACTGAATATTAACGCCAAGCTTGTGCAGCTCAACGTAGAAACGCGCGGATTCACGCACGCCGGTGGCGATGTCGCGGATATTGGCCATCTGCGAGCCGAGGTGGAAGTGCAGCAGCTGAATGCTGTCCAGACGACCGCGCTCGCGCAGGATCTCCACCAGCTGCAGCACCTGGTTCGCCGCGAGGCCGAACTTGGATTTTTCACCGCCGGAGGACTGCCATTTACCGGAACCCTGCGACGCCAGACGCGCACGCACGCCAAGGCGTGGAATAACGTTCAGACGCTCGGCCTCTTCCAGCACGATGGCAATTTCGGTCATTTTCTCGATAACCAGATAGACCTTGTGGCCCATCTTCTCGCCAATCAGCGCCAGACGAATGTATTCGCGGTCTTTATAGCCGTTACAGACGATCACCGACCGGGTCATGCCCGCGTGCGCCAGAACCGCCATCAGCTCCGCTTTGGAGCCTGCTTCCAGTCCCAGCGGTTCGCCGGAGTGGATCAGGGATTCGATTACGCGGCGGTGCTGGTTCACCTTGATCGGGTAAACCAGGAAGTAGTCGCCTTTATAGCCGTAGGATTCACGCGCGCGCTTGAAGGCGGCGTTAATCGAACGCAGGCGATGTTGCAGGATCTGCGGGAAGCAGAACAGTGCAGGCAAACGCTGGCCCTGAGCTTCACGGGCCTTCACCAGCTTAGCGAGATCCACGCGCGCTTCAGGGACGTCCGGGTCCGGGCAGACGCTGATGTGGCCCAGCTCGTTGACGTCGTAGTAGTTATTGCCCCACCAGGCAATATTGTAGGTGCGCAGCATCTTGCTGGCTTCCTGGGAGCTCATCGCAACCTCCTGCATAGAACGTAGTACACCCTGTTCGCCCGCTGACGAAGGCGAAAAAGAAGACATGTCGTCAGACATAGCGAACCTCAACTCTTTGTATTAAGTGTAAAACAGTTGACTACTATCGCAGCGTTATACGGCGATAACAACCCATAAACGGCTCCGTTTCCCAGCAGAGTATGCTGAAATCCAGACCGTGCGACCGGTTTCTTATTCATATCATTGTAAAACACGTATCCGAACTCTGTATGACAAGGTTCGGCGAAACCACGAGAAAACTCTTGTATTAACAAGAGCGCCCTTGTTCAGTTTTCACAGAGCGTAACCGGCCCTTGAATCCTGAGAAGCGCCGAGATGGGTATAACATCGGCAGGTTTGCAGACTAGAAATGCGGGTTGCGGGAATCAATGGCGCGCCAGAACGGCAGCGCTGAATTAGCGGAAAACGATGGTTCATTATCTCGTATCACCTCCACGGCCGCCTCTGATGAAACGGACCCCAAGCCAAAGCTAAAAGTTCACTGCTTAACCCGGCTGGAAGTGGCGACACGATGTATTCATCGAGCGCTGATTTTATATGAGCCGCGCGCCGCGTTTTATACCGAGAAGGGGGCTAAAAAGCAAAACAAAAATACGCGTGTTGCCAGCAGCGTCAGGAAAAATTTCCAGCAGCCATTTCAACGCAGTGAGAGATGAATCAAAAAAAACTGGAAATCGGGCGAAGAAGTGACCTAAAATAGCCATCCAGATGTTAATCCATCTATACTGATTAACACTCATACTGCCAGTGTCAAAAACCTGCAGGCCTTGGTAGAATTATCTCCTTTGGCTATTCCACACAGCAGCTTGAGCTAACCAAATTCCTCTTAGGTGAAATAAAACATGGCAAAACACCTGTTTACGTCCGAGTCCGTATCAGAAGGACATCCTGATAAAATTGCTGACCAAATCTCCGATGCGGTGCTGGATGCGATCCTGGCGCAGGATCCTAAAGCGCGCGTAGCGTGTGAAACCTATGTCAAAACCGGCATGGTTCTGGTTGGCGGTGAGATCACCACCAGCGCATGGGTTGATATCGAAGAGATCACCCGTAACACGGTGCGTGAGATCGGCTATGTACATTCTGATATGGGCTTTGATGCCAACTCCTGCGCGGTACTGAGCGCGATTGGCAAACAGTCTCCGGACATCAACCAGGGCGTTGACCGTGCCGATCCGCTGGAACAAGGCGCGGGCGACCAGGGCCTGATGTTCGGTTATGCAACCAACGAAACCGACGTGCTGATGCCAGCACCTGTGACCTACGCACACCGTCTGGTGCAGCGTCAGGCTGAAGTGCGTAAAAACGGCACCCTGCCGTGGCTGCGCCCGGATGCGAAAAGCCAGGTCACCTTCCAGTACGACGACGGCAAAATCGTCGGTATTGATGCGGTGGTGCTGTCTACCCAGCATGCCGAAGAGATCGATCAGAAATCCCTGCAGGAAGCAGTGATGGAAGAGATCATCAAGCCGGTTCTGCCAACCGAATGGCTGAGCTCAGCAACCAAATTCTTCATCAACCCAACCGGACGCTTTGTTATCGGCGGCCCAATGGGCGACTGCGGCCTGACCGGTCGTAAAATCATCGTTGATACCTACGGCGGCATGGCGCGTCACGGTGGCGGCGCGTTCTCCGGTAAAGATCCGTCTAAAGTTGACCGTTCTGCCGCGTATGCTGCACGTTATGTGGCGAAAAACATCGTTGCTGCCGGCCTGGCTGACCGCTGTGAAATTCAGGTTTCCTACGCTATCGGCGTGGCTGAGCCAACCTCCATCATGGTGGAAACCTTCGGCACGGAGAAAGTGCCTTCAGAACAGCTGACCCTGCTGGTGCGCGAGTTCTTCGACCTGCGTCCATACGGCCTGATTCAGATGCTGGATCTGCTGCACCCAATCTACCAGGAAACCGCTGCATACGGTCACTTTGGTCGTGAACATTTCCCATGGGAAAAAACCGACAAAGCCGCTCTGCTGCGTGAGGCTGCCGGTCTGAAGTAATCGACAGCCGAGAGTATTAAACAGGCCAGCCTTTGTGCTGGCTTTTTTTATGTCGGGTGGCGGCTAAAGCCGCACAACTGAAAGCGATTACACCGCACCGGCACCACTCCGCTTTCAGAATAATCTCTTTGCATGTTCGCCTTTCTTCTGCTGTTACATTTCCTTTCAGTTAAGTCTGAAATTCAAACAAACGCGATGCGCATCACCTCGTTTACCTCTATATTTTCAAAGCTTTAATAATTTTTACGGTTGCACGTTAGTGTAACCGATTACACTATTGTGATTAATCTCACATATTTTTACGGGTCGCTCACCTACCCTTATCATCAATAAAACTGATAACCCAACTGGAGGGCATAATGCCTGACAATAAAAAACAGGGGCGTACGTCCAACAAGGCGATGACTTTCTTCGTCTGCTTCCTCGCCGCCCTGGCAGGATTACTCTTTGGCCTGGATATCGGCGTCATTGCCGGCGCTCTTCCCTTTATCGCAGACGAATTCCAGATTAACGCGCATACCCAGGAATGGGTGGTTAGCTCCATGATGTTCGGTGCGGCCGTTGGGGCCGTCGGCAGCGGCTGGCTCTCCTTCAAGCTCGGACGCAAAAAGAGCCTGATGATCGGTGCGATCCTCTTCGTCGCCGGTTCGCTCTTCTCCGCTGCCGCCCCTAACGTTGAAGTGCTTATTCTTTCCCGCGTGCTGCTGGGCCTTGCGGTGGGCGTGGCGTCTTACACCGCCCCGCTCTACCTCTCCGAAATAGCGCCGGAGAAAATCCGCGGCAGCATGATTTCCATGTACCAGCTGATGATCACCATCGGTATTCTCGGCGCTTACCTGTCCGATACCGCGTTCAGCTACAGCGGCGCATGGCGCTGGATGCTCGGCGTGATCATCATCCCGGCTATTCTGCTGCTGATTGGCGTCTTCTTCCTGCCGGACAGCCCGCGCTGGTTTGCCGCCAAACGTCGCTTCGTTGATGCCGAACGCGTGCTGCTCCGCCTGCGCGATACCAGCGCGGAAGCGAAAAACGAGCTGGAAGAGATCCGCGAAAGCCTGAAGGTAAAACAGTCCGGCTGGGCGCTGTTTAAAGAGAACAGCAACTTCCGTCGGGCGGTGTTCCTCGGCGTGCTGCTGCAGGTGATGCAGCAGTTCACCGGGATGAACGTCATCATGTACTACGCGCCAAAAATCTTTGAACTGGCGGGCTACACCAACACCACCGAGCAGATGTGGGGCACCGTTATTGTGGGCCTGACCAACGTGCTGGCGACCTTTATCGCCATCGGCCTGGTGGACCGCTGGGGTCGTAAGCCAACCCTGACCCTGGGCTTCCTGGTGATGGCGACGGGTATGGGCGTTCTCGGTACGATGATGCATGTGGGCATCCACTCCCCAACCGCCCAGTACTTCGCGGTGGGTATGCTGCTGATGTTTATCGTCGGGTTTGCGATGAGCGCCGGTCCGCTGATTTGGGTACTGTGCTCTGAAATCCAGCCGCTGAAAGGGCGTGATTTTGGTATCACCTGCTCTACCGCAACCAACTGGATTGCCAACATGATCGTCGGCGCAACGTTCCTGACCATGCTCAACACCCTGGGCAATGCCAACACCTTCTGGGTCTACGCCGGTCTGAATATCTTCTTTATTGTGCTGACCATCTGGCTGGTTCCAGAAACCAAACATGTTTCTCTGGAACATATTGAACGTAACCTGATGAAAGGTCGTCCGCTGCGCGAAATCGGCGCCCACGACTAATCCTCTTGCGGGAGGCGCCTCTTGCGCCTCCCCGCTTCCCGCTTTATGCTCTGCCCCTATGAAAGCTCCCCGTCTCCCCATCGCCATTCAGCAAGCCGTTATGCGCAGCCTGCGGGAAAAACTTGCCCAGGCGAATCTGAAACTCGGCCGCAATTACCCTGAACCGAAGCTGGTCTATCAGCAGCGCGGCACCGCAGCCGGCACCGCCTGGCTGGAATCGTACGAGATCCGCCTGAACCCGGTGCTGATGATGGAAAACCAGCAGGCGTTTATTGAAGAAGTGGTGCCGCACGAGCTGGCGCACCTTCTGGTATGGAAGCATTTTGGCCGCGTCGCGCCGCATGGAAAAGAGTGGAAATGGATGATGGAGGCGGTGCTCGGCGTTCCGGCGCGCCGTACCCATCAGTTCGAGCTGGAATCGGTACGCCGCAATACCTTCCCCTATCGCTGCCAGTGTCAGCAGCACCAGCTTACCGTCCGCCGCCATAACCGCGTGGTGCGCGGCGAGGCGACCTACCGCTGCCTCAAATGCGGCGAACCGCTGATTGCAGAGTAATCACCTGAACTTTCAGGAACTTTCCTGATCTGACTGATTGCATACAGGAACAACATTCGTTACGTTGCGGGCTCGTTTTGACACGGAGTGTAAGATGTCCCGTAATGTTTCTCTCGCGGTCGCTTTTCTGGCGACGGCGCTTTCCGGTCAGGCCCTGGCCGACGGTATCAACAGTTTTTCCCAGGCCAAGGCAGCAGGCGTGAAGGTGAACGCCGATGTGCCGGGCGATTTCTACTGCGGCTGCAAAATTAACTGGCAGGGCAAAAAAGGGGTCGTTGACCTCGAATCCTGCGGCTATAAGGTGCGTAAAAACGAAAACCGCGCCAGCCGCATCGAGTGGGAGCATGTCGTTCCGGCCTGGCAGTTTGGCCACCAGCGCCAGTGCTGGCAGGATGGCGGACGTAAAAACTGTTCTAAAGATCCTGTCTACCGTCAGATGGAAAGCGATATGCATAACCTGCAGCCCGCCGTGGGTGAAGTGAACGGTGACCGCGGCAATTTCATGTACAGCCAGTGGAACGGTGGCGAAGGCCAGTACGGCCAGTGTGGAATGAAGGTGGATTTTAAAGAGAAAGTCGCCGAGCCGCCTGCCCGCGCGCGCGGCAGCATTGCCCGCACCTATTTCTATATGCGCGACCGTTACGACCTCAACCTCTCCCGCCAGCAGACGCAGTTATTCAACGCCTGGGACAAGCAGTACCCGGTGACGGAGTGGGAGTGCCAGCGCGACGAACGCATTGCCAGGGTCCAGGGGAATCATAACCCTTACGTCCAGCGGGCTTGCCAGGCGCAAAAGAGCTAACCTACACTACGGCAATTCGCTTATACCGCATGACATATGGAATTTTTGACTATGCGCATTCCCCGCATTTACCACCCAGAACTGATTACCGCAGGCCGCGAGATCGTCCTGTCTGACGACGCCGCTAACCACGTTGGTCGCGTGCTGCGCATGGGGGCTGGCCAGGCAATACAGCTGTTCGACGGCTCTAATCAGGTTTTCGACGCGGAAATCACGCGGGCGGATAAAAAAAGCGTGCATGTGAATGTCTTGCGCGGCGAAGTGGACGACCGTGAATCGCCGCTGCACATCCACCTTGGGCAGGTGATGTCGCGCGGAGAAAAGATGGAGTTCACCATTCAAAAATCCATTGAGCTGGGTGTAAGCCTCATTACGCCACTTTTTTCCGAGCGCTGTGGCGTTAAACTGGATGCGGAACGTCTGAACAAAAAGATCCAGCAGTGGCAGAAAATCGCCATTGCGGCCTGCGAACAGAGCGGCCGCAACCGTATTCCGGAGATCCGCCCGGCGATGGATCTGGAGGACTGGTGTGCAGAAAAGGATAGCGGGCTGAAGCTCAATCTTCATCCGCGCGCCAGCGCCAGCATCAATACGCTGCCGCTGCCCGTTGAGCGCGTACGCCTGCTGATTGGCCCCGAAGGCGGCCTGTCGGCGGACGAAATTGCGATGACGGCGCGCTACCAGTTTACTGATATTCTGTTGGGACCTCGCGTTCTGCGCACTGAGACAACGGCACTCACGGCCATAACCGCGCTACAGGTACGGTTTGGCGATCTGGGTTGAAGTATTAACGGAGAAGAACATGATAAAGCTCGGCATCGTGATGGATCCCATCGCAAACATTAACATCAAGAAAGATTCCAGCTTCGCCATGCTGCTGGAAGCGCAGCGTCGTGGCTATGAGCTCCACTATATGGAGATGAACGATCTTTATCTGATCAACGGTGAAGCCCGCGCACGCACCCGCATCGTTAACGTCGAGCAGAACTACGATAAATGGTACGAATTCGGCACCGAGCAGGACATTGCCCTGGCCGACCTCAACGTCATCCTGATGCGTAAAGATCCGCCGTTTGACACCGAATACATCTATAGCACCTACATCCTTGAGCGTGCCGAAGAGAAAGGGACGCTGATCGTCAACAAGCCGCAGAGCCTGCGCGACTGCAACGAGAAGCTTTACACCGCCTGGTTCTCTGACCTGACGCCGGAAACGCTGGTCACCCGCAGCAAAACGCAGCTGAAAGAATTCTGGCAGAAGCACGGCGACATCATCATGAAGCCGCTGGACGGCATGGGCGGCGCGTCTATTTTCCGCGTGAAGGAAGGCGACCCGAACATTGGCGTGATTGCCGAAACGCTGACCGAGCTGGGCACGCGTTACTGCATGGCGCAAAACTATATTCCAGCGATCAAAGATGGCGATAAGCGCGTGCTGGTCGTGGACGGTGAGCCGGTGCCTTACTGCCTGGCGCGTATCCCACAGGGTGGCGAAACCCGCGGTAACCTGGCGGCAGGTGGCCGCGGCGAGCCGCGCCCGCTAACCGAAAGCGACTGGGAAATTGCCCGCCGCGTTGGCCCAACGCTGAAAGCCAAAGGCCTGATCTTCGTTGGCCTGGATATCATCGGCGATCGCCTGACTGAAGTTAACGTCACCAGCCCAACCTGCATTCGCGAAATCGAAGCGGAGTTCCCGATCTCGATCACCGGAATGCTGATGGACGCTATCGAAAAACGTTTACAGAAATAAACTGTGACAGCGCCTGGGTTTATCCCCATACTGGGCGCTGTCGCTTTTTAAACCAGGAAACAGTACCTCTGACAATGAATTTACAGCATCACTTTCTTATTGCCATGCCTGCTCTCCAGGATCCGATTTTTCGCCGCGCCGTGGTTTATATTTGTGAATACAATGAAGACGGCGCGATGGGTATTATCATCAACAAACCGCTGGAAAACCTGCAGGTTGAAGGGATTCTGGACAAGCTGAAAATCTCGGCTGAAGCGCGCCTGCCGGAAATCCGGCTTGATAAACCGGTGATGCTGGGTGGACCTCTTGCCGAAGATCGCGGCTTTATCCTGCATACCCCGCCGGTATTCTCTTCCAGCATTCGCATCTCCGATAACACCGTGATCACCACCTCGCGCGACGTGCTTGAAACGCTGGGCACCGCTGAGCAGCCTTCCGAAGTGCTGGTGGCGCTGGGCTATTCGTCGTGGGAGAAAGGCCAGCTTGAGCAAGAGATCCTCGATAACGCCTGGCTTACCGCACCTGCGGACATGAATATTCTGTTTAAAACCCCTATTGCCGATCGCTGGCGTGACGCGGCAAAGCTGATTGGCATTGATATTCTGACCATGCCTGGCGTAGCGGGGCACGCGTAATGAGCGGCACCCTTCTCGCCTTCGACTTCGGCACCAAAAGCATCGGCGTCGCCGTGGGTCAACGGATCACGGGCACCGCTCGCCCGCTCACGGCGCTGAAAGCTAACGACGGCACGCCGGACTGGAACCTGATTGAGCGCCTGCTCAAAGAGTGGCAGCCGGACGACGTGATTGTCGGCCTGCCGCTGAACATGGACGGCACCGAGCAACCGCTTACCGCCCGCGCGCGTAAATTCGCCAATAAAATCCATGGCCGCTTTGGCGTCTCCGTGAAGCTTCACGACGAGCGTCTCAGCACCGTCGAAGCGCGTGCAGGCCTGTTTGAACACGGTGGCTTCCGGGCGCTCAACAAAGGCAGCGTAGACTCCGCTTCAGCCGTTATAATCCTTGAAAGCTACTTCGAACAGGGCTTTTAACGCAGGGGTCTACAGCCGCCCCTGTGCCCGTCTCTCCGCCAGGCTCTGGTCAAAGTTCTGCATTCCCGCCTGCTGGCCGGTTTGAATGATGCCGGGCAGCTGCCACGTCTTCCCCTCACGAATCAGATTCGCCGCCGCCGCGGTGTTTACCAGCAGCTCGTACAGCGCGACGCGCCCGCCCTGAAGATCGGGAAGCAGCTTTTGCGCCAGCACTGCCCGCAGGCTGCCAGCCAGCTGGTTACGCACCGGATCTTTCTCCTGCGCCGGGAACGTATCGACCAGCCGTTCAATCGCCTGTGCTGCCCCGCGCGTGTGCAGCGTCGCCAGCACCAGATGCCCGGTCTCCGCCGCCGTCAGCGCCAGGCGGATCGTTTCGCTGTCGCGCAGCTCCCCCAGCAAAATAACGTCCGGGTCCTCGCGTAACGCACTGCGCAGCGCCTCTGCAAATGACGGGCTGTGCTGGCCTATCTCCCGCTGCTGAATCAGGCAACGTTCACTCTGGTACATAAACTCCACCGGATCTTCAAGCGTGAGGATATGGCCGTCAGTATGGCGGTTGAGGAAGTCGACCATTGCGGCCAGCGTGGTGGATTTACCGCTGCCGGTCGCTCCCGTTACCAGAATCAACCCGTTGTCGCTGGACAACAGTTCGGGAATAGCGCGCGGCACCCCAAGCGAAGGGAGCTGCGGACAGGAACGCGGCAACAGCCGCAGGGTAACGGAGATGCCCTTCATCTGCTTAAACGCACTGCCGCGCAGACGCTGGTCTCCTGCGACCGTCACGGCAAAATCGACCTGCCCGTTTGCCCACCATGCGCCCTGCTGTTCGTCGTTGAGCCACGCCTTTAGCAACGCCCCGACATCCGGCGGCGGAAACGGGGCCGGCTCAAGGCGGCCCAATCTGCGCCAGCGCGGTGGTGAATCACTGCACAGGTGTAGATCGGAGACGTTATGCTTTACACTAAGGGCCACAATTTCTTCCACATCCATAGACTACTCCTCGGAAAATGAACGACATTGCGCATAACCTGGCACAGGTCCGGGACAAAATCTCAGCCGCTGCAACGCGTTGCGGCCGTGCTTCAGAAGAAATTACGTTGCTTGCAGTCAGCAAAACCAAGCCTGCGAGCGCCATCGCAGAAGCGATTGCTGCAGGTCACCGGGCGTTTGGCGAAAACTACGTGCAGGAAGGAGTGGATAAAATTCGCTACTTCCAGGAGCAGGAGACGTCCGATCTGCAATGGCACTTTATTGGTCCCCTGCAGTCGAACAAAAGCCGTCTGGTAGCAGAGCACTTTGACTGGTGCCATACCATCGACCGTCTGCGTATTGCTTCCCGTCTGAGCGACCAGCGCCCGGCGGAGATGCCTGCGCTTAACGTGCTGATTCAAATCAACATCAGTGATGAAAACAGCAAGTCCGGCATTGCGCTGAGCGAGCTGGATGCGCTGGCCGCAGAGGTGGCCGCCCTGCCGCGCTTAACCCTGCGCGGGCTGATGGCCATTCCGGCACCTGAGTCAAGTTATGAAAGGCAGTTTGCCGTGGCACAGCAAATGGCTGTAGCATTTGAGGCGCTTAAAGCGCGCTATGAAACGGTAGACACGCTTTCACTGGGCATGTCGGATGATATGGAAGCCGCCATCGCGGCAGGCAGCACTATGGTGCGCATCGGCACAGCCATTTTCGGTGCGCGCGACTACACCAAATAATAAGGAAACCTGAGGAACGCCATGAAGACGTTGACTTTCCTGCTCTCAACGGTCATTGAGCTGTACACGATGGCGCTTTTGCTGCGCGTCTGGATGCAGTGGGCCCGCTGTGACTTTTACAATCCGTTCTCCCAGTTTGTCGTGAAAATCACGCAACCTGTTGTCGGACCGCTGCGCCGTATTATCCCGGCCATGGGCCCCATCGACAGCGCTTCGCTGCTGGTGGCGTTTATTCTGAGCGTGCTCAAAGCCATCGTGCTGTTTATGGTTATCACCTTCCAGCCGATTATCTGGATTGCCGCCGTCCTGATTCTGATCAAAACCGTCGGTTTGCTGATCTTCTGGGTACTGCTGGTGATGGCGATCATGAGCTGGGTAAGCCAGGGACGTAGCCCGGTAGAGTATGCCTTGATTCAGCTGGCCGAGCCGCTGCTGCGTCCGATCCGTAACCTGCTTCCGTCCATGGGCGGCATCGACTTCTCCCCGATGATCCTGGTGCTGCTGCTCTATGTGATCAACATGGGGATCGCCGAACTGCTCCAGTCTACGGGCGATATGCTGCTGCCGGGGCTGTGGATGGCGCTATGAGTGCAGTAAGCACCTGCACCGACGGGCTGGTTTTACGGCTGTATATTCAGCCGAAAGCCAGCCGTGACAGTATTGTTGGGCTGCATGGCGACGAGCTAAAGGTCGCCATCACCGCCCCACCGGTCGATGGCCAGGCGAACGCGCATCTGACCAAATATCTGGCAAAACAGTTTCGCGTCGCCAAAAGCCAGGTCATCATTGAAAAAGGTGAACTTGGGCGGCATAAACAGGTAAAAATCCTTAATCCGCAATCTATCCCGACGGAAGTCGCGGCTCTGACAGAACAGGACTAAACCATGCAGAAAGTTGTTCTCGCGACCGGTAACGCCGGTAAAGTGCGCGAGCTGGCCTCGCTATTAAATGATTTTGGGCTGGACGTGGTGGCTCAGACCGAGCTGGGCGTGGAGTCCGCCGAAGAGACGGGCCTGACGTTTATCGAAAACGCCATTCTGAAAGCGCGCCATGCGGCGCAGGTAACCGGCCTGCCCGCGATTGCCGACGACTCCGGTCTGGCCGTGGATTTTCTCGGCGGTGCGCCGGGGATTTACTCCGCCCGCTATTCCGGGGTGGACGCCACCGACCAGCAGAATCTGGAAAAGCTGCTCGTGGCCCTGAAGGACGTTCCCGACGAACAGCGTACCGCGCAGTTCCACTGCGTGCTGGTCTACATGCGTCATGCAGAAGACCCGACGCCGATCGTCTGTCACGGCAGCTGGCCGGGCGTGATTACCCGTGAAGCGGCGGGCAACGGCGGCTTTGGCTACGACCCGATTTTCTTTGTCCCGACCGAGGGCAAAACCGCTGCGGAACTGACCCGCGAAGAGAAAAGTGCGATTTCCCACCGTGGACGCGCGCTGAAACTGTTACTGGAAGCACTGCGTAATGGCTAATTTGCCGCCTCTGAGTCTTTATATTCATATCCCGTGGTGCGTGCAGAAATGCCCGTACTGCGATTTCAATTCGCACGCGCTGAAGGGCGAAGTGCCGCACGATGACTACGTCGCGCATCTGCTGGCCGACCTGGACGCCGATGTGCCGTACGCACAGGGACGTGAAGTTAAGACCATTTTCATTGGTGGCGGTACGCCGAGCCTGCTGTCAGGCCCGGCAATGCAGACGCTGCTGGACGGCGTGCGTGCGCGCCTGAACCTGGCGGCGGATGCGGAAATTACGATGGAAGCCAACCCTGGCACCGTTGAGGCCGACCGTTTTGTCGAGTATCAGCGCGCGGGCGTGAACCGCATCTCCATCGGCGTGCAGAGCTTTAGCGAGCCGAAGCTGAAGCGTCTGGGTCGCATTCACGGCCCGGAAGAGGCGAAGCGCGCGGCGAACCTGGCAACGGGGCTTGGGCTGCGCAGCTTTAACCTCGATTTGATGCATGGCCTGCCGGATCAGTCGCTGGAAGAGGCGCTGGACGATCTGCGCCAGGCCATTGCGCTGAATCCACCGCACCTGTCGTGGTATCAGCTCACCATTGAGCCGAACACGCTGTTTGGCTCGCGCCCGCCGGTGCTGCCGGATGACGACGCGCTGTGGGATATCTTCGAGCAGGGCCACACGCTTTTGACCGCTGCCGGGTATCAGCAGTATGAAACGTCCGCCTACGCGAAGCCGGGCTTCCAGTGTCAGCACAACCTGAACTACTGGCGTTTTGGTGATTATCTGGGGATTGGCTGCGGCGCCCACGGCAAGGTGACCTTCCCGGATGGTCGCATCCTTCGCACCGCCAAAACCCGCCACCCGCGCGGATTTATGGAAGGACGCTACCTTGAGCGTCAGCACGACGTTGAGGCGGCGGATAAGCCGTTTGAGTTCTTTATGAACCGTTTCCGCCTGCTGGAAGCCGCGCCGCGCGCGGAGTTTTCGCTGTACACTGGCCTGGCGGAATCGGTGATTCGTCCGCAGATTGACGAAGCGCTGGCAAAGGGGTATCTCACCGAGAGTGAGGAATGCTGGCAGATCACCGAGCAGGGCAAGCTGTTCTTAAACTCCCTTCTTGAGCTGTTCCTCGCCGAAGATTCCTGAAGGCTGATTCAGGATTTCGCATCCCGTTCTGCCGGCTAAGGGAAAGGCTGGCAGAGTATGGGGATGGAAATTATTCGTTTTCTGGAACAACGAACTCTGGGATACGAAGAGGTGGGCTAGAGAGGATCTTTGAGACGCTGCAAATGCTGCAACTCTCACTCCTGCCCTCTCCCTGAAAGGGAGAGGGATAGGGTGAGGGGAACTTACTTCAGCGTCCCCACCAGCGCCTTCCGGCTGTCTTCCAGCGACACCACGCGTTTACACACGTCTTTGCCGAACTGCTGGAAATCATCTTCCTGGTTCTTCCACTCGTTCTGAATGGAAGTCTGCAAGCCGCCCAGGCTGCCCAGCACGCCCTGCAGCGGGTTACCGCCGCCTTTCAGCACGGCTTTGGCGCCCATCTCGTTGATGCTGTCCTGCAGGATGCCGCCCATCGCCTGGTTCACCAGCTGCTGGCCGTCAGCACGGACCTGATCGATCGCCTTATAGTGGAACGTCAGGCCATCAGAGCGCGTCTCGATAATGCGGTTCATCTGCTCTTTGAGCTGCTTGTCGAGCTCCGTAAGGCGGGAGCGCATATTACTGCTCTCCCCCACCTCTTTAGTGATGATTTTGTCCAGCGCGACGCGGCTCTTTTCGACGCGCGTCAGGGCGCCTTCATTAATCCATGGCAGCGCGGTACGCAAATCGGCCTGATAATCTTTCGCCTGCTCACGCTGTGCGGCAGTCAGGTTGTACTGTTTGCCGTTAAAGGTGACGTTCCCTTCCGGCGTAATCACCAGATTGCCGTTCTCGCCTTTGACCTGCACGGTTTGCGGGCTTAACACCACGTCATCACGCGGGGTGACGCTACATTGATAATCCGCATGGGCGGTGAATCCGGTTGCCATCAAAGCAACAGCCAGCAACGTTTTGCGCATCTTAAACACTCCCTCAGACAAAATGGGCCAGCTAATGCTGGCCCGCTTACTGCTTTATTAGTCCCACCAAACGTCGAAAAGTTCGCTCACGCGGACATCTTCCAGCTTGTGCTCTTCAAGCCATTTGCGAACCAGGGCCTGATGTTCTTCGGTGCATTTGCCCACTTCCTGGGTGCAGATCAGACCTTCCCATGCCAGGTAGCCGCTACCGTCGAAGGCCAGCTTGTTAGGCTCGATCACCTCGTTGATGAACGCATCAACGTCCTGGTCGATCTGCTCAACGCTGGTGCCTTCCGGGAAACGCCAGGCGACGGAGAAGCCCACTTCCTGGAATTCTTCGATGTGCATCTTTTTACGCAGACGACGGCTACGATTCTTTGCCATTATTTCACCCTCTCGAACATTAAGTCCCATACGCCGTGACCAAGACGATGGCCACGCTGTTCAAATTTTGTCACCGGACGCGATTCCGGACGCGGTACGTAGTCGTTGCTCTCGGACTGATTTTTGTACCCGTCCAGCGACGACATCACTTCCAGCATGTGTTCCGCATAAGGTTCCCAGTCGGTCGCCATGTGGAAAACGCCGCCCAGCTTGAGCTTGCTTTTCACCAGCTCGGCAAACGGTGCCTGAACGATACGGCGTTTATTATGACGCGCTTTGTGCCATGGGTCAGGGAAAAAGAGCTGAACCATGTTCAAAGAATTGTCAGGAATCATTTTGTGCAGCACTTCCACCGCGTCGTGACACATCACGCGCAGGTTCTCAACGCCCTCTTCGTGGGCCGTTGCCAGGCACGCACCGACGCCCGGGGAGTGTACTTCAATGCCGAGGAAGTTCTGCTCCGGGCGCGCTTTCGCCATAGTGACCAGCGAGGTGCCCATACCAAACCCGATCTCCAGCGTGACGGGCGCGTCGCGGCCAAACAGCTCGGTAAAGTCGAGCGGCTGCTCGCTGAACTCAACGCCCATCACCGGCCAGTAGTTGTCCAGCGCGTGTTGCTGCCCTTTGGTCAGGCGGCCCTGACGGCGGACAAAGCTGCGAATACGGCGCAGCGGGCGACCGTTTTCATCAAATTCCGGTGAAATGACGTCGTTTTTCATAAAAGAGTTGTCTGCTTGTGAGAATGTTCGGGAAACGGGCATTATCCAAAGTTAAGGCTTCTATGCAAGCATGGGAAAGATCCGGTTTACAGCAGATTGACGCTGTGCTGCAATCTGCGTCCCTGATTATGCGAATCGATGACCATGCAAGCCTCTCAATTTTCAGCCCAGGTGCTGGACTGGTACGACAAATACGGGCGTAAAACCCTGCCCTGGCAAATTGAAAAAACGCCCTACAAAGTATGGCTCTCCGAGGTGATGTTGCAACAAACGCAGGTCGCCACCGTGATCCCTTACTTCGAGCGTTTTATGGCACGCTTCCCGACGGTCACCGACCTGGCAAACGCGCCGTTGGACGAAGTGCTGCACCTGTGGACCGGGCTGGGCTATTACGCCCGCGCGCGCAACCTGCACAAGGCCGCGCAGCAGGTCGCCACCCGCCACAACGGTAAATTCCCGGAAACCTTCGACGAGGTGGCCGATTTACCCGGCGTCGGACGTTCAACCGCAGGCGCGATCCTCTCCCTTTCATTAGGCAAGCATTTCCCGATCCTCGACGGCAACGTGAAGCGCGTGCTCGCACGCTGCTACGCCGTTGACGGCTGGCCGGGTAAGAAAGACGTTGAAAAACGCCTGTGGGAGATCGCTGAAGCGGTCACCCCGGCGAAGGGCGTAGAGCGTTTTAACCAAGCGATGATGGATCTCGGCGCGATGGTCTGCACGCGCTCAAAACCGAAGTGCGAACTCTGCCCGGTGAACAACCTCTGCGTAGCGTATGCCAACCAGTCATGGGCGCAGTATCCGGGTAAGAAACCCAAACAGACGCTGCCGGAGCGCACCGGCTATATGCTGCTGATGCAGCACGGTGACGAGGTCTTCCTCTCCCAGCGCCCGCCGAGCGGTCTGTGGGGTGGTCTATACTGCTTCCCACAGTTTGAAGATGAAAACTTGCTGCGTGAATGGCTTAAACAGCGCGGCATTGCGGCAGATACCCTGACGCAGCTGACCGCGTTTCGCCACACCTTCAGCCATTTCCATCTGGATATAGTACCGATGTGGCTTCCCGTGTCCTCATTCACCTCCTGCATGGATGAAGGCACCGCTCTCTGGTATAACTTAGCGCAACCGCCATCAGTCGGGCTGGCGGCTCCCGTGGAGCGCCTGTTACAGCAATTACGTGCCGGTGCAATGGTTTAGCATCGGCAACACAAAGAGGAATACGTATGGCCAGAACCATTTTTTGTACTTTCCTGCAGCGCGACGCTGAAGGCCAGGATTTCCAGCTCTACCCGGGCGACCTGGGCAAGCGCATCTATAACGAGATCTCCAAAGAAGCCTGGGGACAGTGGCAGAAAAAACAGACCATGCTGATCAACGAGAAAAAGCTCAGCATGATGAACCCGGAGCACCGCAAGCTGCTGGAGCAGGAGATGGTGAACTTCCTGTTCGAGGGCAAAGACGTCCACATCGAAGGCTATACGCCGCCGGAAAAATAACAGCGTGCGGGTGAAACCCCGCCGTTAAAGCAAACACAACACGCACTCCCGGAATGATGAAAAAACTTTTAGCGCTAGCCCTTGTTGCGCCGTTGCTGGTCTCGTGCTCGTCCAAAAAAGGCGATGATTACAATGAAGCCTGGGTCAAGGACACCAACGGTTTTGACATTTTGATGGGGCAGTTTGCCCATAACATCGAGAACATATGGGGATTTAACGAAGTTCTTATTGCCGGACCGAAGGACTACGTTAAGTACACCGACGCCTATCTGACCCGTAGCCACATCAACTTTGATGAGGGTACGATCACCATTGAGACCATCGCAGGCACCGACCCTGCGGCACGGCTGCGTCAGGCGATCGTCAAAACCCTGCTGATGGGTGACGATCCGGGATCTATCGATCTCTACTCCGATGCGGACGACATCACCATTTCGAAAGAGCCGTTCCTGTACGGTCAGGTTGTCGACCAGACCGGACAGCCGATCCGCTGGGAAGGTCGCGCCACGAAATTTGCCGACTACCTGCTGCAGACGCGCCTGAAGAGCCGCTCTAACGGCCTGAAGATTATCTACAGCGTTACCATTAACCTTGTCCCGAACCACCTCGACAAGCGTGCGCATAAGTATCTGGGCATGGTGCGTCAGGCGTCGCGTAAGTATGGCGTGGACGAGTCGCTGATCCTGGCGATTATGCAGACCGAATCCTCGTTCAACCCGTACGCGGTGAGCCGTTCCGACGCGCTGGGGCTGATGCAGGTTGTCCAGCACAGCGCCGGTAAAGACGTCTTCCGCTCGCAGGGGAAATCCGGCACGCCGAGCCGCAGCTATCTGTTCGATCCGCAAAGCAACATTGATACCGGCACGGCCTATCTGGCGATGCTGAACAATGTCTATCTCGGCGGAATTGATAACCCGACGTCGCGTCGCTATGCGGTGATCACCGCCTATAACGGCGGCGCGGGCAGCGTGCTGCGCGTCTTCTCGAATGACAAAGTGCAGGCTGCGAACATCATCAACAGCATGGCGCCGGGGGATGTTTACTCCACCCTCACCACCCGCCACCCGTCTGCGGAATCCCGCCGATACCTGTATAAGGTGAATACGGCGCAGAAAAACTATCGTCGTCGGTGATCGGCCCTCCTTCTCCCATAGGGAGAAGGGGTTCTGCTTCCCCTCTCCCACAGGGTGTACGGTCCGGGGACATAGTGAACACTTGTTCGGGGACATGGTAGACACTTACAACTGA